>JACMQD010000278.1 GCA_014377155.1 Herminiimonas sp.
AAGCCGTTCGGTGCGAGATGCGATGTGGTCACCGCTAGCTCGACGGCAAGCGTGCCAGTGCCGACGTCTGTCACCATGATTCCCAGTTTTCCGGGCAAAAAATCCTTGCCACGCTGGTTGAAAGCTTGAATGGTTTTTTCCATGATTGGCTTGTATTCCTCTTGTTCTTTCACGCCATGCAGCCGTCCATGCCGCTCCAGTTCGGCGCATGCATGGCGACAAGTTGCCCCGATTACTCCGGAAAACGCGACAAGCGCTTGAAGTCTTTCGGCACTTGATATTGGGCCACGTTCAACTGCATCGCCAGCAGCGTGTAATACGCATTGATACCCGTCAAATCCACGACGCCTTTATTACCGAAACGCTTTTCCGCGCGATCGTAAGTGCGGTCGGATACGCGCTTGTTCCGGTGCAGCTCGACCGAGAAATCATAAACGATTTCTTCATCTTCGCTCATGCCGGTCGGGCGCCGGCCGTCGCCGATCGCATTGGCGATCTCGGGCTTGATGCCGGCCTTGAGAGCGATCGGATAGTGCACGTACCATTCGAAGTCCTGGGTCCATTCCCGTGCCGTTATCAGTATCACCAGTTCGCTCAAGGTGTTGCCAAGCGCCGAGTTGTAACGCAGGTAGTCGCCCATCGCACGTGCCTGGCTCATCACTTGAGGACTATGCATCAGCGGTTCGAAGGGGCCGAAAACAGGCACCTTGCGCGACAACATGAATTCGTCGGCCGCTTTTTTTTGTTCATCGGTGTAGCTCGCAGGGGGAATAGTGGGCAGGCGGTCAGCGGCTTGTGCCGCAACATTAAAAAAGCAGGTAAGGGCGAGTGCGAGTGCGATTGGCTTCATGGATGACCTTTGATTTATAGGAAAGAGCGACGATGAGTGTACCCCTTCGACACGGTCTTATTTTAATTTAGAAACATTTACGTCTCGAATGCATTATTTCTACGATGCAGTCGGCAAGATGTTAGCGTGCCAGCACCTCGCTCGCGCACTAGCCAACCGGCGACGGCGTAGCCTGCCGACTTGGCTGAACTGGTAGAAATCATTTAATCCAGAGCCACTGCTCCAGCGCATGTCGAGCAAACGGCTATACTTGACCGCACCCACCGACCTCATCAGGAAAAATCATGCCAAAAGCAAGCTGGAACGGAAAAGTCATCGCCGAAGCACAGGCCGATGCCATCGAAGTAGTAGAAGGCAATTCTTACTTTCCTCTTTCCGCAGTCGACCCGGCTGCGCTACAAGCCAGCGATCATCATACCGACTGCCCATGGAAAGGCACCGCCAGTTACTACGACGTGGTCGTCGACGGCCAAGTCAACAAAAATGCGGCATGGTACTACCCACAACCAAAGGATGCAGCCAAGCAGATTGCCGGACGCGTTGCTTTCTGGCGCGGGGTCACGGTCGAATCCTGAACCGCGTTGCGCTTCCGACAAGCTAATCCTTGACAGATTTCCGCTCATGATTCATCTTCCTTCAAGTTGAAAAAAATATAACTTATAGGGGAAAACATGATGCATGAGGCGTTGAAAGAGCCACCGCAAGCTGCCGATACCATCACTCGACCGCAGGCCGCCGCGACGTCCGGTCCGGTGCGTTTCATCTTCACCGGCAGCGGCAAGGAATATTTCGGCATCTGGATCGTCAATGTATTGTTGACGATCTTGACCTTCGGAATCTACTCCGCGTGGGCCAAAGTGCGGCGCACCCGCTATTTCTACGACAACACGGAGCTTGCCGGATCAAGCTTCGAATACCATGGCAACCCGGTGGCGATTCTCAAGGGGCGGCTTGCCGCCGTGGGGCTGATCGTTGCCTATAACCTGGCATTCCGGTATTCGTTGGCGCTGGGTTTTGTAATCATGTTCATGATGATCTGCGCAGCGCCGTGGCTGATCTGGAAAAGCTTGCAGTTCAAGCTGTATAACTCCAGCTATCGCGGTATCCGCTTCGCTTTTCGCGGCACCCTCTACCAATCCTACAAATATTACCTTGCACTGCCGCTGGCATCATTGTTCACGCTGTACCTGCTGGCACCCTTTACCCATCAACGCATCAAGAAATACCAGCATGATGAAAGCCGTTTTGGCCAGACGCCGTTTTCTTTTCACGCCGGCGCTGGCAAGTTCTATCTTGCCTACTTGATCGGGGCAGCAATTGCGATTGCAGGCGTCGTCGTGCTGGCGATCCTGTTTTTCGGCAGTATTCTTGCCTCTTTTACAGGCAGTGCGATGAAAGCGGCCATGGCCCTGCCGACCGTCCTCTTCTTCGTTTCACTGTACGTGTGGATGTTCACGCTGTTCCCGATATTCCTGGCGATTATTCAGAATCTAATATGGAACAATACCCGGCTTGGCGCGCATCAGTTCGGCTGTTCGCTCAAGTGGGGCACGATGCTTTTTATCGCTTTTACCAACTTGCTCGGTATCGTGTTGACGCTGGGTCTATACACGCCGTTCGCGCGCATTCGTTCGATGAAATACCGGATCGAATCGATGTCGTTACAGCCACAGGGCAGTCTCGACGAATTCATCGCCGGCAAGCAGGCCGAGCAATCGGCAACCAGCGAAGGCATGTCGGACCTGCTCGATTTCGACCTGTCGCTCTGATCGCTCCGCCATGGCCATTCCTGCATACTATTTCGACGGCAAGACATCACGCAAATACGCCGTGACCTTATCCGTCGATGCAGGCGTGGCGACACTCGACGGCGAAATCGGCCGCAGTGCTCTGCTAGCCGCACTGCGAGTGTCCGAGCGCAGCGCCCATGCGCACCGCAAGGTCACGTTCGACGATGGCGCGTATCTTGAAATCCTCGACAACGAGGCCTTCCGGCATCTGTTGCACAGCACCGGGTTCGATGAATCGTTCGTGGTGGGCATGCAGCAAAGCCGGCGCGGGATCGTGATGGCGATCGTGCTGACGCTTTGCCTGCTGTTGAGCGGGTACCTGTTCGTGCTGCCGGTCTTGTCGAAAGCCCTGGCGCAGCGCTTGCCCGAAAGCGTTGATCGATCGATTGGCAGCCAGACGTTGGCGATGCTCGACCGCGGCATGCTGGGCCCCAGCAAATTGCCCGAGCAACGACGCGATGCTATCGTCGAGCGCTTCAAGATGCTCAGTCCACCGCAGCCCGGCATGCCGCACTACGATATCCTTTTTCGCAAGAGCAGCATCGGCCCGAACGCTCTCGCCCTTCCATCCGGGCAAATCGTACTAACCGATGAAATCATCGAACTGCTCGACAGCGATGACGCGCTGATGGCCGTGCTGGCACACGAACTAGGTCACCTGCACGAACGTCACCTCATGCGACGAGTAATCCAGAGCACTGCAATCGGCGCGGTGATGACCTTGATGGTCGGCGACGTCTCTGCCCTGGTAGCCAATATCCCCACTGCGTTACTCGACATGAAGTATTCGCGCGACGCCGAGCGCGAAGCCGATGACTATGCAACTGCCATGCTGAAAGCAAACGGCGTGGGGGTAGCGGGCATGATCGAAGCATTCGAGATCATGGCCGAAAAATCCGACGCCACGATGCCGTATCTGTCCAGTCATCCTTCGTTCGCAGAGCGGATCGAACGCATCCGCCAGGGCAACTAGGACCCTGTCAAACAGGTTGCTGCATCAGGTATTGGCCAGCATCTTCATCAAATTGGGCAATCCCGCGCCTTGGATATACGGATCGCGTTCGAGGTCCGTACAGTGTGCGCGCAGAATCTGCTTGACCTTGTCGGGGTAGCCGATGAACTCGCGCCGCACCGACAGAAATGCCGCCAGAATGCCTGACACGTGCGGCGTCGCCATGCTGGTGCCGCTCATTTCGATATACAAGTCACTAGCGCTCTGGCCATCGGCCGGCGCCCGGTGCCATGCCGACAGCACTTGCTCGCCCGGTGCCACGACATCGGGCTTGCGCCGCCCATCCGCAGTCGGTCCGCGCGATGAAAAATACGATACGCCGAAGGTATGCGGACGGGTCTTGTGGACCGAGCCGACTGCAATCGCTTCTTCCAGATTGGCCGGATCGCCGATCGACAGATCCATGTTCGACCCGAGCGGTCCCGCGTCGGCTTGCAGGAGCGCATAGCCTTCGTTTCCGGCTGCCAGGCATATCAGCACGCCCTGATGCCAGAGCCGCCGCAACTCCTGACACAGCGGCGTATGACCGCAGCCATAGACGCTTGCATCGAAAGCTCCGCCCAGGCTCAGGTTGACGCCATGGATGCGTAATTCACCGGCGTTCTCATTAATGTCGGCGATCTTGTCGAGCGCTTTGATGATGAACGCGTCCTGGCCCTGGCCGTCGTCTTCGAGCACCTTGAACCCATACAGGCGCGTCGCCGGTGCCATGCCGGCGAAGTTCGCCTCTGCCATGCCGGGGCCGGCTGCGATCGTCATCTCGCCGGCGATGATACCGGCGACATGGGTGCCATGACCATTGGCATCGAGCGCGAAAAAACCCGGTTCGCCAGCGGCGATCTCGACTGCGTCACCGATCGTCGTGCAATCCCACTGCCGGACGATATTCCGATGCTTCGAAAAATGTGGATGATCGGCGCGAATGCCGCTGTCGAGCACCGCCCAGCCGATCCCCTGCCCGCTCGCGCCGTACGTCATATTGGCCGGACGCGCCTGCACCGTTTGGGCCGATTGATTGATGAGCGCGCGCTTGGTGGCATTGCGCCATACCTTGTCGATCCGCGACTGCCGGTACAGCGAGCGCAGTGATTCGATTTCAAGACGCGTGAGGTCGGCGGCGACGAAGCGCTTCATCTGCTGCAAACCGATCGCATCGGGATCAGCACCACTGGCGGTTACCAGTTCGCGCACCGAGGCGACCACTGCCGCGCGCGTATCGGCAAGCGATCCCTGATCAGCCTCACCGCCGATCAGCTGGATCAATACCGGATGGCGGGCGTCTTGCGTACCGTTTTCAATCTGGTCGGCGAGGTCGCGCATGACGATGGTTTTGCCGACCAGTTGCAGAAAGGCGTTACTAACCGTTTGCCGAACCGCGTCGCGCACTTGTGCACCGCGTAGATAGCCGGTAGCGGAATGCGGGTGCAACGGCGCATCGGCATTCACCGACGCGCCGGTATGGTCTTCGACTGCGACGCCCCGGTCGCTGGCAGCGAAGTCGTCGCCTAGCGTGCCATCGATCGCGGCAATATCCAGCGCATCGGCGGCGTTGATCCAGCGGTCGACACATTCCGGCACCGCCAGGCGACGACCGGCGTCCCACTTTTTCATGACATCCTGGACTTCGGCCATGCCCAACGGTGACCCGATGGTCACCAGCAGCCGTATAGAGCACTCCTCGTGGCGCAGGCGGCGCAGCACGTTATAGGCAATTGCCGAGCCGAGGCTGTGGGCGACGAGGATGAACGGCCCGCCCCCTGCACGAAGGCGAGAAATCAGCGCGTCTTCCATCGCAGCACGCCGGGCATCGTCGAACAGAAACGCGTAGACATCCTGCAGGAAAAGGCGGGTAAGCAAGTTGGTGACACGGCGCCGCAAAAATCCCGGTAGCGGCAGCACTCGCGCACCCGGATTGTAGTCGACCGGCGCATCGGCCTGCCGATGCAAGTGACTGGCAATGCCGAGCATGATCTCACGCTGCTGTGACGTTTCGGCCATCTGGTCGATTACTGCACGCATATCGCCGTCGGTGACGTTACCGGCCAGTGCGCCGAGTGCCAGACCGGCGGTGGCTGCACTCGCGGCGCCGGAAACGGTATCCCCATCGGCGCAGGTAGCGGCCTCCGGTGCCGGATAGCGTTCGCGATCGACCCAGTACGCAAGCCGACTGCGGTCTCCCATCGGCGCGCCGAACAGCGCTTGGTCCCACTGGCATTTCAGCACAGACGCCAACGGCTTGTTGCCGATACCGTGTACATAAATGACCGTGCCGACCTCGGGCGCGGCACCGCTGCTGACCAGGCGGGCGGCGATGCTGGGCGCGGGCTGCCGAGGTAATTCTATTAGCGTTTGCAAGGCGATGCCTTTGTCGTCCTGCGCCTCGGAAATTTCGCTGGTACGCCGCTTCTTCGCCTTCGCGGTTGGCGAACCGGCTGACTTACGCGCGGATGTTCCGCGCTCTGATGGCTTTTTCATAGGCTTCCTGTGGGCTACGAAGTTCGACGTCGAACATGACTGTTCGATTTTTGCGGTACCCACATGATCCGGTTTTTATTATTAAGGAAGTTGATTTCGCACAATCGAGCGACATACGCGTGCGGACCGACATTTCGGCGACGGCGCGCCTGTTTTGACGTGTCGCAAAAAGAGCCGATGGCTATTCGCCATTACGAATTCGCCACGATCTTTGTTATCGACAATGCCGAAACGGCATGGGACAGTTTTTAAACATTTGCGTATAGTAATTTCAAGGAAGCGCGCTGCAGGTTTCTGACAATCACAGCGTCACTAAAAGGCGATTCATCATGGAATCAAAATGGATAGAAGACTTTTTATCGGTCGCTGAAACACTTAATTTCAGTCGCTCGGCGAAACTGCGCAATGTGACGCAGCCGGCATTCTCGCGCCGCATTCGCGCGTTGGAGAACTGGCTCGGTGCCGAGTTGTTCGACCGGGCCTCGTATCCGACCCGATTGACGCCCGCCGGAAAACTGTTTCTGGTGCAGGCCCGCGAAATGCTGGAACACACCACCTATTCCCGCGCGATGCTGCGCGGCCAGATCACCGACAGTCAGGCCGAGATGAGTTTCGCGATGCCACACACGCTGTCGCTGACTTATTTTCCGAAATGGCTGACGGAAGTCGAACAAACAACCGGCATGATGTCGATACGCCTTATGGCAACCAATGTGCACGATGCCGTCATGGCATTGGTCGAAGGTAATTGCGACCTGCTGATGTGCTATCACCATGCGTACCAGTCGCTCGAACTCGACAGCCACCGGTACGCAATGCTCAACGTCGGTCAGGAGCCGATCCGGCCCTACACCAAGGCGGATGCCGACGGCGCGCCGATTTTTTCATTGCCCGGCACAGCTGCCAAACCGTTACCATTCCTCTGCTATTCCCCCACCACGTCGCTTGCCCGTATCGTTGAAAAAATCTTGAGTGCGTCGGCCGAACCGGTGCATCTGTTCCGGCGCTTTGAATCGGACCTGGCGGAAGGACTCAAGCTGATGGCGATCCAGGGACACGGCATCGCATGGCTGCCGACCAGCGCCGTCACCGAAGAACTGGCCGCCGGACGCCTGACACTGGCAATCGATCCTGCGCGCATCGAGCAGCTTTCACTGGCCGAGCTTTGGTGCGGCCAGATGAACGTGCGGATCTACCGCGATTGCGAACGCACACGACCGCTGCTCGATCGCCTGTGGAATCACCTCACGCGGCACTACCCGCAATAGGATTACAGATCATGCATCTATGCGTATTGGGCGCCGGTGTCATCGGCGTTACCTCAGCTTATCGACTGCTGGAAGCCGGGCATCAGGTCACGCTGGTCGATGCGATGCCGGCACCGGGGGCCGGTGCCAGTTACGCCAATGGTGCGCAACTCAGTTATTCCTATGTCGCACCGCTGGCCGATCCATCAGTCTGGACGCAATGGCCGCATTATTTGTTCGGTGCGAATTCGCCGCTGACATTACGGCCACAAGCGGACCCTGCGCAATGGCGCTGGCTGTTGCATTTCATGGCCGATTGCACGCCACGGCAGGTGCAGCGCACGACGATCGCCTTGCTACGCCTGGCGTTTTTCAGCCGCAATCAACTGGCGCAATTGCGCACGCAACTCTCCTTTGATTTTCTGCATCGGACCGCTGGCAAACTGGTGATGTTCAGCGACGAAAAGGCATTGCAGGCGGCCGCCGCTCAAATTGCTTTCCAGGCCAAGCACGGTTGCCAGCAGCAGATTCTTGATGTGCCGCGCTGTCTCGAAATCGAACCGGCTCTGGCGGCATCTGCACGCCAATGGGCCGGCGGTGTCTATACCGTCGATGAGGAAGTCGGTGACTGCGCGTTGTTTTGCCAAGGCCTGGTCGACGCGATGTCAAGGCAGCCAGGTTTTCGCTTCCTGCATTCGACCCGTGTCACTGGTGTGGACGTGAAAAATCATGTGCTGCGGTCGATCACCACCTCGTCCGGGAAAATCGATGCCGATGCCTATGTACTGGCGTTGGGAGTCGAAAGCGCGGATTTCGCCAAGCGCGCCGGATTTTCGCTGCCGCTGTATCCGTTGAAGGGTTACAGCATCACGGTGCCGCTTGGCGGACATGCAGCCACCGCTGCCCCGCAGGTATCGATTACCGATCTGTCCCGGAAAATCGTCTACGCGCGGTTAGGCGACCGCTTGCGCGTGGCGGGCCGGGTCGAGCTGGTAGGAATGGATCGGACTATCACCAAACGCGCAATCGATGAACTGACCCGTGCAGTGGCAGAGATGTTTCCGGCGTGTGCCGACTTGTCGGACGCGGCCGCGCTATCGCCCTGGGCCGGCTTCCGCCCGGCGACGCCTTCCGGCCTGCCGATCATCGGTGCGTCGCCCATACAAAATCTTTACCTCAACGTGGGACATGGCAGCCTCGGCTGGACGCTGGCCTGCGGTAGCGCGGCGCTTCTGGCGGCTCGGATTGCGGGTAAAAAAGCCGCAATCGATGACGAGGCGTATTGCTTGCGCGCTTAACGCATTTAATCAAAAAGGACTGTTCATGAAGCTCATCACCAACGACCAGGTAGCAGACCTGATCACGACCGCCGACGCCATCGAATCGATGCGACAGGCTTTCGCGACTATAAAGCAAGGCGCGCAGCAAGCCCGAGTCAGGACCAGCGCCGGTCCGGTAATGTTGTCTACCATGGGCGCGGTGCTGCCCGGATCCGGTGTTGCCGGCGTCAAGGTCTATACCACCGTCAATGGCCAGTTCCAGTTCGTCATCATGCTGTTTTCGACGGAAGACGGGCGTCCGCTGGCGACGATCGAGGCCGATACCATGACAGGTTTTCGTACCGCTGCGGCGACTGCCGTGGCAACCGACTTACTTGCAAAAACCGATGCGTCAACGCTTTCCGTAATCGGCACCGGCGTGCAGGCGAAATCGCATGTGCCTGCCCTGATAACGGTGCGCCGGTTTAAGGAAATCCTGGTTTACGGGATCGACCATCAGCAGTCATTTGCCGATGACGTAACGCGGCTGACAGGGATTCCGACGCGCGTCGTCGATATGCATGATGCGGTACAAGGCGCCGATGTGCTGCTCACCGTGACACGCTCGCCGACACCCCTGTTTTCAGGCGACTTGCTCATGCCCGGCACGTTCGTCGCCGCGATCGGCGCCAGCAAGGCGAATGCGCGCGAGCTCGATGACAGCGCGATCGCGCGTGCTGCCGCATTGGTCGTCGAATGGAAACCGCAGGCGCAGCAGGAAGCGGGCGATTTGGTCATGTGCCGACCCGGCATAGTCGACTGGGACAAGGTGTGGGAATTAGGGCAAGTGGTCGATGGCAGCATGACCTATAAACGCAGGCCGCATGACATCGTCATCTACAAGGCGATCGGCGTTGGTCTCGAAGATGTCGCACTGGCCGGACTGGTGTATCGCCGCGCATGCGAACGCTATGGATGGGTGGGTTGACGAACTGGCCGCAGATACGATGGCTCGATGTCCTTTAACGTACCAGTGATTTCACCAGCGCCCACTGGCGGCGCGACACCGGCACCCGGTCATCGGTATCACGCAAAATGATCTGCCAGGTATCCTGCGCTTTGTCGGCATCGGGATCGGCATCGACGCCATGCGAGCCACGTTCGACGCCGACAATTGCG
>JACMQD010000279.1 GCA_014377155.1 Herminiimonas sp.
GATGTTCCCTGGATGGTGTCGCCATTATCGAACAGCATCGTATTCTTGCTCTCGGCGCGGGCCGCCTTTATCAGGGTGGCGGTGCGCTCGAAGCCGATACTACTGTTTTCTGCCAGCTTGAAATAATCATAGCTGCGTATGTTGGTATGCAGATCGGTGGTTTCAAGAATCGTCAAATCGGCGCTTGTGCCAGTGGCGATGAGCGCTGCGAGCACCGGAGCCGGTGACGGCGCAGTCGTGTTGGCGCTGGGTTCGCTGCCACCACAGGCGACTAAGATAAGGGAGGCGAGGATAGACGCTGCAAGGGGTAAGCGGGGCATGAATAGTCTCGATAGCAAAGGAAAGTGCTGAGACTATAGCCAGCGTTTGTTACCCGGCGATGACGAGAAGCGTGTCAGGCTCTTGATTGGGCTAAAGCGGGCGACCAGAGCGAAAATGAACTTCCCTGGATATTCGGAACCTCCACGTCGTTCATCCAACTTTTTTCCGCCAGATGTCCATTAATCGTAGCGAAGATCTGGCGCGCCAATTCGTCCCGAAGCAACCTATCGTGAAGGAACACATTAACCGCATGATCGCAGGCCGTCACCATCAAGCCAATATCAGGCGTGTTCCGACCGCTAATAATAAAGCCGGTGGCATCACAATGCAGCCGACTTTAAAAAAGCGCCAGAATGTGACGTTCTCACCATCGCGGCGCAATGCAGTGAGCCAAAGAATCGTAGCCAGCGAGCCCGTGATTGAGAGGTTCGGGCCAAGATCCACGCCAATCAGTAACGCATCGATCACTACCTTAGGTGGTCTGGCTTGAACGATGGTCGAACTTGCGATCAACCCGGCGGGCAAATTATTGATGACGTTGGAGGCGAAGGCCACGACCGCAGACGCCGCCGCAGCAGTACCGAGTAGTGAGCCTTTGATGCCGGAGCTTAGAACACCGGTGAGTGCGTTGACCAAACCGGTTTTTTGCAGTGCTTCAACGACGATAAACAAACCCGCCACAAGTGGCAATACCGACCACGACATCTGCCTCAGCATCGGCCAGGGAGTAGACCGGCCATGAATCAGCACGGCCGCGGCGGTCAATGTGCCGAGCACGCATGTTGGCAACCCTAGTGGCTTGTCGAACCAGGATACGAGCAGCAATCCAACGGCGGTGCAGACAAGACCACCGAGTGCGGTCCAGCCTCCCGCCGTCAAGGGCGTTTGCTCTGCGCGCTTCGCGCATGTATCTGCGAGTTCAACGCGCTGCGTGAATCGAAGAGCAGCATAGGTAGCGAAGATCGATACGACGGAGGGCAACGCAAAGCTCGCAAACCACACGCTCAGTGGTGGCATGTGATCGCCATAAAGCACCAGGTTTGCAGGATTCGAGATCGGGAGAACGAAGCTTGCGGCATTGGCAGTGAATGCACAGATTAATAAATAGGGAAGCGGTTTGGCTTTCGCTTTCCGGGCCGCCGCTAACACCGCAGGCGTAAGCACAACTGCCGCAGCGTCGTTCGACAGAAAAGTCGTTACGACAACGCCGACGCAGTAGACAAGTAGGAAGAGGCGACTTTGCGAGCCATTCGCCTGGTTGACAACGAAGACTGCGACCCAGTCAAAAAGTCCTTCTCGGCGTGCCGCTTCCGAGAGCAGCATCATCCCGACAAGGAACAGATAAACGTCGGTGCCTTTACCAACAGCATTCAATCCGTCTCGCCATGGCAAGAGTTGAAGCACCATGAGCATCGCCGCCCCGCTAACTGCCCAAGTCGCTTCCGGCAGAGTGAAAGGTCTGACGAGCACACCAGCCATAGTGAGAGCAGCAATCGTCCAAATCCACAAGTGTGCGGAGTTCAATAAGCCATCCACGACTTCCTCTAGTTGTTGTTCGGGCCCGGTTATTTCCGATCAACCCCGCCCGACCGTAAATGTAATCCGGCCCAAGTGGCCGTCATAAGCATCCCGAATTTCGCGAACGGCACGATCACGCCTTACTTCCAATCGCCGGAAAAACGCGTAGCAACGGAATCGTTCCAAGTCCAAGGACAATCACGATCGCGCCCAGCGCGGATACGGCGCCCTGATAACCAAACCATCCAGACAACAATGCCGCGAGCGCCGCGCCGCTGATGCCGCCGATCCGATCGAAAATACGCGAAAGAGCGATTGCTTTCGCCGCAGTCACCCGTGGCAGCTCGTCTTTTACAACGCGGAGTAAAATCGCATTGATTGGGGTCAGCATCAAGCTTTGGCAACAGCCGAAAGAGACGATTGCACCCGCGAGTGCGAGTGGCGAATCGAGCCAGAACATCGCCAACGCCCCCGCACCCATTACCA
>JACMQD010000280.1 GCA_014377155.1 Herminiimonas sp.
ATTGAGGCAGTCGACGCGGTTCAGTTTCCCGATTGAGTCGGACTCGGCGCGATGGCAACAGGTTTAACTCGGAACACGTCGCTGCCGTTCAAGGAGGCGCATGCTGCCCGGTCACATAACGAGTGGTTAGCGCAAAAAGTGCAAGCCTCCCGCGCTGGCGTAGCAGATGGCACGAATGCACGGATTGCACCGGATGAATGGGAGAAGGTCCGTGCTGCCAAACAAAGGCGGCGTGATGCCCTATGAAGCAAGTCATACGAACACTGAGCGATCAGAATGATCTTGATGCGATTGAAGCCCAGATCGCAAAGGACCGTCACTGGGCTGGCGCGGCGTTGCGGTTAGACATCGATGACCAGGTGACGGCCTTGGCCGAAATGGATGTGATGTCGAATAAAAGCCACGATTGACGCTCAAAAACACACGAACTATAATAAATTGTGTTCTTTCTATTATGGGTCATTCAATGAAAACATTTACTATGGAGCAGGCGCGTTCTGCCGCCTCGTCTGGCGGCGTCTTGTCGGCCAACTTACGGCCCATGGGGAGCATGTTTACGCTGGAATTCGAGACGCGCAACGGGCCTGCGATGCTGATTGCTGCCGTGTCGAA
Organism: Herminiimonas sp.; assembly: GCA_014377155.1. Next base: position 613 of record JACMQD010000280.1, read on the forward strand.
ACAAGTGCGGCGCTTCGGTAATCCGGTGAAGGCATTCGAGATTGTGCGCGAGTTGGGCTTGGAGGGCGGGCACTTCTCGGTGGCGCAGTGGCGACCGCAGGAGAGGGAATTTGATCGACCGTCACGACCCGACAAGGCCGCGTTGCTGAAAGCCACGCACGAAGCGGCGGCACTAAAGCGGCTGTTAGATGAGCGCATTGACTTGGCGGAGACACCTGAGGCCGTCTGGCACGATGCACAAGACGTGTTTGCCGAGTTAGAAGCGCGCAATGCGCGTTAAGTTTCTCGATCAAGCCAAGGCGGATTTGGTCGAGCACAATGAATATTACCGCGAGATCGGCGGCGCGGCATTGGCGAACAAAATGCTGGCGCGGATGAAGGCTCCGATGGTGGCGCTGCGCGACAACCCGGAAATCGCGCAACCGTATGAACTGGCGCCCGACATTCGGCGGCTGGTGGTGGCCCAAGGCGCGTTTCTGGTGTTTTATCGGGTGCGCGTCGATGTCGAGGTCTTGCATATTCGCCGCGCCGAACGTAGGCCGGTGTCCGTGCAGGAGTTGGAGCACTTAGGCGAGGACAGCCAGGCATGAATTGCGCACGGCTATCCTCTTCCTATTAAAGTCGACGACACCGGTATGTCCCTTATTGCAGCTTCGCTCCCACCGGGCCAACAACGACGAATGATCACCAGATCCAGCGTAAGGATTGCTGCGCAACAGACGCCGCCAAAAATGAAAAATCGCGTTTCGCCGGTGTCGAAAAACAGAAGATATCCGATATGCACCACTATTAATAATGAATCCGTTCCTGGTTACTTTTACGCTTGTGCGTCAGTACTGGCTGTAGTCCGGCACGATCCTTAATCGATGAGCCGCCCCACGTTTTCACTGAGCGATGATCAGGCGCGTGTCCTGCGCGATGCGCTGCCGCCGATCCTCGAACGCCATCCGCCCGGTGCCGCCTCGCACCGTCCATTCGTGCGCGAGTTCGTTCGGGCCGTGCATGCCGCGACCGGTCAAACCTATGGTGCGTCGATCTACCGGCGTCTTCTCGATGTATACGCACCGGGCCGCTCGCCGTCGACCGATACGCTGGCCTCCGAGAAGGCCGCGCTCGATGCGGCGCTGGACCAGGAAGCGCGTGCCGGACGACAGATCGATGACGAGCGGGCAGAGGATCTGGCAGGGGTCATTGCGCGTGCGGTGGAGACCGCCCTGGCCAGACAGCCGATCCAGGCCATGCCGCACCCGGCAGGCGGCGACACATTCCTGTTGGCGCAATGTGATTTTCTACAGACGCGCCTGATTGAGACGGAACAGGCGCTGAACCAGACGCGTGCCCACGCAGCACGACAGGCCGCCGACGTGCAGGCGGCGCATGCCGTGCGGGAGACACTGCAAAATCAAATCGACGCAATGAACACCGCGGCACTGGCGCAGTCGGCGCGCATCGAGCAGCTGACCACCGAAGTGACGGGCATGCGCCTGTTTGCAATGCGTGCGATCGAAGCCAGCCGCGGTGAAACACGCGCCCAGCATGATCGCGCGGTGCATCTCGAGTCCCTGCTAAAAGCGGAAAAGGAACATGCCGAAGTGTTCAAGCGGCTTGCTTACCGCAATGGCGCAGCGATTCCCGTCAGTCTTCAACCGGAAATTAAAAAATGACGTCGATCGCCTATGCCCTAACAACGCCGCCGGAGTCGTCGATGATGGCCCGGCCCGAACCCGGTCATGTACTGGGGGACGTCTACGACGACTGGGAAGCCGCCGAAGTATGGCTGACCACGGTACGCCTCAAAAGCCGCAACGGCTCCGCTGAAACCGAGAAGACTTACCGGTACCACCTGGCCAAACTGAAGTGGTATTGCGAGAACATCGGGCGGGTCACCCCATCGCGCTGGTCGGTCCAGGATGTCGAGCATTTCATCGGCTTTCTGAAAAAGCTGCCGGATGACGCGCTGTGCCCGAAAGGTGTCAGTGCCACGGAACCAGGCTGGACACCGTTTCAGCGGCGGCCGG
>JACMQD010000281.1 GCA_014377155.1 Herminiimonas sp.
CCAAAGCTGGGCCAATGCCGGCATGGGATATGCACATCGAAAGGATCAGTTGGTGTTGAGCGGCATGATGTCGGTGATCGGCATGGCCCAAGCGTTGTGTCCGGAGCCGGTCGGCAAGATCGCGCTGGCGGCTACGCGAACAGCAATGGCAGTAGGGTCCCTGTACAACAGCGGCAACAGTGGCGTGCAGCGCGTCTACTACAAGCTGACCGACGAACTGGTGCCGCTTGGTCTTCCAGACAGCACGTCGTCGCTACGCAATGCGCCTTATCCCCTGACGGCAGCATGGAATCTTCCCGGCAATCGCCGCTTGAAGGAAATGAAACGACAGTTCGAACGTGCGTTGCAAGCGGTCGACAAGCTTGGCGGAACCGCGTCGCCGGAGGCCGACGCCGCTTTCAACCGGCTGCAATCGGTGCGCAACGACTATCACAAACTGCGTGATGCGATCGATCAGTACAAGGCGACGGCGTATGCGTCGCAGATTGAATGGGCGGGCTATCGCCAGCGTGCCGTAACGCTCGGCGGCGGTGCGGCGCTGGTAGCTGGCACAGCCGTGGGCATCGGACTCGCCGGCGGCCCGATCGGTGCTGCAGCCGGGCTGGCGCTGGGTGTTGGCGTATCACTGCCGCTATGGGCCGCCGCTCACCTGACATATCATTTCAAGGGCTGGAAAGCGCCCGACAACCGCGACAAACTCGAATGTTGCATGCGCACGCTCATCAAATCGCCGGACTTATATGACGCGTCGACAACTTCCGGCTTGGATATCGCAACGCGTTTTACGCGGTATCAGGAGGCGCTTGTGCATGCCAGACGCTGCGGCTTGCCACTCCAGCCACTACATACGGCATTTTCGAAAGAAATGACGCCCCTGCTCAACCTGGAGCTGATCGAGACTGCCTGGCAAAAACCGATGGCAATCCGCATCAAACTCGGCAAAAAGATCCTCACCGGAAAATTTGCGATGGCCATTCATGAAGCGCAGCAGTTACGCGCCCGCCTGATAGCCGGCGAGGGCAAGGACGGCGACCGGGCGCAGCTAGCGAGCCGCAAGCGCGAAATCAAGACCTTGTGGAGCGATCTGGCGAATGTCGAGTTATTTGTCGGATGCGGCGAATCCCTGAAAAAAGACATGGTCAAAGACACCGCGAAAGCCACCGATACGGCGCGGCGCGCCGCCTCTGCGCTGGAAAAAATCGCAGACCCGGATTTTCGCGCGCTGATGTCGGGCACGCTCGAAAAACAGATGGATGCAGGAGAAAAAGCCAAACGCCTGACACGCGGCGAACTGGTCAAATACCAACTGACCTATTTTGTCGGTTCGTTACTAGGCGATGTCACCAACATTGGCCTGACGCTGCCGGCACTGGCGCAGGTCAGCGCGTTACCCACCGCATCGACTGGCGATGGACAAGCTGCGGCTGCGCCGAACGCGACAGCCTATCGTATGGGCGCCGTCGCATCGCTGATTGCGTCAGCCAACGCTGCCGAGGTATCAGCCGGTCGCGCGCGCTTCGAACAGGACAATGAACAAATCTACCGGCACATGAAACCCAAAATGGCACCTTTCCCTAGCTCGCCTCGTCCGGCGCCGGGCCTGATCAAGGTGTCGGGGAAGGATTTCTATGAGTCAGGCGACGTACCGGACGCGGCAGTCAACCGGCTAGTGCGTAACGACGCCGTTCCGGAAACGGTAGGACTCTACCGCACGTCGGCAACCGCTTGCAAAACGGCGCCGCAAATACGCGTGGACCTGACGACCACCGAGCCTTTCTGGCAGGCGCGGCGCGCCAGACTGGGCTGGACCAGCCGACTGCAGCCAGCCCGCGCCGCGGTCTGGGTCGGGGTGAAATATCTGGGTCTATCGGTTGCCGGTCTGGTACACCGAATCGGCGCTTCAGCAATCAGTCTACCCGCCTCACGAGCAACGCGCCGCGAGCTTGATGCGCTCGACGATGCAGCAAGCGTGTTGCTGGCCACACGCAGAGCTGCAAAACCGCACGCCGTCTCGCGTACTGCCAGGACCCGATGACGTCCAAAGTGAAGAGTGTCATCGAACCACCGTTTCTGATACCGAAACGCCGACATGCCTGTATGCCGGCACGCTCGGCGACCGCATGCTTGTATTAATTTCAATGATTTATAAATATGTGCTCACTGCATGAGCAATGGCTACCGGCATGGACAGCCGGCACAAAACGAAAAGGTGCATTTTGCGCGTATTGAGTTTTTTCAGTCGTCACGTCTGTATGCGACAAGTCATGTAACGATGATCAGGCTTGCCACGACCGGCATGAAAAATCCTTGCGGGTACGGTACGACGACCCCGCGTTGTTGATCGCGCGGCAACTTAACAGTAGTCTGAAAAGAAACCGACCGATGATGGAATTGTTACATCGTGCCTGGTGTCTACGTTTGCAGGCAAAGTACGGCCAACAAGACTTCATGTCATGGACAAGGCATTCGACAAAACGACTACCTGATGGAAACGCCGGACATTGCAGCGGTTCGATGCGCATCGCGGAGTGTGGGAGCGGCATCGCTTGCATATCAGCCTTTGCCTTTTTCGCTCCATCAATGCATTCAGGAGAGAGAGCTTTGCAGTGAATTCCAAGACCTTTTGCCTGCCGGTGACGATCCTGCCGCAACCAGACGAAACCACGTGCGGGCCAACCTGCCTGCATGCAGTCTATCGATTCTGGGGCGACGACGAAAATCTGAGCGAGGTTGTCCGACGCACGGGCAGGCTGGAGCAAGGCGGCACCTTCGCCGTGTTTCTTGCCTGTGACGCCTTGCGCAAGGATTACCGGGCAACCATTTATACCTATAACCTCAACGTCTTCGATCCCAGCTGGTTCGCCCGGGCCGGCATCGATATCGGCGCGCGGCTGGAGCGGCAACTCGACGTCAAACAGGACTACCGGCTACAGCTCGCCACGCAAGGCTACATCGAATTCCTCAAGCTGGGAGGGAGACTGAAACTAATCGATCTCTCGCGCGGCCTGATCGACGGCATGCTGCGACGCAAACAACCGATTATCACGGGGCTCAGCTCGACTTTTCTGTACCGCACCCCGCGCGAGTTCGGCCCCGCCGATACGCCCGACGATGTTCAGGGGTTGCCCGCCGGGCATTTCGTTGTGATTGCCGGCCATGATTTTGCACGGCGCAAGTTGCTGGTGATCGATCCCTACAGCCGCAATCCGTATGGTGGCTCGCACGAGTACTGGATCGGCATCGATCGCGTAATCAACGCCATTCTTCTCGGTATCGTGACGCACGACGCCAACCTTTTGATCATTCATCCGCGACACCGACCGTCCCAGGGACTGCCATGAAGATTCTGCTTGTCGTCAATCATCTGCGCGATTGGCCGTTCGACTTACCCGGCATCGACATCATTACCGCCCGTACCTACCTCAACGATCCTGTCTATAGCGATACCGCTTCCTTCAAGGTGTTCAACCTCTGCAATGCTTTCGATTATCAAAGCCGCGGCTACTACGTGTCTTTGCTGGCCGAAGCACGCAGCCACCAACCGCTTCCAGACGTCAAGGCCATCGAGGATCTGCATTCCGGCAATCTCAACAGCCTGCTGGCAACCAGCTTGGGCGACATGCTTGCCAGTGCGCTGGCGCCGATCGAAGCGAGCGATTTTTCCCTTGATATCTATTTTGGCCGCGATGCAGCACGGCAGTTCGAGCAGCTTAGTGCACAACTGTTCAACCTCTTGCGCACACCGTTATTACATATCGAATTTGCGTGCGACAACGGTCGATGGCAGGTGACCGATGTACGAAAGCTCTGTCTGCCGGACATTCCGCCACAGCACTTGCCGCTGGTTATGCATGCCGCAGAAGACTGTATCAAAGGGCATCAGCATCGCATTCGCGAGCCGGCGGCAAAGGAACCGACACTGGCGATCCTGCATGACGCCGACTGCGCCGGCACACCATCGAATCCACGGGCGCTGCAAAAATTCCGCGACGCCGCGCACGCGGTCGGCATGCGCACTGAAATGATTACCCGGGCCGACGCCGAGCGCCTCCCGCAGTTCGACGGCCTGTTCATACGCGACACGACTAACGTCAATCACTATACCTATCACATGGCACGCCAGGCGGCGCTGGCGGGACTGGTCGTACTGGACGATTGCGACTCGATCTTAAAATGCAGCAACAAAGTTTATTTGGCAGAATTGATGCACCTCAAACATATATCCACGCCCAAGACCTTAATGGTCCACAAGGATAATATCGATCAGATCATTCCGAAACTGGGTCTGCCCTGCGTTTTAAAACAACCGGACGGTGCCTTTTGCCTGGGCGTCGAAAAAATCAAAAGCGAGGCGGAACTACGACGCAAAATCCTGCCCTTACTAGAACAGTCGGAACTGGTCATCGCGCAAGAATTCTTGCCCACCGATTTTGACTGGCGGGTGGGTGTTCTTGATGGGCGGGTACTATTCGTGTGCAAGTACTACATGGTGCCTGGCCACTGGCAAGTCAATCAGCATGACGGCAGTAGTCGCATCTGCGAGGGCCGCACGGAAGCGATTTCCATCGGTGAAACGCCACAGCAAGTAGTCGATATTGCGCTCGAAGCAGCCAACCAGATTGGCAACGGTTTTTACGGTGTCGACTTAAAGCAGGTCGGCGAACAATGTTTTATCATCGAGGTCAACGACAACCCGAATGTCGATGCGGGCAACGAAGACGGCGTTCTTAAGGATGCCTTGTACCGCGAAGTGATGGGGGTTTTTCGCAAGCGCATCGATAAAAGCAAAGGGAGCATTTCCTTATGACGGACGGACCTTCACTGGGTGTTTTCGAAGGCGTTGGCATCGAACTCGAATATGCGCTGGTCGACCGGCATGACCTGTCGTGCCGTCCGGTTGCCGACCAGTTACTGCAGTCCGCTTCGGATTCGAATGAAGGCGACGTCAGCGAGGTGCAGCGTGGACTCTACGGCTGGTCCAATGAGCTGGTCATGCATGTCATCGAAATCAAGAACCTGGAACCGAACGATGAGTTGGCCGCGCTGGCAATCGGCTTCCAGGAGCAGGTCCGCACGATCGCTACCCTGCTCGACGGTCTCGAGTGTCGGTTGCTGCCAAGCGCCATGCACCCGTGGATGAATCCATCGACCGATAGCGCACTCTGGCCACATGGCAATGCCGAAATCTACCAGGCTTATGCTGCTGTCTTCGATACCACGACGCATGGCTGGCGCAATCTGCAAAGCATGCATGTCAACTTGCCTTTTGCCAACGATGCGCAATTTGCGCGTCTGCATGCAGCAATACGGCTCATGCTGCCGATCTTGCCGGCGCTGGCGGCCAGCTCACCCATTGCCGACGGCAGGTACACCGGATTTGTCGACTACCGGATGGAAGTCTATCGGACCAATACTGACGGATTCAAGACCATTGCCGGCAAAGTCATTCCTGACAATGCGTCGAGCCGCGCCGAATACGAGCAAAAAATCCTGGCGCCGATGTATCGCGAGATAGCGCCTCATGACGCGGCAGGCATCCTGCAGCACGAATGGCTCAATTCGCATGGCGCAATCGCCCGCTTTGACCGTAATGCCATCGAAATACGCGTACTCGATACCCAGGAATGTCCACGAGCCGACCTGGCCATTGCCGCTGCCGTAATCGCCTCGGTCGAGTATCTGTACGACGAAGGGCCGCAAGCGCTCGATGGCCAGCATGCCTTGTCGACCCTGGCCCTGTCGGAGATTTTTTTGCAATGCATACGCGACGGCGAACGCGCCGTGATTCGCAACCCGGCCTATCTCAAGATGCTCGGCTATCCGGGTCGTCAATGCGAAGCGCGGGTATTGTGGCGCTATCTGATCGAAAGGATGATGCGCGAAGATCCCGCCATGCTGATCTGGAATGGGCCGCTGCAGCATATCCTCGATCAAGGTCCGCTGTCGCGTCGCATCGGACGTGCGGTTGGCGCGAACTGCGATCGCGAACGGATTAACGACGTCTATGGCAGGCTCTGCGATTGCCTGCAAAATAGCGCGCTGTTTCCTTAGAACTATGCCGTGGGCGCTACCGGTACGTTGCTCGCACGGCACCGCGCCTTTTCAGGTAAAAACGGCATGCTGAATTGTCGGCAACCGCATCGGCTGACGTGTTGTGGAAGGCGCGGAGTACAAGAATATCGCTTTCTTGAAATCCTCTTTGCTGGTGAGGTGTACTGTCTGTGGTCGCGGTGGCCCGGGCTGCGGAATTTGCTTGTTGCCTGATCGCTCGCACGCCACCAATGTAAGCCCCACCAGAAGCAATATCGCCGCACGGATCGGTTTGCCGCACCAAGACTGGCATTCGTTTGCACGCATCGTTGGTCTCCAGTAGTCAGCAAAACCGTTGTGGCACGCAAACCGGTTCATGAGATCGATGCAAGCCACGTGCCAGGGACGTAGCCGATGTGGACTACCGCCTTCCCCGCGAGGGGAAAACGGTGAACGTACTGGTCGAAAGGGGCCTGGCTGTCAGTTGCCGGACACGGGACGCGGGCTTGTTATATTCTCGCCGGCGTTTCGGCGACCGCCTGCATCGAGATCGTCGAAGCGATGAAACGACCTATGAACGCAGCCGGGAATGGGATCAGGTTTAAGCGGTAATCGAAGTAGACCCGCCCGATCTCAGCAGTCGCATCATCGCATGCGAATGCGAATGCAGGGACGCCAGTTACGGTTCTACCTCAGCGTGCATGCCTGCTTCTTGCGCAACTGTTTGACGCGATACATGTCGGCGTCGGCATGATTGATCAGGACATGGCCGTTGGCCGCTTGCTGCGGGTAGACAGCGTGACCGATGCTGGCCGAGACGTACATGTCCCTGCCGTCGATGCGGTACGGCGGCAGCAGGCATTCACGCACCTTGGCCATTACCGCCTCTACCGCCTCCTCGCCACCAAGTTCCGAGAAAATGACGACAAATTCGTCGCCGCCATAACGGCACGCAGTATCGACCGCGCGCAGGCATTTGCCCAGTCGCTGCGCTACCTGGACCAGTAACTGATCTCCGGCATAATGTCCCAGCGTGTCGTTGATGTTCTTGAAATCGTCCATGTCGATCAATAGCAGCGCGACGCTTTTGCTCTCGCGGTCGGCATGCGCCATTGCAACTGTCAGGCGGTCCTTGAACAGCCGCCGATTCGGTAGTCCGGTCAGTTCGTCGCGATGTGCATGGGCGAGTGCATCGGCCTCGCGCTCCCATGCTTGCTCGAGCTGCCGTTCCAGTTGGAGGTTCAGCATCCTCAGGCACTCTATCTCGCGCTGTGCAGCTTGCAGCGCGGCGTGGTCTGCCGGCATCAGGTGGCCTCGAAAGATTTGATCGGTCGTTTTTGTTATCGCATACGCAGTCGACTGGCGGTCATGCCAATGACGCATTCCGGAAAATTTGGGCTTGATCGGCATCCTTGCAGCGATCGACTCAGTGCATCCCGTCTCGCCAGATTGAACACTCTCCATAATAAGCACACTCCTCAATATATTTTTGAAGCAACATGCCAATAGGTGGAGCAAGATGCCCGTTCAGTTCCCGAAACCGCAAAATATTCGAGCCTGTCGTGCCACGTCAGGCGTCACACGTTCAGCAGGAATCGACCGCAATGTTCGCCGCCGCAGCCAAGCAGGCTGGACGGATCGCAGAACCCATCCATACCGCACCGGCGCTGACATTCCGACCTCGAAGCGGGCGGGATTTTCGGCAGCAGGTCACTCGATGTTGCCTTCGGCGAACGCAGCAGATCGGTTGCGGTGGCCGCAACCATGGCAAGATAAAGTGCCCGGTCGGCTCTGCCACCGAGTTCGCTATTGCGCGGCATGGCGCCTTCTGCGACGTCGGCATCGGTCGCTACGGTACGAAGGACAAGCGTTCCGGCGCCGGTTCCGGCAGTGACGGCCTGACCCTGTGATGCGTCGCTGGCAGGGCCCACGCTGCTTTGCGCAACCAAACCGGCGCGCTCAGGTAATCCTGCAACCGGCATGCCGGCCTCTCGCCCGGCATCTCGCCCTTGGGCATCCGAAAGGTTCCGGCGCAATACGCGACGCGTCGTCGTTACCTTCGGATAGTCCATCGCAGCGAGCAGCTCGGCCCGGGTCGCGCTATTTTTCAGGCCGACGGCGGTCGTCGGCGTGGCGCTACCCGGCAGCGGCGCAAGCGGTAGCGTCAGCCGGTTGCTGGCGTCGCTGGCAAGCGACGTCTTGGTAACGAGGCTGCGGTTATTTCTCCAGACCAGGGTGGCAGCCTGATGCGGGCGATCATGGACCTGAGCGTTTTCCATCACCTGACGGCTGCTATAACTTGGCAAGTCGCCAGTATCCGGCCCGATCGTTGGGCGTGCCGGATCGGTGGCGATTCCGGGCCCTTGGTCGGTCACATCCTCACCGTCGTCATGACGCCCGTACACCGTAGAGGGTTGTGCCGCCGTACGTGCGAGCTCGGGCCGCGAAGCCGCCTGCTCGGTTACCCCAGGCGGCAGTTCAGACGCGCGCCCGGTAGCTCTGACCCCGTCATGCGCGCGCCCAGTCGCCAAAGGCTGGACCAACATACCATTGACAGACAGCAGCGGGGACAGCGGTGCTGGCCGAGTCGAACCATCGATGTGCGCGGCGCGCCCGCGCTGCGCCTGTTTGGACGCTGCATTTCCCGTGAGAGTCTGGACGGTCGGCTGGTGCAGCGGGTCGCCAACCGACAGGATCGGGTTGTCGCTAGCGGAGAACAAGTCCGCATCGACGTACGCGCCGTATCCATCGGTATGGTGCGAGCTCGCAAGGGTGTCGCCTTCCGGCACGACCTCAACCAGATCGTCGAGAATATCGCGCGAAGGAGCGCTATCGGCGGGGGCGTCGGGCATGGCTAAAGCGGCCGATGGCGCCGAAGTTTCGTCTGCTAGCGTCGGCGCGCCCCCTTCCAGTAAATCACCTGCACGGACCGGCGACAAAGACGGCGGACTTTCTCGTTCCGGCAGTGGCCCGCGCCCCCGCTTGCCGGGATGATCGCGGGGTCCGGTCGTCGGGTCCGATCCGGACGTCGACTGCAAAAGCAACCCGGGAAGAATACTGTTGGTCGTCATTGGATCGCCTTCCGTATGCAGGTCATGGCGTGGAAATAGCGGGCGGCTCGCCATCGCTTTCGAGTTCGACCTCGCGGTCGAGCTGATTGGCGTCGCGAAGTTCGCTGATGACGGCGTACACATACGCCACCGCTTCGTAACTCGATTTCGGAATCACCTTGCTCGGCTGGCCCGTGGCGTACAGCGTGCGGGCCAGCCAGACGTGGCGAATGACCGGAATGCCGAGCTCCCTGGCCTGCCTGATCATGGCCTGAGCAATCTCGTCCTTGCCTTTGGCCACGACCATCGGTACCGGAGTGTCGCCGTCGTACAGCATGGCGACCGCGAAGTGCGTCGGATTGACGACTACCGCATTCGCATCGGCCGTCTTGGCGACCGGATCCGACATGGCCCACTGACGGGCCAGTTGCTTGCGCATGCCCTTGACCATCGGATCACCTTCCATCTCGCGGTATTCCCGCTTGATCTCTTCCATATCCATGTTGAGGGATTTGGCATGGAAATATTTTTGCATCGCAAAGTCGATCAGCCCGAGGCACACACTAAGCCCGACAATTACATGGAAAATGGTGCGTACCAGTTCGATGAAACCAAAGTAAATGTCCTTCGGTGCGCCACCGGCCAGATGCACGATGGTCGGCAGTTGATCGCGCACGGTGATGAAGACGACCAGCCCGATCAGGCTGGACTTGAATACCGCCATCAGCAGCTCGCCCACCTTTTTCTTGGACATCAATTCTTTGAAGCCGTTGACGGGATTGAGCTTGTCGAATTTCGGCGTGATCGCCTCCGGTGCGATCAGGATGCCGAACTGGCCCCAGTTGGCAAAGATCGCGACGACCGGACAAACGAGGAACAATGTCGCGAACACCACCAGCAGCAACTGCCCGGCGGCACTGAACATCCGGCCGACCGCGGCGCCGAACGGCTGGCCGACGCTTGAAAGGGAGATTTCCATCAGCGACTGAATTGCCTCGCGCCAGAGCGATTCGGTGCCCAGCGCCAGTTCCATCACCGCCACCAGCATCGCCAGCCGTGCCAGGTCGCGGCTGACGCCGACCTGACCTTTCTTGCGGGCGTCGTCGATCTTCTTTTTGGTGGGTTTTTCGTTCTTGTCGTCGCTCACGACAGGCTCCCGGGAAACCTGTCGTGCTCACGCATGGCAACCGATGGAGGACTGGTCATGTTATCGCCGCGGCCCGATCTGCAACAGCGTCGCGGCCAGGTCGAGGATGCGGGCGAAATCGCCGCCGACATAATGCGAAAAGATCGGCCAGTACACCAGCAAAATGAACATCCCCAGTACCGACTTGACCGGTGACGACGCAAAAGACACTTGCAAATTAGGGGCAAAGACGCCGATCAGCGCGAAGGCGAGGTCCACCAGCAGCAGCGGTATCAGCACCGGCCCGCCGTACACCACGATATACCAAAAAAATTCACCGAAGCGCTTGAGCAGCACATCGAGATGCCCCATCTCGAATGGTGGCGCCAGGCTGAACGCCGGCCAGGTGCCGTAGCTTTCCAGAAGAATCCGGGTCAGCGCGACGAACAGGCCGGCCTGAATCATCGCCAGCCCTACTGCTTGCAACAGCAATGCACCGAGGGCGCTGGCGTCCTTGTCGAGCGAATTATTGTTGGACTGAATCTGGATCGGCGAACGTTGTGTATCCAGAATGGAGCCGATCGATTGCGCGACCCAGATCGGAATCGACATCAGCACCCCGAGCATCATGCCGAGCGCGGCTTCCTTGAAGATCAGCACACCCATCATGAGATAATCGGGTGGCGTCTCCTGCAAAAACTCGAACGTCGGCAGCGCCGCCGGCAGCACGATGGCTACTGCCACACTGTTGCGCATGATGCCGGTCATGGTACGCATGCCGAAACCGGGCAGGATGATCAGACACACCAGTACGCGCGGCGTGATCAGCGCCAGTGTCATCAGCAGCGACTGGATATCGATCAGCAGCGAGGTCGGCATGATTGGCGACTTGTGCGCGCGGCCTAGCGGCCGACATTCGGCAGCAGCGTAAACGCCAGGTTGAACAGCTGGATCAGCTCGTTGCCGAACCAGCGGCCCAGCACCGCCAGCGTCACCGCCACCGACACCAGCTTGACGACGTAGGGCAGCGTCTGGTCCTGTACTTGCGTCACGGCCTGGATCAGGGAAACGATAACGCCGAAAAGCGTCGCGATCAGCAGCGGCGGCGCTGACATGATTACCGCGAGCCACAGGCCTTGCTGAAAATAGGTCAAGGTATTGTTCATGGCATTCCCAGGTGTGTCATGCGTACGACATGGCAAGTGCATTGAGCAGTTTTCCCCAGCCGTCGATCAGAACGAACAGCAACAGCTTGAGGGGGATCGTGATGGTTTGCGGACTGACCTGCTGCATGCCCAGCGCCATCAGCAGGTTCGACACCAGCAGGTCGATCACCACGAACGGGATGTAAAGCAGGAAGCCGATTTCATAACCGATCTGCAGCTCCGACACCACGAAAGACGGGATCAGGATCAGGGTATCGGTGGCCTTGGCTTCATTAGCGATATTTTTCGGCCACAGCTTCTTGGCCGACGCCAGAAACAGCTCGCGTTGGTCGGGACGGCTGTGCTTGAGCATGAAGTCGCGCAGCGGATCGAAGGCGTCGCGGGCCTGGGCCAGCAGTGGCGCAGTGCGCGATTCGCCGGCGCGGCCATCGATCTTCATGGCGCGGTTGCCGATCTCCTGCATGGTCGGCGCCATCACGAATACGCTCATGGCCAG
>JACMQD010000039.1 GCA_014377155.1 Herminiimonas sp.
AACCTGAAAGCCGATACCAGCAGCACCGCGCTGGAGCAAAAAATCATTCGCGCCAAACCGGCCGAGGCATTCGATTTTTGCTATCTGAGCACGGATACGACGTTCTCGACCAAAATCACCGACAAGGCGACTTGCGACGCCGACAAGTTCTTGAAGTCCAGCTCGTCGCCACATCAGGTTGCGGGCGGTCCACTGGCCGAGAATATTCTCAAGTGCCAGCTCAAGCCGGTCGCGCCGAGCGACTATGCACCTATAGGCCTGACAGCGTCGCAGCTGGCGCGCTTGCAGAATGCAATGCCGAGTGGCGTATGTGACTGGAGCAAACCAGGCGTGGGCCAGCAGGAAGCAGCCAGTCCGCTGACTTTTGCCACGACAGCAGGTGGCACGCCGATCAGCGCGGCACCAGTGGTACGCGTACAGCAGTAATCGGTACGCAAGATTAACTGCACGCTGGCTTTGTAGGCAGCGTGCAGCAGGATAGCAAAAAGGGCCGGTGAGAAATCACCGGCCCTTTTTGCTATGCGGGGCGGTGGATGGGATGCGTTCAGAGTTTTTTAAACTGCATCAGTCGGCGTTGACAAGTCGGACACGCACGACGCGCCATCCCATGCTGGCAGGTTTTTTACAGAGCGCCTTGCACTCTGATCAGCGTGGCATGCGCCACGAGTCAACTCTAGACGACGGTGTTACGGAAAGTTGCTATGTGCCCGCAGGCACCGGCACTACGCTATCGCTTCGCCGCGCGCGTAGTCGGGCAAAATTCTGCGACACGCACAGTACACCCAGGCCGCCTAGCGTAATAACCAGCGGAATGCCGATTTTCTCAACCAGCATTCCGGCGATTCCGACACCGGTGGCTTGCCCGAGAAAGAAGCATGACGCGAATGCCGAGACAGCGACGCCACGTCGTTCGACCGCCATCTGCGTCGCGTTGATCTGAAGCGTATTGTGCAACATGTAAAATCCCAAGCCGGCCATAAAGCAGGCTGGAACGGCATACCCCCAACTGGGCGCATAGGCCATCGTTACATACGACAGCGTCACGCAAACGCCGCCCCAGCGGCTCAAGCCGATTTCGCCGAGGCGCCTGACCAGCATCGACGCGCACAGTGCGAATGCCAGACCGCCAAAACCATACAACATCACCAGCGAACCTGCAGTAGAAAGCGGCAATCCGAATGCCTGATGCAAATGCGCGACGAAGAACGCGAACGCGCCATACAGAAACAAGCCTTCCAAAAATACCGTGGCCAGTACCACGCGCGCCCAGGGTTTAGCCAGCACTAACGCGAATTCATTGGCCATGCGGCTGATTACATGAGCTTGTGAAGTCACCACCGGGGCTACCGTTGCCGGTAGCCGCCGGTTCAAGGCGAACAGCAGAAAGCAGATCGGTACGAACAACGCGGCAATACCGAAAAATGGCATTCGCCAACTAAAATGCTCAGCCGCGACGCCGCCGAGAAAAACGCCCGCGGACAAGCCGAGGATCTGTCCAATCAGGAATTTCGCCAGAACCGGCTGCCGGTTCTGGTACGGAATTACGTCTCCGATCCAGGCCATGGCCAGGGGGATGATCGCAGCCGCGGTGGCACCCGCCACCAGCCGAGCTAACAGCAGCATTGAAAAACTGCCCGCCATTGCACAAAACAGGGAAGTCAGCGCACAGGCTGCGCAGCCCCAGGCGATTACAAAATATTTGCCGAAGCGGTCGCCGAGTGGTCCGAACATCAATTGGGCGATCCCGTAAGCGATCGAAAATACGGTAATCACCAGCGAAGCGTCGCCGAGCGAAATGGCGAAGTCACTCGACAGCTTGGGCAACAGTGCGTCGGTTACGCGCAGTGAAATACCGCTACCGAACGCCGCCAGCGACAATGTTAGGATAGCGAACGCCGGAATCGGCGGTGCGGATTGGGGATCAATCGATGTTGAATGCATGGGATAAATAATTAAATGGGAAACCGCACGGCTGGCCGATAAGTCCGGTGAATTGAACTGACAAGCCGAACCGCGCCAAGGAAGTATCTTGTTACCTTAACGCGTACAACACCACTGCCGAGTCGGCGCCTGACCCGGCTTAAAAAAGCTCGGTCGGTTGTTGTAGCGTCGGCGTCGCCACAATCGTTCATGCCTGAGCGGCCGTGGACATGCCTACGTCAGACGACGCGCACGCTGGTATCTGCAAATCCGTCGAGGTGGGCTCCATCAAGCCTGCCAGACGACTCGACCGAAATTTTCCGGCATACACGATGACTCAGATCGCCAAGCACGAATTCGAATATTGTCGAGGCTCGCTGATACGCGCATTGTGCGATCAGATCAACCTGCGCGAATCACCTCTGACGTTACTATTGGCCAGCTCTATTGGCACCGTTCTCTTTCACTGCCCAAGGCGAAGCCGCTAGCCGTGGCGACCGAAATAAAATTTCGGCTGGCGACCAAACGAACAAAGCTGCCGTCGTATTTCAGTCGACAGAAAAAATACCACGACCAATATGATCCCGAAAGTGGAAGCGCCGAGTATACGGCACAAGTCACCATCGATATGTGGTGACGATGCACTTTTCGCCACATACCGCGAGCCGATCGCTGGTAGAGTCGACAACTGGCGTAGGCCTCTGCGGATGACGGAATTCTAGAGATGGCCTGCCCTCCTGAGTTTGGCGATAGCGACGCGCGGGGGAGCGCTACTGGCGTCATTCCACTTCGTGGCGGTGCTCGCTAGAGGCGCCGCAATGGCTGCATCTATCTGTGCGTTCGTCTGGATCAAAGAGGCTTTCGTGTCGACCTGCACACGACGCCGTTCTTCCAGCATGGGGCGAGCGTCATCTCCATGCCCGCCTAACTCACCATTTCTTCCCGACAGATCTGCACTTACTCGGCATAGAACGCGCGTTGCAGGTACGATAGGACGACGTTGGTGGCGCATGCGCTACCGTCCCGTTTTTCCATTGTCGAACGCGGTGATCAAATCGCAGGAGAGCATCATGAAAAAATTCGAACAAGCCACCACGGGGCTGTCTGCCCGCGAACATGAGTCCGGCAACCCGCACGCGGCGCTGACTTTAGTCGAATACGGTGACTTCGAATGTCTGCAATGCGCCCAGGCTGCCCTCGTTACGCGCGTTTTGATCGAGACGTTCGGAGACAGGATGCGCTTCGTGTACCGACATTTTCCCGACAGCGCCGTCCATCCGCATGCGGAACTCGCCGCCGAAGCAGCCGAAGCTGCTGCCGCACAGGGCAAGTTCTGGCCGATGCATACTTTGCTGTTTCGGCATCCTGTGCACCTTTCGGCCGATGTGCTGACGCGCCATGCCGAGGAAATCGAACTTGACATGCCACGCTTCACTGCCGAATTGCGCGACCATGTATATCTGCAGCGCATCCGCGAACACCACAATTCCGGCGTGCAGCTAGGATTACGCGGTACGCCCAGCTTTTTTCTTAATAACGTACCGGTCGATGTGTCCGTTGGTTTGGACAAGCTGGAGCACGCTGTACGCGCTGCCCTGCACGAAAAATAATCATCACTTCCGCTCGGCAAGCAATCTGCACCAGCGGCGAGCAGTGCGATACAGGAAATTAATGCGCTGTCGGTTTATTCCACTGCAGGCAGCGACGCGTCGTTCGCCGAACAATGGTACTTACTGACGCTACAGGTTCGTCCAGCATAAGCGGTATGCGTTACGCTCCAGCGAAAAATTGCATTCGGTTCGGTAGCGGCACAGAATCGCTTCGGCGTACCCACTAATGCAGTCGCTCTCGTGCGCAAAAAGATCGCTGTCCGGGTTTCGCTATTCTTACAAAGCGCGCATCCGGCCGAACAAAGCCCTATGCCGCCAGACCGCACTCTTTGAAAACCTGTTGGGGAATGCCGCGGTACGGATATAACAGTCGTCGATGAAAAGCCTGGTTATATACGCGAATCCCCGTGCTTCGAGAAAGTGGCGGATCGCATGACGGGCAGGCTGCTGGTTGTGCTCAACCGTGAGTACGTTAAAAGTATAGCGATCGAACGGAAAGCTCTTCGATAACACCAGCTCCGTGCCTTCGGTATCGAGGCTCCAGTAATCGATGACGCGTGGTGCGTTTGCGAGTTCCAGCGCCGCTGCAATCGTCATGGTCCGCTTGATTGCCAGCGGTGGCTTACCGGCGTCGTCAAGTTGCAGGTGTTTCGCACGCACAGCATGCGCCAGCTGTTCGGGATCGAATGCGTCGATCAGGCCACCCAACGTGCCTGCAACTTCGAGGAAGGGCAAGTCGGCCACGCAGTAGTACAGGCAGGCGTTCAGACAGTGCCAGTGGCGAGCGCTCACCAGCTTGTCATAAAACCGGGTATTCGGTTCAACACACAGTCCCGCCATCCGAACGCACGTTCGAGCAATTCCGTATTGCTGCTATCGATACCGTCGGATGCGCCTGTATCAAGAAAAAAGCCGTCACGCTTGCCGTTCAAGAGCTGCACCACCAGATGGTCCTGACCGAATTCGGATGGTACGTGCATATCCGATCACTGGCGATGCCGGCTAAAAGAAAGCGAGCGCCAGGCGCTGCTCTGCGATTGCCATCGCGCGGCCAGATCCGGACGGCTTGCCAAGGTGCGATGCAGCTCATCGTCTTGCCGGTGACCGTACAGCATCGTCACATTCATTATATGGTGTTCAAACCCGGGCTTGAAATGCACCTCGTGCGTACCGTGAAACAGGTCCGAATTAAAGAGGACGCAGCAGTTCTGACGGTATGGTGTGTACGTTTCCCGTGCGCGGTTTTCGTGAAAAAATGCCTTGATGATATCTGTTCTGCCATCGTAGGTATGGAACTCCCACGCTTGTGGCGCATCCACGTGAGACACCTTCATCCCGCCCGTATCCGGATCAAGATCGCAGTCGTCGGGCGGGAGCCAGAAATTGACGTTTACGGCCAAGAAATCCGCGTGCAGATTGGCGTCCGGCGGCAAGTCGGTGGAGTTCTTGAAGCCCCAAATTTGACGTAGCAGCGTAGGCATAGCGGTTTCCTGACCATACCGTTGCTTGCATCGCGAAACGACGTATGCCCTCCAACGCTTCCGGTGTCAGAAAGTCGTCGATCACGACAACGCGTTTGCCCCGGTCCAGGAATCGCGCTTCGACCTCGCGCGGATTCCATGCGGAGGACAAAGCGTGGGCGACACGCCCGCCCTCGGATAAATGGACAATCCAATTGTAAACATTGCCGATCAAAGCGCGCTCGGATCCGCCGAGCCGCTTACGCGCATCCGCATCAGGTTGATAAAAACTCGACAAATATCAACTACATTTGTCGATCGTCTTGACGACATGGACCGACCAGCGTGCGGACCATGTTGTGCTGAGCTGCGCATCTGCGCGTGACTTGCACCTACCCTGTCAACCTCCGGCTACTCGCACCACTCCGCGCGGACCTGCATGCTGTAGTGGTACGTCAGGGGGCCGGTCAGTTAAGGTGTTTGCACCGAGGGATCGTTTTGCAACGCAAATGGCACTGCCCTTGCCCACCGGTTCGACGACAGCGAAAACGTTAGTGCCCGCACTTGGTGATACCAGCCGGCCGGGACGTATAACATGTCGCCCGAATTAACGATGATCTCGATCATGGTCGCCTGCCGCGCCAGCGGGAACCGATTGAAGTCCGGTGCTTCCGGGTTGAACGGCGAACTGAACAAAATGGCATTTGCCTCATGCGGGTAGAGGAATTCGTGATGGTGTGGCGGCGACAGGAAAATACGTTTGCTGCCCCACACCTGCGCAAAGATATTATCGTCATAGTCGCAATGCAGCGGCGTCACGGTGCCCGCAGGACCGACCCAAAATCGAGGCGGCCCCATCTTGTCGAAATAGGTGGGCCAGTGACACAGCTTGTTCAGTTCGCGCAGTTCGAGGTTGCCGAGGTAAGGTGGTAGCGCATGTGTCTGCGCCTCGACCAGGCCGAGGTACTCACCCATCGACATGTCCTGCATGGCCCGGTCGACCGCGAAGGCTGTGTTGATATAGTCGCCCACCCGCGCCCGCACCGGCACGTGGCTGAAACGCTCGCGCAGAATCTGCGGCGGCAACATCGACAGGGGCCAGCGTTTGACGACGCCGGTTGTCAGGAACGGTAGCCCTTCCCTGGCACGTGCACGAAACGCCGCGGCATCGAGTTTGCCCAAGCGCAGTACTTTGGAAATGGCAGGAAGGTCCCGCGCAACGCGTTTGATCGCCGCGCGCATCGCTTCGATCGAGCTCACACCGCGTACCAGCGCATCCTTGCGTTCGCGCGCCTGCTTTCTAGCCAATGCTTCATGCGGGAGCTCCGCATGCAACTCTGGCAAAGGCGGAAGCGCTCGGGCGAGTACCGGCGCGTTACCTGGCAATACATTTTTCGCGCTCGACATGTGTTTCACCATCTTCTGACTATTCCTTGTGGCCAGCGCAAATCCCCGGCGGCGCAGAGCATACACCTGTGTCTGTACACGATCGGCGCGAAAGCCAGCCGTCACTTCCCTCATGATCAGCTCGCCGTCGACGACAGCAAGCTTACTTTAAAGGATTAGATGCATACTTTTATGGGGTAAGCACCGCGTCACGCTGGCTCCGGTTTCAGGTCTATGTACATTCGCAAAGGCAATTCGGTTGATGCCAGCTTCTTCTCCCTGATAACCAACAAGCCAATGTCCGGTCTGGCGTTGCGCAATGCCCTCTTGTCTGCAAAACCGGCGAATGCCGCGTATCCTGAAAGACGATGAAATAACGATGCCAAGGCATTCGTTATTACCGGAGTTCCTTACAAGGCGAAATCACTTACTCGGCCGGACCGGCCTCTTCGTTTCCGAACTATGTCTTGGAACCATGACCTTCGGTGAAGCCGATGACATGTGGGGCAAGATTGGCACCCTTTAACAGCAGGTTGCCAAACGGCTGATTGGCCGGGCAATTGACGCCGGCACATCATATATTCGGTTCAATCTCGGCTCTCTCCCCTTGTCGCGGACACTTCCGTCGGGCGCATGTTAGATTTTTAAATTGTACTAGGCTGGAGACAACCGATGGCGGAATGGCGCCGACGTGAATTGTAAAACTTTTCTATGTAATCGAACACGTCTGCACGGAAATCATCTCTGGTTCGATAGTGCTTTTTGCTAAGGCGCTAGGTTTCCCGCCGATACGACGGTGCACCAAGCTAGCGCATTGCTCCTCGTCCCGCTAACTTATACATCTACCCCGCTGTTCGACCCATAAACACTTCCTCGATAAAGGGGGTCGCGACGACCGGTTGAATCCGCCATCGTCGTGTTTGAATTTACTTGATCATCACAATGCTGCGCGGCGCACTGCGACGTTGCTTGACTATTGCATTGCATCCGCTCAGAACCGCATCTCCTTTACAATTTTTCAGATCGGGTATTTAGTGATTTTCAAATGGCCGAAGTATGCAAGCGGCTGATGTGTTTTTATTGACGGCACGTCGCCCTCACGCATCTGCATAAGTCAGGTTGTTTAATCAAGCTACCGCCATTTTGCGGACTGAGTGCAAAATTCTGAAAGCGCAGAATTGGCATGAACGTTACGGCGCCTCCACGGCTGCAGGGAAATCGAACGTACTGGCGCAGCTGGAGACGGCAAATAGTGATACGCACTGGACTGGTTTTGTGTAAGAGCGCCTCATTTGACAATTCTTGGTGTAATTTCATTGACCGATAAGCGCCGGCATCATTTGCGCGAGCATTGCGTCGAGGCGGCGCCTGACCTCGGTTGCCGTCGGTGCGTGTCCGGCATCGTTAAGTGCGCCCTCCAGCACCAAATGGGAGAAACCATGCACGGCAGTCCACGCCAGTAGCACACGCGCATCGAAATCAGGCTTCATTTCCGCGTTCGGTCCGCACGCGCCGGTAAGTGCCTGTATCAGGTGATCGTAGGAGGCTTGCCCCGCTATCTGCAACCTTTCATCCAGCATGTTCAGCAATTCGCTACGATGCATCAGCGCAAACTGCGCCGGGTTCCGCATCGCGTAAATCACGTATGCTTGACCGACACCGATCAATGCAGCGGGTGCATCGTGGGCCTTCTTACGGGCAGACGCCATCATTGTACCGAGGCGTTCTCGTCCGCGCGTCGCCACTGCCGTCAGTAAGCCCCTTACATCGCTGAAATGGTTTGCCGGCGCGGCGTGCGATACGCCTGCGCGGCGCGCACATTCGCGTAGCGTCAGGCCGGCTACGCCGCGCTCCGCCAATATCTGCTCAGCGGCACTGATCAATGCCTCGCGCAAATCGCCATGATGATAGTTTGTCGGCGATGCACTGTCGGTCGTACTTTTTTTCTTTGTTGGTGCGCCATTGTTGGCGGTGCTGCTTGCTTTGCGTTTACCCGTGGCCGCCGGAATCTTAGCAAGCCGTTTAATCGATTTTTCGATGATGTCGCTCCACGATAAAAATATATTGACACTGTCAATATCTAGCGTCAGAATCAAGTTAAATTGACACTGTCAATATTAACCGAAAAAGCCTTGCCGAGGAAACCATGACTGTTGATCCCGCCAGCCTGTTCAAGCTTTGTAACTTGATTGCAATGCTCGGGTGGACTGTGTTGACTGCGAATTTGTTGACGCGCCGATCGTCAGTGTGGTGGCCGGTGGCAGCCATCCCGATTGCACTATCGGTGCTCTACACGGGCTTAGTGTTCTGGCTGGCGCCTGGTTCAAAAATTGACTTCGGCAGCCTGGCGGGTGTGGCAAGCGCGTTCAGCAATCCATGGTGGTTGCTGGCAGGGTGGACGCATTACCTTGCGTTTGACCTGCTGGTCGGCACTTGGCAAGTGCAGCAGGCATACGCATTAAAGATGCCACGCCTGTCGGTATTGATTTGCCTGTTGTTGACATTTATGTTCGGGCCGGCAGGCTGGCTGGTGTTCTTGCTTTTACGCGCATGGAACGGTCGCAAAGTATCGCGATCGCTACCCGAAATGGCGAAAAGCATTGCATAACGCCGCTTCTCAACCAGCGTTTTTGTCATCGGATAATGGAGTCGACATGACCCGCATTTTAGTTAATACCGGCAATGGAGCTGACTTGCCGATTCAATCGCACTCACCGCTGACCTTGGTAAGACGAATATTCACGACGCAACCGATCCTCTTTCGATCGGGTGTTGCCATGCTTGTGCTGGCAGTGCTAGGTTCCGCCGGACTGTTGCTTGATGAGCGAACGGTCAATGGCATCAACCTGTGGATAAAACCAATCAAATTCCTAGTGTCGGTTGGTGTGTATCAGATATCGCTGGCCGCTTTTTTTCTGGCATTGAGTCCGCTTGCTAATCGTTCGGTGGCCGGCCGCTATATTGTCTGGACGAGCCTCGGTGCCGGTTGGTTCGAGGTACTTTACATCACCGTTCAGGCAGCACGCGGGACCACATCGCACTGGAATTACTCGAGCACGCTGACGATCTTCATGTATGCCTTGATGGGAGTCGGCGCGGTCGTGCTGACATCGGCGGCATTTGTCCAGGGCTGGATGATCTGGCGGGACCGCAGCGTTGCGATACCGCCCGCGTTGCGCTCAGGCCTGGTGATGGGCTTGATGATGACCTTTGTACTCGGCGCTGGTTTTGGCGGCGCGATGTCGGCCATCGGTACCACCCATTGGATTGGTGGTACCTTGTCCGACGCCAACGGCTTGCCCCTGATGGAATGGTCCCGCGATGGCGGCGATTTGCGGGTCGCACATTTTTTTGGCATCCATGCCATGCATTTCGTGCCGGCGTTTGCATGGCTGGCCGTTCGCTCGGTGCCACAGAGGCTGGCGATCCACGTAACGGGAATTTTCGCAATACTCCTGGCTGTAGTGACCATAGGAACGTTTGTGCAGGCGTTGCTCGGGCAGCCTTTCATTGCGATGTAATCCTGGCTTGTCTTGCGCTAACCAGTCCCTTTTCAAGGGCGTCGATACGGAAATTGGCGTAAGCCTTCGCCGGTGTCTTCTCAGTCGGCTTCCCAACCTGCAGTTGGAAACAGTTTTCTGCAATCAGGCTACGCCAGTTCGGAATGCCGGCGTTGGTGAAAACAGTGTTGAGCTGATACCCGGCGCCAGCCGAACATTGCGTTGTTCGGTTTTCGCATAATTCACGCCGCGCAGCTCGATGTCAGAGGCGCTCAGCCACAGCTTCCACAATCCGGATTCGACCTCCAGCACGATCCGGCCGAGCATGTCTTCAGGCGGCACGCCTTTCTTCACCATGCTTCGCAAGGTCATCAGCGACGGCGCATAGCGGGCGTCGGTACTCGCCTTGACTGCGCCGCGCTCGATTATTGATTTCAGTTTTTCTGAAAACCGCGCATCGCGCTTCCTGTCGTTACGCATTCGTGCGCAAAATTCGATATCCGGAAATGGATTTTCAGCGCGTTGCGCAGACACAGGCGCTTCAATCGATTTCTTCAGAAAAGCTGGTTTTTTATGGGTCATCTGTGCGCGCCCGCAGCACGGGCCTTATTGGTTTGTCACGCGACAATTTTCAGACATGCGCCTTGCACTCGCATCGTAAGCATCTCACCAGCACCGTCATTGACTTTCCAGGCTTGATCAGACCTACGATTTCAAGTTGACTGCAATGCCAGGCGATCGGCGACATTCCATGGCAGCAGGTCAGCGACCCGATTGACTGGGTAGTCGGCGATATGGGTGAACACGTACCGCAGGTACGCTTCGAGGGATTGCAGTTCGCCGTCACGCTGCGCCAGCAGTGCCTCGCCAGATCGGCGTGTCCATCAAAGCGGACGGTCGCCTCGGCGATCTGTCTTTCGATGACGCCTTGGCGCACCATGCCGACATCCGCCAACGGTGCCTTAACACGGTTCGTCTCACAAGCCTGCTGTGTCAGCGACTGCCTGAACTGGGATGAAAAATTCGGCTGCCGCTTCTTGCGCTCGAGTGAAACTAAAGAATCCAACGTAGCCCCCGCTGTTTATTTGACGGGAACTACTGTGGCTTCTTCGGTCACTTTCGTCCAGACGGTTCAGATGAGGTGCTGACCATTAATGCGCTCGGGATTTATGCCCATCGGTGCCTTTGCTTGCGCTGACCTTCACATCCCCCTTCATCCCAGCGTCGTAATGACCTGGCTGCAGACAAGCGAAATCGACCTTTCCAGCCTGAGTGAACTGCCAAACGATTTCACCCTTGCCACCGGGGGCAATGGTGATTTGGTTCGGGTCATCGTGTTCCATCTCGGGATTTTTTTTCATGAGCTCGGAATGCTCTTTCAATTCCTTCCGGGTACCCAGCACCATCTCGTGTTTAAGTTTGCCGCTGTTGGTTACCACGAAGCGGACCGTTTCTCCCTGCTTTGCCGTGAAGCTCGATGGCGAAAAACGCATTGTGTCAGTCATATCGACATTGATGGTGCGTACGACATCTTTGCTGTCCCCTGCTTTGCCAATGGCATCGTTCGCATGGCCACCGGTATGCGTGCCAGACGCTATGGCCGTGCCAGCACTGCAGGCGGCCATTAACGCCAGAAATAAAGTCTGATGTAACCGTTTCATAAATGTCCTATCGTTATAAAGATACATTGAATCAGCGCTTGGCAGGGTCGCTGTCGTACACATATGCCACCGTACCTGCAGGATGCTTGAACCAGCCTGGGTCCTTGTAATCGTTGCGCGCCAGGCCGGCACGTACTTTCACGGTGGTGAACATCCCACCCATTTCAATCGGACCAAAGGGCCCGTTTCCCGACATCATAGGCAAAGTATTTTCGGGAATCGGCATCGCCATTTCCGCCATGTCGCTGCCGCCGCGTTCCCCCATGACCATATAGTCGGGAATGATCTTGATGATCTTGTTGGCGACCTTCCGGTGATCGACCCCAATCATGTTCGGTACGTTGTGTCCCATGGCATTCATCGTGTGATGAGCCTTGTGGCAGTGGAATGCCCAGTCGCCGACGTCGGTGGCATCGAATTCGATCGCCCGCATTTGCCCTACGCCCACATCGGTCGTCACTTCCGGCCAACGCGCCGATTTCGGTACCCAGCCACCATCGGTACCGGCGACTTCGAATTCATGCCCATGCAGGTGAATCGGATGGCTCGTCATCGACAAGTTACCGATCCTGATCCGGACCCGGTCCCCCTGTCGACATGCCAGCGTGTCGATTCCTGGAAAGACGCGGCTATTCCAGGTCCATAAATTAAAGTCGAGCATGGTACTTGTCTTTGGCGTCGACGCGCCCGGCTCGATGTCATAGCCATTGAGCAGAAAAACAAAATCACGGTCGACCCGATGTTGTGCCGGATCTTTGGGATGCGTTACCCAAAAGCCCATCATGCCCATCGCCATTTGCACCATTTCATCGGCATGCGGATGGTACATAAACGTGCCTGGCCGCTTTGCGATGAATTCATAGACGAACGTTTTGCCCACCGGAATCTGGGGCTGCACCAGACCGCCCACGCCGTCCATGCCATTAGGCAGGCGCTGTCCATGCCAGTGGATGGTTGTTGCCTCGGGCAGCTTGTTGGTCACGAACATGCGCACCTTGTCGCCTTCGACCACTTCGATCGTCGGACCGGGACTGCTGCCGTTGTAACCCCATAGCGTTGCTTTCATTCCGGGCGCCATTTCGCGGATCACGGGTTCGGCAATCAAATGAAACTCTTTCCAGCCATCCTTCATCCGCCATGGCGCACTCCACCCGTTCAAGGTGACAACCGGATGATAGGGTCTGCCGTTCGGTGGCGGCGGTGGCGGCATCATCTTGGCGTCGGTTACGATCTGTGCTTCAGGAATGGACGCCGCGCCCACGCGCGACACGATTCCCGCACCCACAACGGTGGCCGCACCAGATAAAAAACCTCTTCGAGAAAGCATTATCAATCCTTTAATTAATGTCCGGCCGTTGCAGCGGCTGCCGACGGCTTGGCCGCCTTTTGCGTCGTTTCATCGCCACTACCATTGATCGCAGCTTGCAGGTCCGTTTCAGCCAG
The DNA here is from genome assembly GCA_014377155.1 of Herminiimonas sp. The sequence continues at coordinate 12,981 of JACMQD010000039.1, forward strand.
CCAGAAGTCGCGTTGTGCCTCGATGGCGCCATTGACGCTGGTTGCCTGAACCCGGGCCTCGGCCAGCAATTCAAATACGCTGGCCAGCATGCCGTTGTAGCGTAGCCCGACTTCGTCCGCGATTTTTTTACGCAATGGGACAATCTCGTCACGATAATGCTTGGCGATCTCAAAATTGCTACGGTAGGCCGCGTACGCCTGGCGTACCTCGGAGCGCGCGCGCACCGCTGTGTCGGCAGTACGATGAACCGCCGCCATATACTGCGCTTCGCCCTTGCGGGTGCGTGCCCCGCCCCAGTCGAACAGCGGCAGTTGAAGACTCACTTCATAGCCATTGGCGCGGGGTGTACCGGTTTGGCTTTTGTTGACATAGCCCGCATCGAGCACATTGATAAAACTGGTCGCACGGGTCAGTCCGAGCGCGTTGGCCGTTGCCGCCGTATCGCGCTTGGCAATCTGAATGTCGAGACGCTGCTGCATGGCTTGCGATTCCACATCGCCCGTTTGTGCCAAGGTGGCAGGCAAATCGGGCAACCGATCCGGCAGCGCAAATGCAAGTTGCGGGCCCCACAGGCCTAACAGACGCGTGAGTTGCTCGCGTGCGGCAGTTGCACCCTGCACGGCACGGGCGTGCTGTGCCGTGGCATCGGCGTAAAACGCCTGTTCGCGCGCGTAGTCGAGCTTGCTGAAGTTGCCAATGCGCGCCATGCGTTGCGCGAGCTCGGCGCCGGCTTCGGCGGACGTTTTGACTTGCTCGCTGAACTGCAGCATTTGCTGGGCGGCGACAGCCTGAAAGTAGGCGCGACGCGTGTCGCCGGCAAGGCGTACCGCTTGGGAGGCAGCTTGCAATTTGGCCTGTTCGAACCGCCCGCCTTCGATCTTGCTTCGAATCGGCATAGTCGCCAATCCCACCAGACTAAAAATGATGCCGCGCTCGATTTCCACGTCATCGCCACCGCGCATGCGCTTAAAATGGAATGCCGGATTACTGATGCGTCCTGCCTGTACGAAGTCAGCCTCGGCCACACCTAGCTCGGAGAAAGCTGCTTGCAATCCCCTGTTATTGTTGAGCGCAACGCGCACGGCGCTGTCAGCAGTCAACGGCTTCGATAGCAGGTCGGTCACCATCGACTCTGTCGCGGCTATGTTGCCGGGGGTCGACGCGGCGACCGGCAAACCGATGCGTTGCTGTGTCATGCTCGACACATCGTTAAATCCACCGTCTCCCGAAAACGTCGCACAGCCACTCAATGCGAGGCCCATGGCGACCAGCGCGACGGGCTTCGTGGTACCGGATCTAAACATGTTCATTTGTCCTTTTTCAATTTTGTCATGTCGTGCACAGCGGGCGCCCCGCCCGGTACCACCGCCATGCCGACCGCAGGTTTGGCGGGCGTATCATCGAGCGCACTGGCGGATTTTTCCCGCAGCTGGCCCACATGTCCGCCCAGCCGAGCCACTTCGTCATTGGCCGCGCGCCACACTGCACCGGGTGCGTCGGCAATCTCTTGCATCATCTGGTAGTTACTGAATGGACTTTGGTAGGGTGGCGCGCCGACGCCTGTATTGGTCTGCGTCGGCGCGTCCGGCGTGCCCGATCGAGATGTCGGCATCGAATGCGCCTTGGCGGCCTGACCCGAAACAGGATCGAGATTGCGCCCTACCACGTTGGGCGAACGTGGCAAGGTCGTCGCTGATTGCGGCCCGGGCCGCTGGTCGGGCGTCGTTACTGCCTTGCCTGACTCCAGTTGCGTGATCGTGAGCGCACCATTGACTTTTTCGGCGGTAAATTCAATGCTGTCACCGGCTTTGACCTTGCCGATCATTGCGCGATCGGCAAGGTCAAACACCATTGTCATGGCTGGCATGGACAGATTGGCGAGTGGCCCGTGACTGATCGTAATTTTCCCCTGATCCGGATCGACTTTTTTGACCGTTCCGGCACTCAAAGTGCCGTTCGACGCATAGGTGCGTGCTGGCGTCGTCGCGCTCACTTGCGTGCGCGCCGCAGCAATTGGTTGCGCCGGGACAGGTGCGACGACAGAGCCCGACGTGGCCTTGGTTTGCTTGAGCTGCGTGACGGTCAACTCGCCATTGGCTTTTTCGGCCATGAATGAAATGTTGTCGCCGGCTTTCACGTTATTGAGGAGCGTCGCATTGGCAACCCGAAATACCATGGACATGGCCGGCATTTGCAGGTTGGCCAAGGGACCATGATCAATGGTGATCTCGCCTTGGCCGACGTCGACCTCTTGGACGACACCGGCGCTCATCGACGCAGCCGCACCACTGGATGCGAACGACAATGAGGTTAGCATGGCAGGCTTGGCTGTTACACCGCTGGACACGCCTGACGCTGAGGCGGGCTCCAGGCGCGTGATGGTCAATGCACCATTGATTTTTTCAGCATTGAAACAGATATCGTCGCCTGGTTTAACGGCCGACAACATGGCTGGATCGCTCACGCGGAACAGCATCGTCATCGCGGGCATGTTTAGGTTCGCGAGAGGCCCGTGGGCGACCGTCATTTTCCCCTGCGCGGCGTCGATTTTCTTGACAACGCCCTTGCTCAAGGCCTGCGCAGTGGCGGATGTTGTAGTTTGGGCGAATGACGCGGCTGGAATGCCCACCAATAAGGCGACCATAACGGCGCCGTTCAACAAAACTTTCATGACTGATCCCTGGACGAATATCGTGTCAACGATGGTGACTTGTGGCGAAAAATGGCTGAACGCCACTCGATGCATATTTTACGGAGCCAAAACAGACAGTCGTGTTACTGCAACATTACAAGTTTGTAATGTTCGCGTGCTGTTGGACGAAGGGTCGAAAGCGAGTCGCGCTCGGCGAGCGCGATGGCGTTATGGAAGCAGTGGCGTTACCGAGGGGCCGGAAACAGCAGGCGAAATGTCGTCTGCTCGGTGTTGCTTTCAACCTGCGCCTGGCCGCCATGCATTTTCATGATGGACTGGACAATGGCCAGTCCAAGACCGGTCGACGTCGCTGAACCGCTGCGCGCGCGATCGACCCGGTAAAAGCGATCGAACAGCCATGGCAAATCCTCGGCATTGATCCGGGGACCCGGATTCATGACGGCCACCACGGTGTACTCACCCTGTGCGTAGGCCTGCAACTCGATTGCCCCACCCGGGGCCGTGTACCGGATCGCATTGGCTACCAGGTTATTGACAGCGCGGCGAATCAGCATGGCGTCGGCGGCAATCATGCCTTTCGAACGAACGATGAGCGTGACGCCCGCCTCATCGGCAATGCCCTCGAAGTAGTCGGCGATGCGTTGCAATTCGGTTGCCGGATCGAGCCACTGCTTTTCTAACGCGACCTGGGCATAATCGGCGCGTGCCAGAAACAGCATGCTTTCCACCATGCGCGCCAGCCGCTCGTATTCCTCGATATTTGACGCCAGCAATGCATGGTATTCCTCGCTAGCACGCGGCTGCGACAAGGCCACTTGAGTCTGCAGCATCAGGTTGTTGAGCGGCGTACGCATGTCATGTGCGAGATCACCGGAAAATTGCGACAGGCGTTGAAAACTGTCATGCAGGCGGTCTAGCATGCCGTTGAAGGATTCAACCAGTGCACGCATTTCTGCCGGCGCCTCACTGGCGTCGAGTCGAGTATCGAGATGCTGCGCCGTGATGAACTGGGCCTGTGTTGCAATCATGCGGACGGGCCGCAAACCCTTGCGGGTAAGCGCGTAGCCAGCCAGGGCGGCGAGCAGTGCGCCGAACAGGACGCCGACGAACACATCACTGCGAAATGCGTCCAGTAGCGCCATGCGATCCGACGTCGTGCGCGCCACCACGATCTGCACCCGCTCTGCGCTATTGCCGACAACACCCAACGCCGCAATCGTTCGCGCCGGCGCGCCAGACGGTAACGTCCACACCTTCAGCGCCGCTTTGTCGGGAATGTGATTGACAGCGGTCATCGGCATCGCTGGCCAGGCACCCAGCATCGGTCGATTTTCCAGTAATTTTTCACCGGTGGCCGACCGCATGATCAGGATCAGTCCATCATGTTCTGCAATCGCGTCTAAAAACCGGTGCGGGTCTTTCCGAATCGATACAGCCGATGGCGTCTCGACAAGCAAATGGCGCACCAACGCAACCTTGCCTACCAACTCGCTATCGTCTCTTGCCTCCAACTGCGTTGCGAGTGACTGGTACAAATACATGCCGACACCGGCAAACGTCAGCACCGCCGCCAGCGCGAACATGCACCCCAACTGTGTTGTAAGTGAAAAGGATCGCAACGACCTCATCGACGATGTTCCAGAATATATCCCATGCCGCGCACGGTATGAATCAGTTTGTCTGTGTACGAATCGTCAATTTTTGCACGCAGGCGTCGTACGGCTACATCCACCACATTGGTATCGCTGTCGAAATTCATGTCCCACACCTGGGAGGCAATCAGCGAGCGTGACAGCACTTCGCCCTCCCGCTTGGCTAACAAGTGAAGTAATGCAAATTCCTTCACTGTCAGATCGATCCGTTCACCGGCACGCGACACCCGTCTTTTCAGTACATCGATTTCCATGTTTGCCACCTGCAGCCGGTCCGATTCGCGGATTGGACCGCGTCGCAGTAAGGTACGAATGCGGGTAACCAGTTCAGCAAAAGCAAAGGGTTTGATCAGATAATCATCGGCCCCGAGTTCAAGACCTTTAATGCGGTCTTCCACATCGTCGCGGGCGGTCAGAAACAAGACCGGCGTTTCCTGTGTCTTGCGCAGTGCCTGCACGACTTGCCAGCCATCCATACCCGGCAGCATGACGTCAAGGACGATCAGATCGAACGACTCCGATTTCGCCAAATGTAGTCCATCGATACCGTTTCGTGCCCAGTCAACGACATACCCGGACTCGGTCAGCCCCTTGCGCAGATATTCGCCAGCCTTGGGCTCATCTTCCACCACCAGAATTCGCATTATGTATTGGTCCAGTCAGAACATTTTTCGCCATTGTGGCTGAGTATTGCGTGCAAATAGATTACGAAAATGTAATGTGACTGTAATCCAATGGTTGCTGTGGCGCTATTACAATAAGCACTCAACCAATGCGGTCAAAAGCATCACCTATGTCAGGAGCGTTTCATGAAGATCATTACACAGCCACTGTTTGCCGTCTTGCTTGCTTGTGCCACGCCGATGATGGTCCAGGCGCAAACGGCCGCCCTAACGACGGCGTCAGCACCGCAGGCAGCAGTGATGTCGACCGGCACGATCAAAAAAATTGACAATGAGCAGGCGAAAATGACGATCAGTCACGGCCCATTGGCAAACTTGGACATGCCGGCGATGACCATGGTGTTCCGTGTAGCGCAGCCATCCATGCTTGGTACCGTCAAGGTGGGTGACACTATCCAATTTAAAGCAGACAAGGTCGACGGCGCCTTCACCGTCGTACAGCTTGCGCTCGCAAAATAAAGTCGTGGACACCCGGCAATACGGACAGTAGGTGCGTTCGGCCGGGACGGACCTCGTCTGCCAGCCAAGCGCACCATTGCGTTGCAATTACGAATCTAAACCAGCATTCACCGTCGCTGACGCATCTTCTACTGAAATAGGCGCATGAACGGATAACACACCTGAATCGCTTCTTGCACCGCAATCATTCTTGACCGCGTATCGACCGACATACGCATACAGGGATCGTACTGCTGGAACGGCGCAACGACTGATCGATGGCCGTCTACCGATGGTGTCCCATTCTAAGGAGTGATTCGGAACACCTTTCCTGCATTAAGTCTATTGTCCTCCATGACCATAAGTCATGTCGCGTTGCGCTGTGCCGGCAGCACTGCTTGTGCCCGCGCCGGATGCGCCACTGGACATGCCCAAACCGGAACATCCTGCCAGCAGCGCTACCAAGGTACCCACGATAAATAGTTTCATTTGTTTTCCTTTGAGAATGCATTATGAATCGGTTATCTACGACACGTTGTGCCGTATGGAAGCGGCACAACGTTCACCACCTTGTTAGCGTAATGGAAAAGGTAAAAAATTTGGATTACAAATGTGTAATACAAATTGGCACGGAAGAGCGCACAATCGTTTTGAATCGACCGGGGGGCCATCAAGATGTTCCATGAGAATGGGCCACCGCACCTAGTTTTCGATTTTAGTGAGGCGCCTGCGGTAAAGGGGTCAAACACGAAACGCTTGCAGCAGCGGTCCATTTTCGCATTTTTGATTCACATCAAGTTTATTTCAACACGCCGGCACTAGGATGGAGCCAATTTTTACCCATGCTTGTTGGCAAACATTTTCATTCCTAGCGCGGCGGCCGCTTCGTCGGCGGCGTGCGATCAAGACTGGTCATCGACGTATCGTGCCGGACTGCTTTGACTTCCATAGTGGCCATGACACATTAATTGGAGTGACGCAATGCAAGCCCACGCACCGCATAAACATCCACACCCTTCCAATACGATTGCCGAAGGAGTAACTCCTCCGAATCCGGATAAACCTTATACCGATCCGGTATGCGGTATGCAAGTTGCAGCCAATCCGCAAAAGACCGTGACCCACGCCGAACAAGCCTTTTATTTCTGCAGTACCGGGTGCATGGAAAAGTTTCGGGCCAATCCGCAGACTTATCTCGCGCCACGTCCCCCTGCGGCCAATGATGTGCATGCTCAGGGAACAATTTTTACCTGTCCCATGCACCCGGAAATCCGCCAGAACGCGCCGGGCAATTGCCCGCTCTGCGGGATGGCACTGGAACCGTTGATGCCGTCGCTGGATGATACGGAAAATCCGGAATTGGCGGACTTCCGACGCCGGTTCTGGTGGACGTTGCCACTGACGGTGGTGGTCACGGCCCTGGCCATGTTCGGCCATCAGTTCATTGATGGCGGACTGCCAAAACAAAGCTGGATCGAACTGGGCTTGAGCACGCCGGTCGTGCTCTGGGCCGGGTGGCCTTTTTTCCAACGTGGGCTGCAATCGCTTGTCAACCGCAGTCCCAATATGTGGACGCTCATCGCGACAGGCGTGGCGGCCGCGTTTGGCTACAGCATCGTTGCCACCCTTGTGCCAGGCTTGTTCCCTGCCACGTTTGTAAGTCATGGTCGCATTGGCGTGTATTACGAAGCGGCTGCCGTGATTGTGTCGCTCACGCTGCTGGGTCAGATTATGGAACTGCGCGCCCGGTCGCAAACCTCGGCGGCGATCAAGTCCCTGCTTGGTCTGGCCCCCAAGACGGCGCGCCGGATACGAGACGATGGCAGCGAAGAAGACGTGCCGCTGACCCACGTGCACATGGGCGATATCCTGCGCGTGCGCCCGGGAGAGAAAGTGCCCGTTGACGGCGTAGTCACCGAAGGCGAGAGCGCCGTCGATGAATCGATGCTCACCGGCGAACCGCTGCCGGTGACCAAGCGCGCCGGCGACAAGGTCATTGGCGCCACGATGAACGCCAGCGGCAGTCTAGTCATTCGCTCGGAAAAAGTGGGCTCTCAAACCATGCTGTCGCAGATTGTACAAATGGTGGCGCAAGCCCAACGCACACGTGCTCCGATGCAGCGCCTGGCCGATGTGGTGGCAGGCTATTTTGTCGTGATCGTCGTTGGCATTGCGCTGCTGACGCTGTTGGGTTGGGGGTTCTTCGGGCCGCAGCCGAGCTGGGTGTATGGCTTTGTCAATGCCGTGGCGGTGCTGATCATCGCGTGTCCATGTGCACTGGGACTGGCTACCCCGATGTCGATCATGGCGGCCACGGGCCGGGCCGCAACCCAGGGTGTGCTGTTTCGTGACGCCGCCGCCATTGAAAACATGCGCAAGGTCGATACGCTCATCGTCGACAAGACCGGTACCCTTACCGAAGGCAAGCCGGCATTCGATCGTGTCATCCCGGCTGCGGGATTCACCGAAGAAGAGGTACTGCAAATTGCGGCCAGCATTGAT
>JACMQD010000282.1 GCA_014377155.1 Herminiimonas sp.
CAGATGATGATCGACTGGTTTGCCTTGATAAGACCGGCTTCGATCATGGCATTCCGGTTCCGGTTGTAGTCAGCGCCGGCATCGAGTGTGCCGGACGTGACCTGCATCTCGATCGCCTGGTGCTTGGTATACAGGATCTTGCCAAAGTATTTATCGGGGTCGATTCCCTGCTGCATGAAGTAATGCAGCGGCACCAGATAGCCCGAGGTCGATCCCTTGTCACCGAACGCAAAGGTCTTGCCTTTGAGGGTCGCCACGTTTTTAATGCCGGAATCGGGATGCGTGACGATGATGCCGAAGTACTCCGGTTTGCCATCATAAAGAATGGTCGACACCGCCTGTGCGCCGGACTCGTTATTTGCTAGAACGTATCCCCAGGGACCTAGCAGAGCAATGTCCGTCTCGCCATTGGCAAGCGACTTGGCCAGACCTTCCCAGGTGTCGACGGTACGCAATTCAACCGCGCGTCCGAGCTTTTGCGCCAGGTAGCGTGCAAGCGGACGGTAGGTTGCATCGTTTTTTTCCTTGTCGGGCTGGAACAGGCCGACCCCGAATTTGAGTGCCGGTAAATCAGCCGCTTTGTCTGCGGCTACGGCACCGACCGTCAGCGCTGAGAATACAGCTGAAAAGATCAGTTTGAAGATCATGAATTTCCTTCCTTGTCGATGGGTATGATGGTGTGGTCTGCATCCACCGCAGTTGCGTTGTACCGCGCCAGAAATCGGCGGTCGATTTTTTTCTTCCATGCATGGACCCATGCCCCTTGCCAGCCAAGTCGTCCCCAGGACGCTACCGCATTCGGGTCGCCGGTGCCGACCAGGACGAGGTAGCGTCGTTGCGGTCGGTATAACTGCAGAGCATTGCCTTCAATGACTGCCCGCAGGTTTTGCGCCAGCACCGGCGCCATGCGCACGGCATACACGCCTGCCTTCGGCAACGGCTTGTTCCAGGCCGCGCAGTCTCCCGCTGCAAACACTTCCGGGTGCGAGACGGAGCGCAACATCGCATCGATGCGGATGAAACCGCGCTCGTCGGCGGCAAGGCCACTTTCGCGGGGCCACGAAAAGGCCTGCGCGCCGGTCGCCCAAAGGATGACGTCCGCCGGAATTGACTCACCGTCTTTGGAGATGACGGCACCTGCATCGATCCGGTGTGCCAAAAATCCGGTGCGCACCGCAATATCGCGATGGCGCAGGGCGACGCGCAAAATTCTGCCGGCGCGAGCAGACAGGCCCGGCACCAAGACTTGGCCCTGCGTAGCGAGCGTGAATTGAAAATCGATACCGGGCGAGAGCTGGTTCAGCCGGTAGTGAGCCGACAAAATGCTCTCGATTCCTGCGGCACCGCCGCCCACGATCAGGACCCGGCAGCGATCGCCAGGAAGGAGGCGGGTCACAGTATCAATCACATCTTGCCAATGGGCGCACAACGCGGTCAGTGGCCGCATCGGAACAATTTGCGCAATGTCACCAGTCGATGACTCGGTAAATGGCAAATGCAGTGTCGAACCGATATTGATGGAGAGCCAGTCGTAGCCGACCCGCACGCCGTTCTCTAGAAGCGCTTGCTTGCCGTGCAGGTCGATTCCGGTGACGTTTTGCATGACCAGCCGTGCGCCGGCTCGTTGGCAAAGACTGTTGAAATCGATACAGCATGCTTCCCAGTCGTATTCGCCGGCCAGCCAGGCAGGCACCATCCCGGAATACGGCGCCTTCGAGCAAGGTGAAACCAGCACGATCTCGAGGCCCGCAACCGGCTGCTCAATCAAAGTGAGCAGCACCTGCGCATGCGCATGCCCTGCCCCCACAAGGACCAGCTTGCGACTGCAGCGAACAGGCGGATGGTCGCCGCGCGCGGCCATCACTGCTTGTCCGTCACAGCTGTCGGGCCGGCCGATAGGAACTCGATGTCGCCATACCAGGCAATCGCGGTCTCGCCAGTGTTATCGGTATCGGTAGCCAGGGCCACCGCCACCACGTTCGGTGGCACTTCGCCGAATGCCGCCATGAAATCGGCCCCCAGGTCGCGGGTCTCGGTCACCCATTGCCCCACCTTGTCGGCACCGCTTTCGATAACGATCATCCTTGCCCGGTCGGTATAACTATTCGGCGCGATCGTGCCGATCGGCTGGCGGTTGTCCCACACATAATTCAAGGCAGCGGTCGGAATTTTCTGGCCATAGATACTTTCCGCTATTTTCAAACTAGCGCGGGTGGCAAACGACAGTTTCGATGCGGGGTAATCGAACATGACATAAATGCGAGCGGCGTAGTCGTCGCCTGTCTTGGTGCGCAGGTCGGCGGTCGCTACCGGCGCGGCGATTTTCCAGCGCCAGCGGATGCGCGGCGTCTGCCGGATATCAATGTTGACCACAAGGGTCAGGCCCGACATGGAACCAACGGCGTCGGCTTTCAGCACCGTCTTGTCGCCATCGCGTACCAGCGTGTACTTGGTATCTTGCGCCTTCGCAGACGGCTTCAGAGTCGTCCAGCCGGTGATCGCTCCCCCTGCCGTCATGCCGGAGAATTTCGGCAATGTCGTATCGGCCACAGCACTAGTACCCGCCACCAGGGTGACGCTTACCAGCAATCCACCAGCGACCACCCGGCGATAAAACGTCCCATTACTCAATTTCTGCAGGTTTACCGGCAGGTTCTCATTTAATTTCAAGTCAGCCACTCCCTCGGTACGTAAATCAGATCGACCGGCAGATCGATATCGTGCAGCGTCGGCAATTCGATCGCCGTGACGTCCATCCGGGCCAGGCGCTCGCGTGTCTGCGCCATCACCTTCTCCGTGCTCCAGTCGACTGCAACGAATAATTCCGGCATCGGCCTGTCGAGGCCTGCGAGGACATAGCCGCCGTCAGCGGCAGGTACGAACACGACCCGGCCGGTTTCTAAAACCTGCGCCGCTTGACGCAACTGATCGACGCCTAGCGCAGGGCAGTCGGTCCCGATGACGATCGCGCCGTGGTGCGCTTGGAGTCCGGCGGTAATCGCGCGATCCATTCGCGCACCAAGATCACCCTGGCCCTGGTTGACCAGTAGGATGCCGTGGCGTGTCATCAGGTCCGTAAACGCGGGATGATTGCAATCCGGCGTGCAGCACAATATTACCGGCCCGACATCGGCC
>JACMQD010000283.1 GCA_014377155.1 Herminiimonas sp.
ATCGCCGCCTACAAAGGCAACCGGAATGCGGTACTGGCCTTGCTGGACAAGGGCGCCGAGCCGAACCAGACCGGCTGGACCGCATTGCATTATGCAGCGGCAGTCGGCAACAACGATATCGTCAAAATCATGCTGGACCGGTCAGCCTACATCGACGCCGAGTCGCCGAACAAGACCACCCCGATCATGATGGCCGCGCGCGCCGGACACATCCTGACAGTCAAGCTGCTACTCGACGAAGGCGCGGACGCGACGTTGAAGAACGATCAGGGCATGACGGCGATTGATCTGGCGGTGAAATACGAGCATCCGGATATTGCGGAGGGGTTGGCGTATCAGCTCAGGAAAGCCGGTAAGTTCTAAATTCCTGGTGACCTATCATTCGTCTGCCGCCTTCAGCGCGTTGCAAAGGCAGTCTGAACGCGGAACTTCGACCAACATGCTCGTCGTTTATCTTAAATAATCATCGTCCCACACGTCGCCGCGTTTCTCGGTTTTCAATCGATCCAAAAAGTCTTTCAGGGTTGCCAGCTCGAGCGCAACCGCTGGCGAAAAACCCTGTCGTCCACCACGCTGATCGAACGTCAGTTCGTTGAGATATTGTCGACATGCCGCAGGACGCGCCCAAAATTCCGCCAGACGGTCGGCTATGCGGGGATACTGTTTCACGAGCCAGTTGGGCCGAATTTCTTGTGGCATGGCGCCAAGCCACGTACGGGTTGCCGTATCGATTCGGACTTTTTGCGTTGCCGGTGGCGTGCCGCGCAAAGTTTTCCAGTTCAGGTCCAAGGCGTTTAGCGGCTTGTCCTTGAGGTCGTTGACCACTTCCTGTATCGATACTTTTTCGAAATTAAATTCTTTCATGCTCGACCTCGCCGATGCGTTGGATGACCGAATTTCACGAAAAGAATTGAATTTCGGTAACCGATTGTACAAGGGTTGCGAGTTTGTACAGCATTTTCATGCGATCGTCTGTCACAGTTAAACCAAAGCGTCGTTATTTAGTAAGCGAATGATTTGCCAAAGCTGGCCGGCATGTCATGCATACAGGACCTGTCATCGAACCCGGAGGTGTGGTTGTTACACAGCGCTACGCAAACCGGTCACCCACAGTAGGAGTACCGTCAGCAAGGCGGTGGCCAGTGCGATTGCGGCCGACCCTGCGTGGCGTCGCCAGTATTGTTGTTCTGCTCCGGGCAATTGGTTTTCACCCGCTTCGCCAACGATCGTGTGACGCCGCTCGTGCGTTTCGCTGCCAGTGGTGTTGTCCAACTGCTGCAACAAATCCGCATAGCGCTGACTGGCCGCCCCCAGTCTGTCAGCTTGTTCGCTAAGCCGGTCGGCCGCGGCATTGATGACCGCCGCTTGCTGCGCAACGCTGTCGTCGAGCACTGCTTCATTCAGCGCCACCAGCGCAAATACCGGGTCCATTGTGTCGATACGGATGCCGGTCTTTTCGAACACCAACGTGCGCAGCTTGTTCTGGTCCATCATCGGTCGCTCCCGCTCACCATTGAATGTTGTCGAGCTGTTCATACACCTCGCGATACACGGTCTTGATGCGCTGCTTTTCCATGATGTTGAATTTGTCGCTCAGGATTACCTCGTCGAGTGTCAGGCGCGCAGTATTCATTTTTTTGATGTCGGCGCCGAAGGTGTCGGAGTTGCGTTGGAATAGTCTGATGCGTCCGCGAATGCGGTCGGCGTGATCGGCATAGGTCTGCGATTCGGTAAAGATCTTGCCGGACGGCGTTTGCAGCAATCCGAAGTGCTCGTTTTCCCACAGGATCATCGGCACGGTGGTGGCCTGTGCGGTCGACACGAAGCCCGACGCCGTGTCGTGCAGGATGTCGCCGCCGCCGACGATGGTATGAATGAATACTTGACGGCCGGATTCCTGCAGCATGCCAAAGGCCTGGTTTTCAAGCAGATACGCCATCAACGGCGAAAAACTGTTGGCGCCATTGTCGATGACGCAGTTGCCGTCCGATTCCAGGATATCGATCATCAGCGCATCGAACCGCTTCGGGTCGATGGTGCGGGCATCTGTCATGACCGGCACATGCTTGACTTCCATCGCCTTGTAACGCGAAAAGGTGGTGTTCTCCTGATCAGTGTCATAACAGCGCAGTCCGTTTGGCTCTTTCAATCTTACCCACTGGGCAAGCATGGTCGACACCAGTGTTTTGCCGATCCCGCCTTTGCCTTGCAAGATGAAATGAACGGTATTTTTCATAGGGTCGTGTTCCTGTTTCTGGATGGACGGTTCTGCTGCGCAAGCTTGCAGCAGTTTATCTGCAATCGTCCAGAAAATTCCATGCTTTATTGCGCCGCGATGCAAATGTTCACGATAAGGCTTAGGGTGCTTTCGCGCCAGAGTCCCTGTTTGATATCGTATGGCGTATCAGGCCGGTCGACCGCGCCGTGCCGCGCCTTCGATTCTTTCGAACAGCAGTTGCGTCGCCAGCGCCAGCGCCGCCGAGGGTAATGCTCCGGCAAGCAGCATGTCGTTGTCGTTGATCGCGAGGCCGACAGCAATGCGCTCGCCGTAACCGCCGGCGCCGATGAATGCAGCGATGGTCGCGGTCCCTACGCTCATGACTGCGGCGGTTTTGACGCCGGCCAGAATGACCGGCAGCGCCAGCGGCAGTTCGATGTGGAGCATGCGGTCTTTCGCCTCCATACCCAGCGCCCTTGCCGCCATACGCAGGCCGTCCGGCACTTGCTGCAAGCCGGTGCAGGTATTGCGCACGACCGGCAAGAGCGCATACATGAACAACGCCACCAGTGCCGGCAGGGTGCCGATGGTGCCCAGCAGCGGAATCAGCATTGCCAGCAGTGCCAGTGACGGGATGGTTTGCAACACGCCGACCGTCGCCATCACGGTCTGATTCAGACGCGGCACCGTCGCCGCGACCATTCCCAACGGTACGCCAACCAGTATCGCCAGGCCCACTGAGACTGCCACGAGCAACATATGCTGCCGGGTCAGGCGCCACAGGTTATCGTCGAACAGTTTGCCGAGAAGCCCGGTACGCCGCTGGGTCCCCGCGTTTTCCGAAGACAGGAACGCGCTGGCGACATGAGCAAAGGTCTGGCCATCCAGTTCTACGGCCGCATTCATCGCAATCATCCGTCGTTCCGAAATTTTCCCTTCCAGGCCCTGCATCGCGCGCCAGGCTTGGGGGAAACGCTGCACCATGTCCAAACGGTACAACAACACGGCGTCGTAGCGGGGGAAATACTGCAAGTCGTCTTTCAGCACACGCAGGCCGAGCTTGTCGATCTTGGCATCGGTCGAATAAATGTCGATAACGTCGACCTTCTTAGCCGCCAGGGCCTCGTACGCAATGCCATGATCGAGTCCGAGCGGACGCTGCTGCAGTCCATAGCGTTGCGCCAGGCCCGGCCAGCCATCCCGGCGGCCCAAAAATTCGTGCGACAGTCCCACTTGCAGCGCCGCTTGCGCCGCAAGGTCGCTGAGGGTGCGAATCGAAGAGTGTGCCACATCGGCGTCGCGCACTGCCAGCGCATAGGTATTGTTGAATCCGAGCGGGATCGCCACGCCGAGTCCGAGTGGCGCAAGCTCGCGGTTGATGTCTGTTATCGATCGTGGTGTCGCATGCTTGAGGATTTCGAGGTCGATGGTGCCGAGGTATTCGGCATAGACGTCGATGCTGCCCGACTTTAACGCCTCGAATACGATTGCCGTGTTGCCCAGTCCCTGGCGATGCTCGGCCTTTCCGAGTGGGCCTGCAGTTTGGGTGAGGATCTCTCCTAGCACATATGATTCGGTAAAACGCTTGGAACCGACACGCAGCGTGTCCGCAGCGACGGCAATACCGCTCGACAGCGTGATCAAAAAAATACACACCGATATACAGACAGTTGCAAACCGATTAGAAGCGCGCCACGCAGGCAGCGAGGGGGTACGTAGCATTATCCGACAGGGAGCTGGCATCTTTTTCCTTTTCTACAACAGCGAGGTATGCAGATCATTATGGCATTGCCATTGGGACATTGCCCGGCTTGCATTACCGCCGTCTTTGCATGCATGGCATGTGTTCCTACACGCGACCTAGTTCGTTTCCTATACAAAAAGTAAAAAGTTGGTGATATGCTCACGATGTAAACAGTCCCATAAGTCTCTGAGCAATACACGCTATCCCAGTGCCGACCCGAAATCGAAAGGACCATCCATGTCATCCGTGCCACCCTCCAATGCAAAAATCCACGCAGCGACAGGACTTTTCAAAGCAGGCGCGAAACGCGAGCGTAGTGACCTTTCCATCAAGAGCCGCAGGTTGGAACTGATTGAGAGCAATCGCGAGCTACGTCGCGACCGCGATCGCAAGCTCGGGATACTACCGGCTTTGTCCAATGCACCTCTTCGGGGGTCCGAGCGGGGATCGGCCACCCTGGCCGTGACGAGCGTCATAGGTGCGCTGTCTTTCGCGATCGTCGCAGTCGCGATCACTTTAGGCTCGTCGATCACCATCCCGCGCCTCGGCATTGTTATCGCCACACCCATGGCCGCGGCGCTGGCCGGTGCATGTATCGGTGCAATGTGCGGTGCGATTATTGGGCGTCTGCTTGCCAAACAACCTGCCAGCAGCGGGTCGGGTGAGCTGCGCGCCGAGAACCGGCCCGTGCATTTCCGTTCACTCACACAGTATTACCTGGTCTCCCGTACACGTTTCGAGCAAGAGGGTACGACGTCGAATCTCGGGTAAGAACGGCCCGTCGCGGTTGGCCCGGTGTCATGGTTGCCGGATAGCGGGCTAGAGGAAGAATGTACCCCGTCCCACCTCCAGAACGCGTCCTCCTACCATGATGCGTCGGTCTCGCGTTACTTCAAGCGCAAGCCGGCAAGGCCGTTCCAGCGCGTCTCCTTGGGAAATCGTCAGGCGCATCGGCAGTGGGTGCGATGTTGCCATAAGCCAGCCACCCAGGTTGGCGCAGGCCGACCCGGTACCTGGATCTTCTGCTACGCCGCCACCCTCTTTAGTAAAAAAATACCGTGCAACCACCGCTTGCGGCGCGTCAGGCGCCCCGTATTTGTCCCGCTCGGCGAATGCGAAGACATAAGCGGTCTTGCGGCCCAGGCTGCTTTGGGGCCACGCATCCAGCATCGTCGAATCCGGCGTGGCACGCCGCACTGCGTCGACGGTTTTGACTGGCACCAAAAGCTGATCGGTTCCGGTATCGACCCACTGCGGTTCGTCAAGCAGATCAGTCTCAGTAAGCCCGAGCATGGCGGCAATGTCTGCCGCGCCGAGGGATGGGGTCGCGGTTCTGGGGGCGCCGCGTGACGGTGCAATAAAAGTCCAGCGGTCGCCACTGGCCGATACCGACACCACGCCCGCCTTGAACTCTAGCGTCAGTGCATCACCGGCGTGGAACAGGTCGCGCACGACATGGGCACTCCCGAGGGTCGGATGGCCGGCAAACGGCATTTCGTAACCCGTGGTGAAGATACGCACACGTGCTGTAGCGCGGTCGGATGGAAGCAGGAATGTCGTTTCCGATAAATTGAATTGCCGCGCGATTGCCTGCATGGTGTCATCGTCAAGGCCTGTCGCATCCTCGAAAACGCACAGTGGATTGCCACCGAAGGTGGTTTCGGCAAAGACATTCAGGATGCGGAAAGCATACGATTTCAT
>JACMQD010000040.1 GCA_014377155.1 Herminiimonas sp.
ATGGTGAATCGGTAATCGGGTGCTATTTCGGTTGGAACGCAGACAGCGTTGGCAATAACGTTAGTTGGCAATAAGCCGATACCGGCGGGAGGCTAAGTAATTACTCAAAGCACTATTTTACAATAGCACTACCGTAAGATAGTTTTTTGACAACGAACAAAAAGAGATACATTCCAGCCGGATTGGCGGTGTGCTCGGTTGGCTGATCGGCTTCGATTGATTGGCGGGCGACGTGTTCTGTCGCGATAGCGCAACGAGACGCAGCATTTCCACGAGATCGGCGGCGATCAGAATGCCAGTGAGTAGAACTGATTGATTCCCGACGAAGTTTAGTCTTTCATGTCTGTAAGTTGACCCTTGCCAATCAAATGCATGGTTTCAATACCGGCGATGATGATTCGGGCGCAGCGAAGGGTTTTGAAACCGAGCATTGGTAGCTTGACACGTTTGACGGCCCACCGGTGGATGGTCGAATCATCGACCGCCACGCCACGTTCGGCCATCGTCTCTTCCAAATGCCGCAAGCTCGACGGGTAGGACCGAGTAATGCAGCTGCTTGAAAACACGGCGCAATGTTTCGTTGATCGGTTTTGATCAGTGCGCATCCAACAACGTCATCGCGGCAGCCGTGATGCGACAAAATCGGTGCCCTCGTGACGTTTCGAAGTGAGATCGGTTTTATCCTGGAATGCATGTAACAACTCTTGTTGCTTCGATCGAGCCGCCTCGATTCGTGCGTCCTTAACATGCCCGTAACCACGTATTTCCTCGGGTAATTTCGCCAACGCTACTGCAATATCGTGGTTGCCACTGTTCAGATTCGGACGTAGTAGATCCAGCATCGTGCGATAGTCGTCGATCAACGATCGTTCCGTGCGCCGTTCCCGGGTATAGCTGAATGGATCGAACAGCGTGCCACGCAAAAATTTTAATCGTGACAGTCCGTGAAAAACAATCATCATCCACTGACCGAATTCCTGTTTGACGAGATGACCGTGCGCATCACGACGCGACAGCAAAGGTGGCGCAAGGTGAAAGCGAAGACGGTAGTCGCCGTCGAACATCGAAGCAATTTTTTTGACGAAATCGCCATTGGCATACAACCGCGCCACTTCGTATTCGTCCTTATACGCCATCAACTTGAACAGGTAGTACGCCACCGCTCGTGTGAGAGGCAACGCTGCCGGCCGCTCTGCGATCTGCTCGTCGATTTGCCCTTTGGCCTGCCCTTCGAGTGCCATCTCGACCTTGCGGATGCGTTCGACGTAGGTCCGGTAATCGGCGGCGTAAGCGGTATCCTGATAGTCCTTCAGAAAACCACAGCGGGTTTCGATCAGCTCGTCGAGACTTTTAGGGCTATGAACCTTTGAATGAAAATCGATTTTTTGAAACGATTCCGGCACTTTTCCGGCAGGTGGCGCCACAAGTTTCTCGACCGCCTTGCCATCGTGAGCGGCCTGCCTTCCCCAGGCGAAGGCGCGTAGATTGAAATCGACCGAGATCGCATTGAGCAAGATGGCTTTCTCCAGCGCAGCCTGCGTCAGCGGTATCCACCCCTTTTGCCAGCAATAACCCAGCATGAACATATTGGTCGCCAGAGCATCGCCCATCAATGCCGTAGCGATTCTGCCGGCGTCGAGCAGTTCCGCATTCTCGATCCCGCAAGCTGCCTGGATTCTTTTCCACGCATTGATACCCGGATTCTGCCAGTCGGGATTCTTGATAAAGGCCGACGTCGGCGTATCGGTGCCGTTAATCGCGGCGTGCGTGCGTCCGGCGTCCATTTTGGACAGGGCATCCTGACTTCCCGTTACGATTGTGTCGCATCCGATGACCAGATCGGCATTACCGGTGCCGACACGGGTGGAATGGATGTCCGAAGGTTCCATAGCAAGGCGAACATGCGACAGCACCGGGCCGCCTTTTTGCGCCAGTCCGCTCATGTCTAACACCGAACAGCCCAGGCCTTCGAGATGCGCTGCCACGGCCAGTATCTGGCCCACCGTGACCACGCCGGTGCCACCGATACCGGCAACGAGAATGCCGTAACCGGCATCCAGTTTCGGCAACACCGGAGTAGGTAATATTTCCTTCAGGCTTTCAACACTGATACCTGCCGTCACACCGGCTGGAGCGGTACGGACCGGATCGGCACTATCGATTTTCTTCGGTTTCTTCAACGCACCGCCTACGATCGTGACGAAGCTAGGACAGAAACCCGTCGTGCAGGAATAATCCTTGTTGCAAGAAGACTGGTTAATCTGACGCTTGCGACCGAATACCGTTTCGAGCGGTTCGACAGACAGGCAGTTCGACTTTACGCTGCAGTCGCCGCATCCCTCGCACACGGTTTCGTTGATCACGACACGCTTGGCGGGATCGGCCATTTCTCCGCGCTTGCGGCGGCGCCTTTTTTCGGACGCGCAGGTCTGGTCGTAGATCATGGCCGACACACCCGTCACCTCGCGCAATGTGCGCTGCACGGTATCGAGATCAAGGCGATGGCGCACGGTGACGCCCGGCGCCCAGGCATAGCCCTCGGGATACTTTCCCGGCTCGTCGGTCACCACCACAATGGCCGTCACGCCTTCTGCGGCGAGCTGGCGCGAGATCATGCCCGGGTCTAGCGGACCGTCCACCATCTGCCCCCCGGTCATGGCGACGGCATCGTTGTAGAGAATCTTGTAGGTGATATTGACGCCGGCGGCGATCGCAGCGCGAATCGCCAGCAGCCCCGAGTGATAATAGGTACCGTCGCCTAGGTTAGCGAAGACATGCTTCTCATCGGTGTAAGGGGCCTGCCCGATCCAGGTCGCACCCTCTGCGCCCATCTGCGTGAAGGTCGCAGTCTCCCGATCCATCCACAGCACCATGTAGTGACAACCGATGCCGGCCAGGGCCCGACTCCCGTCGGGCAACTTGGTCGAGCTATTGTGCGGGCAACCGGAGCAGAAATGCGGGACGCGCTCGTTGCCCGGCTCGACCACCATCGCTTTCAAGACCGCCTCCTTCGATTCGAGATAGGCGATACGACTGCGGATCTGCCGCTCTACCGGATGACCGGCAAAATACCTGCTGATGCGGGTCGCGATGGCACGCGCGATCTGCCCCGGATTCAGTTCGTAGGTCGCAGGCAGCAGCCAGTCGCCGTGACCGGCGCCCTGCCGGTTGCTCCACTCGCCGGTATCGTCGAATTTTCCGACTACTCTGGGCCGCACATCGTCGCGCCAGTTGTAAAGCTCTTCCTTGACCTGGTATTCCAATATCTGGCGTTTCTCCTCGACCACCAGTATTTCTTCGAGTCCCTGCGCGAAGGACCGTACGCCTTCGGCTTCGAGCGGCCAGGTCATACCGATCTTATAGAGACGGATACCGAGGTCCGCCGCGATCGTTTCGTCGATACCGAGGTCGGTCAGCGCCTGGCGTGTGTCAAGGTAAGCCTTACCGGCGGTGATGATGCCGATCTTCGCATGCGGACTTTCCCAGACGATTCGGTTGAGGCGATTGGCACGCGCGTAAGCCAGCGCCGCGTACCATTTAAAATGGTTCATCCTGGCTTCCTGTTCCAGGACCGAATCGGGCCAGCGAATATTCAGGCCGCCTGGCGGCAAGGAAAAATCGTCCGGCAACCTGATCTCGACACGATCCGGATCCATTTCGACCGATGCGCCAGACTCGACGATATCAGTGACGCACTTCATGGACACCCACAAGCCGGTATAGCGGCTCATCGCCCACCCGTGCAATCCGTATTCCAGATACTCCTGGACCGAAGATGGATACAGAACCGGGATACCGCAGGCCTTCAGGATATGCTCGCTTTGATGGGCGGTGGTCGACGACTTCGCAGCATGGTCGTCGCCCGCCAGGACCAGCACGCCGCCATACCGATCGGTACCGGCCATATTGGCGTGCTTGAAAACGTCGCCGCAGCGATCGACACCTGGCCCCTTGCCGTACCACATGGCGAAAACGCCATCGTATCGGGCGCCGGGAAACAGATTGACTTGCTGCGTGCCCCAGGCCGTGGTCGCCGCCAAATCTTCGTTCACGCCCGGGTGAAACCGGATGTGATGCGCATCGAGATGTTCCTTGGCCTTCATCGCCGTCAGATCGACGCTACCCAGTGGCGACCCGCGATAGCCGGTAATGAACCCTGCGGTGTTCAATCCTTCACGGAGGTCACGATCGCGTTGCAACATCGGCAATCGGATCAGAGCCTGGGTGCCGGTAATAAACACCCGGCCGCGATCGCGCGTGTATTTGTCGTCCAGCGAAAAACCGAAAGTGTCGGCTGCCGACGAATCGTGCTGATGGTGATCGTTTGGGAGTTTCATGAGACTGTCCCCTTCGTCAATCTCTGCGTGCAATGTGACGACGCATGGAGCGCGTCGCCGGGCTGCAGCGAGTCCGCTCGGAACGGCTGCTTCGGTTTCAACGCCGCGTAGAGCGGTGCGAAGTCGCATGACGTATCGGCGAAAAGCTGCTCGAACCCATCGATCACGAAATAGCTCTGCTGATACGAATCGATTTTGTACAACGTCCGCATTACCCGTTGCACATCGAACTGAAGGCGCAGCGGCCAAGAGCTTTCGAGGCAGTAGGCGATTTCTCCGGCCGATGACAGCAGACCGGCACCGTAGGCTCTCAAACCGTCCGGTGTCGCGATCAGTCCAAATTCCATGGTGTACCAGTACAACCGTGCCAGGAACGGCAGACCGTCGAGCGTCAACGCTTTAAGACCACCGGCACCGTAGGCTTGAAGATGATCGGCAAAGACCGAATCGAACAGGAGCGGAACATGACCGAAAAAATCGTGAAACAGATCGGGCTCGACGATATAGTCGAATTCGTGCGGCTCTCGCAACCAGACCGTCACCGGAAAACGGCGGGCTGCGAGATGCGTAAAAAAAACATCATCCGGCACTAG
>JACMQD010000041.1 GCA_014377155.1 Herminiimonas sp.
GACCCGCAGCCCACGCGCCGCTGCCAGTTCGCACAAGATGCGCACCGACTCGGTGCCATCGGCCATGGTGCGCTCGAAATGCGGAATCCCACCCACCACGTCGACCCCCTTGTCGAGCGCCCGCGTCAGGTTGTCCAGCGTGCCGGGCGTGCGCAGCACGCCGTCCTGCGGAAAAGCCACCAGTTGCAGATCAAGATAAGGCTTCACCTTATCGCGCACGTGCAGCAGCGCGTCGACTGCCAGCAAGCGCGGGTCGCAGACATCGACATGGGTGCGGATCGCCAGCAATCCCTTCGCCACCGCCCAGTCGCAGTAGGCCAGCGCGCGTTCGACCAGTGCCTCTTGCGCCAGCAGCGGTTTAAGCTCGCTCCACAACACGATCCCTTCGAGCAGCGTGCCCGACTGGTTGGTGCGCGGCAGGCCGTACGACAGCGTCGAATCCATGTGGAAATGGGCATCGACGAACGGCGCCGACACCAGATGGTTGTCGGCGTCGATGGTAGCGCCTGCCTCGGCGGCCAGCGCCGGCTGCACGGCAGCGATCCGGCCTTGTGCGATGCCGATGTCGATGCCGGTACGACCATCGGTCAGGGTGCAGTTACGCAGGATGAGATCAAGCATCGGGGTTCTCCGAATTGGTCAGCGAATGGACAGCGTCCGGCACCAGCCCACAGCCGCGCAGCAGCAGGCTGGTCAGATTCGCGGTGGCGGTTTCCATGTGTTGCGCGTCCAGTTGTGCCACGCCCAAAACGGCACACACCTGTGGCGCAAAATCGGCATAGGTCTGCGTGCTGGCCCAGATCGTAAAAAACAGGTGACGCGGATCGACACGCGCCATCTTGCCAGCGGCGATCCAGCCTTCGATCACGCGCGACTTGGCATCGATCAGGTTACGCAGGTCGGCGCGCAGGTAATCGACGATCTCGGCCGCACCATGCAGGATCTCATTGGCAAACACCCGCGAGGCATCGGGATGCGAGGTGGACAGCATCATCTTGGCGCGAATGTAATCCGCCAACGCCCGTTGCGGATCGTTGTCGGCGCGGATGCCATCGGTCTGTGCCAGCCACAGCGACAGCGTGTTGGCCAGCACCGCACGATAGATTTCCTTCTTGGTGCGGAAATAATAATGCAGGTTCGATTTCGGCATGCCGGCGTACTCGGCGATCAAACTCATGGTTGCGCCGGCGAATCCGGCGCGTGCGAACACGTGCTCGGCCGCGCGCAGGATGCCGGCTTCGTTGCTGGTGCGGATACGGCCCTTCACTTCCTGCTGCACGCGGCTACCGGGTGCCGAACATACGGTCGCCGGCGTCGCCCAGTCCGGGGATGATATAGCCATGGTCGTTCAGGTATTCGTCGATCGCGGTGGTGGTGACCGAGACATCAGGGTGCGCCGCCATCAACGCCGCCACGCCTTCCGGTGCGGCCAGCAGGCAAACGTACTTGATCGAGACGGCGCCGGTTTCCTTGAGCCGGTTAAGCGCGGCAATGGCAGAATTACCGGTCGCCAGCATCGGATCGACGACGATCACCAGACGCTCGCCGATGTCGTCGGGTACCTTGAAATAATATTCGACCGGTTCCAGCGTTTCCGGATCGCGATACAAGCCAATATGGCCGACGCGTGCGGCCGGCAAGACATCCAGCATGCCGTCGAGCATGCCGTTACCGGCGCGCAGGATCGATACCAGGCACAGTTTCTTGCCGCTGATGGTGGGCGACTGGATGGTCGCCAGCGGCGTGGTAATGGTGATCATTTCAGTGGGCAGATCGCGCGTCAGTTCATAGGCCAGCATCTGGCTGATTTCGCGCAGCAGACGGCGGAAATTGTCGGTCGTGGTGTCTTCGCTGCGCATGTAGGTCAGCTTGTGCTGGATCAGCGGATGGCTGATTACGTTCAGGTTGGTAGTCATCGTACCTCCGTCAAAATACCGTGCCATCGCTGGCGATATCGACCGGCGGCGTGCCGCCCGGCCGGCGTTGTGCGGAGATCCTGCGCCCGGCGGCCCACGTGCCGCCTTCCAGCACCCGTGCCAGCGGAAAGACGTCCGCACCGACTTTTAGTTCGGTGCGCACCGCATTGGCGACGTAGTCGAGGGCGATCACCGTCAGTGCCCGCCACTCGACCACGGCCTCATCGTCGACCGTCCGCTGTACTGTGCAAAATCCCGGATCACGCGGTTGCAACAGACCCAGATCGAGCAGCAGGCCACCGTTGCGATATTCCGGCAATCCGGTCAACTGATCCAGGCCGGTAATATAAAAGCCCGCTTCTTCCAGCGGTTCCAGCATCGAGTAGGTCAGCCATTGCGTCAGCTTGTGAAACGGTAGCAAGCCGCCGTCGACAGCCGGATGGCGCCAGCAGTCGCCCAGAGACACGCTGTCGATTTCGATGCGCCCGGGCCAGACCGGACCGAGTGCGCGCAGCAGGGTTTCGAGAATGAATGGCGCCTCGATTTGAGTGCCGACTGCATGATCGGCCAGATAATCGAACAGGTTTCCCAACCGGCCGCCGGCTCCGAACACCGCGGGAGTAGCGGCCGCAACATCGCCAAGGCGGCGCAGCATCTGTACCCTCCCCGTCAGGCCAATCAACGGTTTGTCGGCGCTAACCTGAAACGCCGCGGCGACAGTCGCTTCGGTCACTGTGGACAATGCGGACGCATCGCTGCGCAACGGCTGCCCGGTGTGGGCAGATAGCGCGCCGCTGGCAAATAGCGCCAGACTGGCTACGCCCAGTCCTTCGGAACGTGCCAGCGGCATATTGTTGATCCGGTCCTCATAGCGCCAGGCAGCGCCAGCACCGGCGTCCAACAATACGCTGGGAATGACCAGATCGATGCGGGTACGGGCGCGTTCGCTGCCGCGCAGGCCGGCTGCCATCGCCAGGGTTTGCCAGCGATCGATACCGCCTGCCTCGAAATGGCGCCGGCGACTGTGATAAGGCACCTTTAAATGGGGATAGCGCAACCGGATCGTCTCGGCGACGTAAGCCGCCACCAATGCCAGGTTCTCGGGATGCCAGATGAAATGCGTCGCCGTTCCGCGTTCCGCCTGTTGCATGACCTGCCGGCAGCCATGGCGCACCGCCTGCGCGCTCAGCAGGGATTCGGCCGGATGACCGGGCGCGACCGGCGTGTGCCAGCCGGTCGCGGCAAGGGCACCGGCGTTCATTCCGCCAGGCCTCGACCTTTGGCGACAGTGAGTTCAACAGCAGGCACCGCCGCATCGATCGAAAAGTAACCGGCCGCGACCTTGGCATCCATCTCCACCCGCGCATCGGCGGGTATCAGTTCGTCCGGAATCGGTACGCGTTCGACGACTTCGATCCCTTGCGCGGTCAACGCACCATGTTTCATGTTGCTCATCGACGCCCAGCGGTCGATGCGGCGGATGCC
>JACMQD010000284.1 GCA_014377155.1 Herminiimonas sp.
ACGCAGACGCCGAGCATCAGGCCACCGCCTGCGAGTGCCGAGACTTTCAGGAAATCGCGGCGTGATGTAGTTGTTGTCATGGTCATCTCCTTAACCGATCTTGCGCATCTCGGCGGCGGCAGTCTTGATCGCGGCGTTGATACGGTTGTAAGTGCCACAACGGCAGATGTTGCCGCTCATCGCATTTTCGATATCGGCATCGGAAGGATTTTTGTTGGTCGACAGCAAAGCCGCCGCGCTCATCAGCTGACCGGACTGGCAGTAGCCGCATTGCGGCACATCATGCGCGATCCAGGCTTTTTGCAGGGGGTGGGAATTGTCTTTTGACAGCGACTCGATCGAGGCTACTTTTTTGCCGGCCACTGCCGACACCGGCGTGACGCATGACCGGATCGGCGCGCCGTCCAGGTGCACAGTACAAGCGCCGCACAATGCCGCGCCGCAGCCGAACTTGGTACCGGTCAAACCGATTTCATCGCGAATCACCCATAGCAGCGGTGTATCCGCTTCGGTATCGACCGACACTTTCTTGCCATTCATGTTGAAGCTGATTGCCATCTCTGTCCCCTGGTTGTAAGTCGCCATTGCGACCGATTTTTATTGGTGGTGCGGCAGGGCTGAGACAACCCGCCGTGTTGTGACTAGGTAATAATCAAACAAGTCTAGCAGTTTTCTTTCGCGTCTGTCTTTGCGCATTATCGAACATTCAAATTACTACATGCAGGCCGCATTGTCATCGGCGCGGGTAGAAATTTTCGAGCAGGCCAAAGGTGATATCGCTTAGCATCCGCGTCAGCGCGACGACTGATTTTTCCAACGCCGGATTGGCTCGGACGGCGCGCCACGCATCGCGGATATTGTCTTCATTACGGATGAGGGCCGCTTCGACTTCCGTGCTCCAGAACGCTGGCGCTTCGCCTTCGACGAAATTGCCACGACCGCGGCCGAAATGCGCCACCGCCAGATAGCGCAATAAGGCCGAGGCCAGCAAAGTGCGCAGGAACTCGTCAGAAAACTGTACCCGCGGCGCATCGCGATCGGTGCTCGCATTGAATGCCCACGCCGCGCCGGCGAACGTCATCGCCCCGACCACCCCGCCTACCAGCGCGCCAGCGCCGAAAGTCAATCCGCCTGCCATCAGATCTGCCGACAGGCCGGTGGCCGCGCCCGAGACGACCGCGCCGAGCAGGCCGGCCTGCGTCGCATCGACCGGCGCCCGCACCACGAAGCTTTTTTGCACCCGTTCGTTTATTTTCCGTGCGGCGCCGGCGTCGAGCCGGTACAGCTTGAGCAATGCCGTGGTCGATTGCAGGACCTGGCCGTTGAGACGCGTCATCATTTCGCCCATGGCCTTGTCATGACGCTTGCGCTCGCGCTGCTTGCCCAGCCCCACCGCCTTGAGCACCGTATGCGCAATCGTACTGTCGCCTCGCTCGACCAGCTCGCTGTCACGGGCAGCATCGGCAAGTTGTCCGGCGAGCAGTTGCATGGCGTCCTGGAAGCGGTTGTGGTTGTCCTGTTCCCAAATCTTGAAAAGCCGTGCGTAGGCGTCCTTCTTTTCATCGCCGATCAGTGACCCGATCGCGTCATAGAACACGCGTTCATGCACCCAGCACCGGGCAAACGCATCGAGGGCGAGTACACGCTGTACCACCGGGTAGATCGCCAAGTGATCCTTCCACCGCGCCTGCTCGGCCTGCTCTTCGGCATGCGGTCGGGGCGCACCCATCTGATTGAGCAGAATAACGACCGGCTTGCCAAGCCATTGCAGGATTTTCATCTCGGACGGCAGATAACCGGCGTCCCGTGGGTTTTCCGACGAATTGACCAGATACAGCACCACGTCGGCACTGTCGCGCGCAGTCCGCAGTGCCTGTTGGCTGAGCCAGAAAGGCCGGTCTCGGTAACGGTCGACGATCTCCCGCAAAAACCAGCCGATCGGATTGCCCGACATGCTGAGACGCTTGAACAGGCGCACCGAATCGCCAAAGCCCGGCGTATCCCAGAGCTGCAACTGGTCTCCCTCTGGCGTGGCCAGCAGCACATGCGATTCGGAGACCGTTGTCACATGTGGCGCATCGCGTACTTCGCCGACGTCGATGCCGATCAGCGTGCGCGCCAAGGTAGTCTTGCCGGCGTTGGTGTGGGAAATCAGCGCGAACTGAATTTGTACGGGAAGCTCGATCATCGGCTGTGCAGGGAGGTCATGGGGGCGAGGCCGGCAGTGTCGGATAGGTCTGCGCTGCGAGCTTGCGGATTGATCAGGTTGACGATGGTGGCGTCGACTTCGTGCAGTACGCAAAATTGCCGCCACAGGCCGATACGTTCCTGTAGGCGCGTGTTGCCGCCGGGCTGTGATCCGATTCGATCCATGTATGCAGATTCGTCGATCAGCACCCTGCAATTCGATGCCGATGCGCGCTGCAGTTGATCGAGAAATGCGCCGTGGCTTTCGCGCTCGGGCGTTGCGCTGAGGTTAAACAGCGCCACCGTCATCGCAATGTCGATATTGTCCAGCCTGGTATCGATGGCGCTGTCGCGTGCTTCTTCACCGTAGGACGTTGCTGGTCGCAGCATGACGCGCGCCTGGTCGCCGAGCAGCATCTGCGCCACCACGGTCAAGTTGCGGTCGCGCTGCTCATCGAGGGTAAAACTATACGGAAAAACCCGCATCACCGCCGGCACTGCAGGACCGAGCTTTCCCGTAAGATTGCGGAAATACGGTTCGTTCAGGTCAAGGGGAAAACGCCGGGACAATCGACGCACCCGCCATCCCGCCACCGCCGCCAGCAATACGCGTGGCAATGTCACCAGCAGCAACAGCGTGCCGGCATACAGATGCACCCACAGTGCGCCGCCGGCAGCGGCGCCGGACTGCGCAAATTCCAGCGCCCTGATCTGTTCGACCGAAAAACCCGGCAGCTGAAACAAAGCCGTCACCGGTGTGAACAACAGAGACAGCATTGCATGGACCTGCCCGGCACTGAGAAAGGTACTTTCCCAACCGGCACGATACTGCGAAACCATGCCACGCAGATAGAGCGACACGATCGCGCCAGCCGCAAAACACGCGGCACTCGAGTGAATTGCCCGAGCGATCCGTGCACCGGTAAGCGGCGCGCTCATGCGCAGCCATTCTGCATGAAAAGCAGCCAGCGCCGCCACCAGCGGAGCCGCCAGCCTGCGTGGCGCCATCATCGGGCCGCTCATCAGTCGTGCTAGCTGACTGCCATCGACGCGATGTGTCCCGGAGCGGGGTATCAGGCGCCATATTACCAACCACGCATACACCGCCAGGTTCCAGAAAATGATCAGCAGCAGCGGACCGGACAGCAGATCGACCCGATGCGGATCGGCAATGCGATCGATCGCCACACCTGCCAGCAAGGACAAAACAGGCAAGACCATGCCCAATGAGCGCAGCCGGTTCGTACCGTGGACAAAACTTAGAAAAGCCGGTGTGCGTTCGGCGATTTTCTTGAGAATTTGCTCCGCGCGTTTTTGTAAAAACAATTCAGGCATGCTCGCCACCGCCTGATCGGCCGCGTCCCATTGGGCCAGCTCATTGGCGCTACGACTGGCGTAGGCGCGGTCGTCCCGATTCAGGATCACCCCTTCGACATCGGCCCGTTCGATGGCCCTTACCAGCATGACACCTCTTGCTCCTGCCTCATCCATGACATGCTTTCCGCACCAGTCGGTCAATGCGTCATTGTAGTTTAGAGAAGGTGCTTGTATCGCGCTCGCATCATCAACGCGGTAAGATATCGCCTCGGCCGAGGCAGCGCCGGCGCAATTGCTGAATGACCAACAAGATAACGCAAGGAAACTGATTGACAACCGATTTCAAAAGTGACGACCTGGCAACCGCACCGGTAGTGCATTGGATGTCTGCCAAGCGTATGCCTCTGATACTGGCGCTGACTGTACTGGCAATTTCCCTGTTCGTGACGTTCAGTTTGTGGACCGGCGCATCGCAACAAGCGCAGACACTGGTACGTGCCGATTTCAATTTTCAGGTTCGGCAGACGGTACGGCGTATCGAACAGCGCATGGCAGCCTATGAACAGGTACAGCGCGGTACGCGGGCATTCCTGCTCGGCTCGATGAATGTCACCAGCGCCGACTTTAAACTGTATGTCGACTCATTGCATTTGCAGGAAAAATTTCCCGGCGTTCAGGGAATTGCCGTTGTCGAAATCGTCCAGCCAGCAGCGAAAGCCGAGCACACCGCCAAAGTGCGCGCGGCCGGCAAGCCGCTGTATGAGATCAAGCCCGGCGGCGAACGCGACATCTACTCTTCCATTGTCCAGATTGAACCGCTAACCGGCTTGAACCCGCGCGCGTTGGGCTACGACATGCTGACCGATCCGGTACGACGTGAGGCCATGGAACGCGCCCGTGACACCGGCGAGGCGGCGGCCTCGGGCAAGGTCAGGCTGATTCAGGAGAACGGCCAACGCGACCAAAACGGTTTTGTCATGTACCTGCCGGTGTTCAAGCGCGGGGCGCAAATCGACACCATCGATCAGCGCCGCGCCGCAATCATCGGCTGGATCGGCGCACCGTTTCGAATGGACGACTTGATGAGCAGACTCGGCGGCGAGCGTGCCGCTGATATGATTCTTTCGATTTATGACGGTGAGAACCTGGCAGACACCAGCCGCCTCTATCATTCGCTGCCGGATCAGGCGACTGCTTCTACGCATACCTCGATGTTTACCGCGCTCACCCGCATTACAGTCGCTGGCAAGCCGTGGACTCTCCATATCAAATCGGGGCCGTCTTATGAAACGCGGATCGAGACCGACCGCCTGTTAATTATTGCGTGGGGCGGCAGTGGAATCAGCGTGGTACTGGGGTTGCTGGTCTGGAGCCTGGCCTCGAGCCGGCGGCGCGCACTGGCGCTCGCCAACTTGATGACCCAGCAATTGCGGGCTAGCGAATTTCGCTGGAAATATGCGCTCGAAGGTGCGGGTGATGGCGTATGGGACTGGAATAATAAAACCGGTGAAGTACAGTATTCCGATCGCTGGAAAGCGATGCTGGGCTACGAACCTGGCGACATCGGCGACACATTTTCCGAGTGGGAGCGGCTGCTGCATCCGGACGACAAAGCGCAGGCGATGGCGACGGCGAACAACTACCTCGATGCCAAGCGCAAGACCAACGTGAACGAACATCGAATGCGGTGCAAGGACGGTAGCTGGAAATGGATACTGTCGCGCGGGATGGCAGTTGTGCACGATACCGATGGCAATGCCTTGCGCACTATCGGCACCCATACTGATATCACGCCCATCAAAGAACAGGAACAAGCCCTGCGCCTGTCGTATGCGCAACTGGCAGCCGAACAGCAGCGCATAAAAATCATTCTTGAAAATTCACACGACGCCTTTGTCGCATTCGATGCGAACAGCTGCATTACCGACTGGAATACCAAGGCTGAGAAAACTTTCGGCTGGAGCGCTGCCGAAGCGATCGGACGCGATTTTGGTGAATTGCTGCTTGCGCACGAACACGCTCATGCTCCCAATTCGCCAACCTTACATCTTCCGGCAGTCAGTGACGACGGCGCAATCAGTAATGTCATCGAACTGAATGCGGTACACCGCAACGGCACCCTGATTCCGGTTGAACTGGCTGTTGCCGGTTTTCGCGAAGGGTCGGACTACATTACCAGCGCCTTCATTCGCGACATCAGCGAGCGCAAGCAAGGCGAACAGCGCGACACCGAACGCAGCCGTGTGCTGGACGAGGTGCGCGTCGCATTGCAGCATTCCCAAAAGCTGGAGGCAGTGGGCAAGCTGACCGGTGGCGTGGCGCACGACTTTAACAATTTGCTGCAAATTATCGGCGGCAACATCCAACTACTGCAGCACTTCTACGCCGCCGAACCTGCTGCGCTCAAGCGACTCACGAGCATGTTGTCGGCGGTCGAACGCGGTGCCAAACTATCGTCGCAATTACTCGCTTTCGCACGCCGCCAACCGTTGCAGCCCATCGCGCTCAATGCGGCACGATTGATCCACAACATGGATGACCTGCTGACGCGCGCACTAGGTGAATCGATCGCGGTCGAATCGGTCGTCGATCGCGACTTGTGGAATACCTTTGTCGATCCGGGGCAGCTTGAAAACGTTATCCTGAATCTGGCGATCAACGCCCGCGATGCCATGACCGGCAGCGGTAAGCTAAGGATTGAACTGAGCAATATCACGCTCGATCGCGAATTCGTGCATGCCCATGCCGAAGTACCGGCGGGCGACTATGTGCGCCTGGCAATTGCCGATAATGGTACCGGGATGACGCCCGACGTGGCCGAGCAGGCGTTCGAGCCATTCTTCACGACGAAGCCGACCGGGGAAGGTACCGGCCTTGGATTAAGCATGGCATACGGGTTCGTCAAGCAAAGCCGTGGACATATACAGATCGATACCGAGCCCGGTCGTGGCACGACCATCAATATTTATCTACCACGTTCCGACAAGGCAGAAGTCGTCGTCGCGCCGCGCACGCCGGGAATCGTCGTCGGCGGCAGCGAGACCATCCTGGTAGCGGAAGACGACAAGGAAGTGCAGGCGACGGTTGTCGCCGTTCTCGAAGAACTGGGATACACCGTCCTCAAAGCCGACGACGGCGAATCGGCGCTGCACATCGTCAGTAGCGGCTTGCCGATCGACCTGCTATTCACCGATGTGGTGATGCCGGGACCGGTTAGCAGCCTCGACCTTGCCCGGGAAGCCAAGCGACTGCTGCCGGGCTTAGCCATTTTGTTTACCTCCGGTTATACGCAAAACGCGATGGTCAGCGACGGCAAGCTCGACGAAGGTATCGAGCTTCTCGGCAAACCTTACTTGCGCGAGCAACTGGCCCACCGAATCCGCCAGGTGCTCGCACAACAGCAAGGCGCAACCGCACACACGGTCAACGCTGCATCGACTCCCAGACTTTCTGCAGGCGCTTGACTGAAATCGGCATCGGCGTGCGCAACTCCTGGGCGAACAGCGACACCCGCAATTCTTCCAGCAGCCAGCGGAATTCGCTCATCTTGGGGTCGGCGTTCTTGCCATGACGGTCCTTGAGTGAACGCTGCCACGGCAGCGCTGCCTGCAGCCATTCAGCCGTCCACCGCGCATCCCGGGCCGGATCGGCGCGCAGTTTTTCCAGACGCACGCCGACCGCTTTCAGGTAACGCGGAAAGTGCGTCAGGTTCGCATAGTCGTTGTCGACAATGAAGCGCTTGCCAACCAGCGCCTGCAACTGCGACTGGATGTCGGCCACTGCTTGCGGGTGCGCCTTGACGGTTTGCAGCTTCTTGGGCAGGCCGTGGAATTCGGTCAGGATCGCTGACGCCAGTCGCGCGATTTCATTGACCAGCAAGCCAAGGCGCGACTTGCCTTCTTCTTTGCGAAGTTCGAATTCGGCAGCGTTCTTCGGCAGCGGCTCTTGCAAGCAGGCGCGCTCCAAGCCAGCCTCGATGATTTGGTCGCGCAATTCTTCCTGTGAACCCAACGTCATGAACTGCATGCCCATTTGCTGCAGGCTGGGGATATTCTTTTCCAAAAATTTCAATTGCTCGCGCAACTGTAGTGCCATCAATCGACGCAAGCCGATCCGATGAATGCGCGCCGCTTCGACCGGATCGTCGAATACTTCGAGATCGCAATGCGTTCCTTTGTCGACCAGTGCGGGAAAGCCGGTCAGGGTTAGCCTGCCCTGCTGGATTTCGAGTAGTTCGGACAGTTCGCCGAAGGACCACGACGTCAGATTCTGATAAGCGGTGGCAGGCGCGGCGACGGTCTTGGGACTGGCCGCTGGCGCCACGGCATGGCCGGTATGCTTGTTACGCGCGTGCGACGGTGCAGCGTCGACCGGTGCACGTTCGACCGGTGCGATCGCGGTTTGCTCGGCGAGCTTCTGAAACTGTTCGCGCGCCTGACCTCCGAGTTCAGCCTGCAGCGTCGCCAGGTTGCGGC
>JACMQD010000285.1 GCA_014377155.1 Herminiimonas sp.
TCCCCACCTCGGAAGTATCGCTGTCCAACATCGTGCGCGACGACATCGTCGCAGCGGACAAGCTGCCAATCAAGATGACGGCGCATACGCCATGCTTTCGCTCGGAAGCGGGCAGCTACGGCCGCGACACGCGCGGCATGATCCGCCA
This sequence comes from Herminiimonas sp., assembly GCA_014377155.1. The sequence goes on from JACMQD010000285.1 coordinate 149, forward strand.
GCACCAGTTCGACAAGGTTGAAATGGTACAAATCGTCCATCCCGACAAATCCTACGAGGCGCTGGAAGAAATGGTCGGTCACGCCGAGACGATTTTGCAAAAGCTCGGTTTGCCGTATCGGGTGATGGCGCTGTGCACCGGCGACATCGGTTTTGGTGCGGCCAAGACCTATGACCTGGAAGTGTGGCTGCCGGCGCAAAACACCTATCGCGAAATTTCGTCGCTGTCGAACATGGAAGCATTCCAGGCGCGCCGCATGCAAGCGCGTTTTCGTAATGCACAGGGCAAGCCGGAATTGCTCCACACTTTGAACGGCTCCGGCCTGGCGGTTGGCCGCACGTTGGTTGCGGTCCTGGAAAATTATCAACAGGCCGATGGCAGCGTCGATATTCCCGCAGTGCTGCATCCGTATATGGGTGGTCTGACGCGCTTGACCGGCTGACGCCTGGCGACCCCGGGTCGGTCGAACGGCGCGTAACGGATCGCACACGGCGCTCAGCCGGCGTGCGCCAGTTCGATCGTGCCGTTCCACATCGCGCCCAACGGCCCTTGCCGACGGTCGACGAACAAGCTGTTGCCGGGAATTTTCTTGGCCTGTTTCTTTGCGTCTGCCGCTGCCGTGGCAATCTGACGATGGGAGAAAAACTGGCCGGGATCGACCTTCACGATTCCTAATGAGAGCGTTATCAGCGAGTGAAACACCTTGTTGCCCTGGCGGTCCTCGCTCAGGTAGCCGCCCTGGTCGCTATCGGCGGGATTAAAGAAATCCGGGATCGCGAGGGCGAACGCATCGAGCAGGTCGCGGCAGCGCTGTTCCCAGTCTTCGCTCTGAAACAGGACGATGAAATCGTCGCCGCCGATATGTCCAACAAAGTCCCGGTCCGGATCGCAATGGCCGGCGAGGATGCGTCCGGTCAGTTGCAAGACGTCGTCGCCTTTACGATAGCCGTAGACATCGTTGAAGGGCTTGAAATGATCGAGATCGACATAGCAGGTACAAAAGCGCGCACCGCTCTGGAGCAGGCGGTCGATATGCTCATTGATCGGCACGTTGCCGGGTAACAGCGTGAGCGGATTGGCATAGCGGGCCGCGCTGATTTGCATTTGCGTGAGTTCCCGCATCAGGTCATGACCGGTACCCATTCCCAAGTAGTGTCCCTGGTCGGTGATGATAAAGCCGTTGAACAGGTGATGGCGATCCGCATCGACGACAGTCTGGCTCAGGTCTTGCAAGTTGGTGTTCTTGTCGGTGATGAGGGGCTCGGCATCCATGAACAGGGTGCAGGATTTTTTGCCATACAGTTCGCGCAGATAGGGCCGGGCGAAGCGGTCGATCAGGTTGGCGCGTGTGATCAGGCCGACCGGCATGCCATTGCTGACCACAGGCAGCACGGCCAGTGCGGCATCACCACTGAAAATGTCATAGACCCGGTTGTTATTCATCTCCGGCGACACGCTGGCGACGGTGCGCAGTAGTTTCAAGGCCGTGGCAAGTTTCGGTCCGAAGCTGTTTTCGTGCGGGTACACCGACACGCCATTGCGCCGCAGCGTCTTGTCGACGTCGGCGGATAAGGTGATCGCAGGCGCCGGATGCGGCCGCGCGATATGGTAGCCCTGGCCGCAGGCCACGCCGAGGTCGCGAATCATCAGCAGTTCGGCTTGGGTTTCGATGCCTTCGGCGATCACCAACGTGCCGGACTTTTCAGCGATTTCCTGGATAGACCGCACGAACTGCATTTTCACCGGGTCGTGGTTAATGCCCTGAATGAAGTGCATGTCGATCTTGACGTATTCGGGTCGCAGTTCCGACCATAGTCGCAACGAAGAAAATCCTTCGCCGAGGTCGTCGATCGCGATCCGGAAGCCCATCTCGCGATAATGCATTACCGCTTCGCGCAACAGCTCGTAGTCATAGGTCGGCTGATTCTCGGTCAATTCGATGATCACCCGTGCGGGATTAATACCGAGGTTGGCGATGTAATCCAGCGTCTCGCCATGCTTGACGTCCGGCTGCAGCAGGCATTCCGGACTGACATTGAGGAACAGCTTGCCCGGTAGTTTCAGTTCGGCGAAACGCTCCAGCGTAATGCGGCGACACAGATGCTCGACCTCGACTGTCATGTTGTTGGCGCGCGCCACCTTGAACAGGTTTAGTGGCGAATGTAGCGGGCTGTCTGACGGGCCGCGGATCAGTCCTTCATAGCCCAGGATCTCGCCGTTGTGCATCTGGATGATGGGCTGAAATAGCGGATGCAACTGACGTTTTTCGACGATCTCTTTCAAGCGTGTTGCCAACATGATGTTTTTGCTCTCGGGCAGGTTTGTTTCGGTATGTACCAAGCTCGCAGCGGTCTGATGCTTGTACGTATTCGTCATCTGCCTCGGAGCGGAGCCGATCTGCTGCATCGCGTTGGCGCTCGTGCCGTCAGCGTCGTTCGACGCGTCGCCAAAATTGATTGGGCCTGCCAGTGCGGTTGCAATCACGGTGATTCTTTTTCATTTAATGCCCGTCCGCTTGAAGAATGCAGATCTGGTGCTGGTTTTTATCCTTTCCCGGTATGGTAATGGTCATTTGTTACCGCATAATGATATACGGCAATATTTATAGAAACGGTCTTGCCGCATCGGTCGCGGGATGCTTTGCCGGGCGCATACATTCTTTCGTACATTTCGGGGTTTGTCAGAATGCGAACGTCTGCTATAATTTTGTGCTTGGCTGTAGCACGTTGCACGCTACAGTTCGACCGAATCAGGAAAGGTGGCAGAGTGGTCGAATGCGCTGGACTCGAAATCCAGTGTACGTCTTTGGCGTACCGTCGGTTCGAATCCGACCCTTTCCGCCAATAACACCGCAAACAACAGCAAAGTTTGCCTAAAAGCCCTTAAGTAATCAACGACTTAGGGGTTTTTTTACGTCCATAGCGTCAAAGTTTGCCCATATGCAGCAAGTATTTTTGGCGGTATATTTGACGGTACCCCTACATACCGTCAAAGCGGATACCGTCAAAATGCCAAAACTCGCCGTTCCACTCGCTGATATTCAGGTCAAGAATGCCAAGGGCAAGGACAAGCCCTACAAGCTGGCGGACGGCGGCGGCCTGTATCTCTTGGTCAATACAGACGGCGCGAGGTATTGGCGCATGGATTACCGGATCGGCGAGAAGCGCAATACGCTTGCGTTCGGCAAGTATCCAGAAATCACCCTGGTACAAGCGAGGAAACGTCGCACCGAGGCGCGCGAGCTAATCACGGCTGGAACCGACCCAGCGCATGACCGCGACCAGAAAAACGCGCTATCCGCCGATGCAGCCGCCAACACGTTTGAGAAGCTGGCGCGGGAATGGCACGCCAACAAAGCTAGCCACTCGTGGCAACCACAGACGATCCAGCAGAATTTACGCTCGCTCGAAAAAGACCTGTTCCCGTTGATCGGCCATTTGCCCATATCGACCATTAAGGGAAAAATCATGCTGGAGGCGTTACAGCAAATCGAGAAAAGGGGTGCGCTGGAGATCACCAAGCGCGTTTCAATCCTCGCCAGTGGCGTATTCAAATATGCCGTCACTAAGGAACTGATCGAGTACGACCCGATACCGGCATTGCGGGGCGAGTTGAAACCACGGGCCAAAGAACACCATGCAGCGATCACCGTTACCGAGTTGCCAGAGTTCTTGAAGGCATTGCACAAGAACGAAGGGCGCATGTACCACCCGAACCGTATTGGCTTGCGCCTAATGATGCTGACGTTCGTTCGCACCAGTGAATTGATCGAAACCCCATGGTCAGAAATCGATCTGGAAAACGAACAATGGGTTATCCCGTGGCAGCGTATGAAAATGGGTAAGCGCAAGGTCAAGCCGCGCAAGGCGGATCATCATCCATTCTTGCCACGTCAGGGATGGGCGCTATTGCGCGAGCTTCACCAGCACACCGGCGGCAGCAAATATCTGTTTCCAAACCAGCGCGACCATGAAACGCCGGTTAGTAACGGAATGATCCTGGCGGCATTGAAGCGCATGGGGTACGGCGGCAAGATGACCGGCCACGGGTTCCGGTCGCTGGCAAAGGGTATATTGAAAACCTTGGGCTATCCGGTGGATCGGATCGAGTTGCAGCTATCGCACGCCTCGGGCGAAGCCTACGGCGGCGCGTATGACCGCGAGGCGTTTTTGGAGGAGCGCAAGGCGATGATGCAGCACTATGCTGACTACCTGGAACAGGTCGAGCGCGGTAACGTCATCATCGCAGATTTCGGCAAGACAGCAGCCTGACCAGTTTAACCATGCCTACCGCGACGGCGGGAAAACGGAGTTTGCCCCTTTACTCCGCTGGCACGGTTTCCGATTCAAAGGGGAAAGGGGCGGTATGGAAGAGTCGATATTTAAAAATTTTAATCCTGAACAAATGCAATATGAATTGAACTGCAAGACCCCATTCGGAATTGCGCCTAATTTGCATATGATGATTAGCCAGGCTGTATTGTCGTGCTCCAAATGGACAGTCGATGAAGTGTCTCACTGCCGAAGTAACCAGCGGTTATCAAACGCAGGGTTTGCAGAACTTTTCAAAGAAATCAATTATTTGGCAGAAATCGGTTTTGATAATAGGGCAACATATCTCTTTCTCGAGCTGGATGGTGCGCGTGCCGAACATATGGATTTGGATGAGCACCCTATAAACGAGTGGGCTATTCATGGTATGGAATGTAGCGGTAGGCAGGAAGCTACAGAGGCGCAAATATATGCTTTTACTTGCTTAAAAATCATTGATTTTGCAATGACTGATGCCGTGAATGATGGGATTAATCTAACGTTCATCGAATCATTAGCCGAGGCCGCATTTTATTTGAGCTATGCGCGTGATGCTGATGCCAATGAATCGGTGAAGTTCGTCAGGAACGGGACGACCTTAAACATGGAAAGTCAATTCAGGGATCGACAAAGAAACATTGCTTTGAAAGGAGCGACAAATCGCCATGCCGTCGACCCGAAACAAAGGGATAAAAAATTTGTTTTCGAGTGTTGGACAGATTGGCAGGTCAAGCCTGAGCAATATAAAGGAAAGGCTGATTTTGCGCGTAGCATGGTCGATAAATGTGAGCATTTAGAGAGTACGAAAGTTATCGAGGATTGGTGTCGGGCATGGGCGGGGTCGCAAAAAGTGTAGTTCTGCAAGCAAGATGAGTATCGTGCAAGCAGAATGCGCAGCCTGCCAGCACAAGAGTTTTATTAATTCCATTGAAAAACTATCTTTGCAGCAATCCGTCGATTCTTGGCGGTAACCCGCTTAGATAGGCAATCATGGCACACGAAACCACAGTACCCAGCAAGACACTACCAGCGGACGGAATGAGCCGCTGGAATCAAATCCTTCCATTCTCACCATTCAGCCGCGAGAAGTTCCGCCAGTTGGTTATTGCTGGCAAGGCACCGCAGCCGGTCAAGTTCTCCGAACGCTGCACCGCTTATTCAAATCGCGAGCTTCACAAGTTCTTTGCTGACCCGCTGAACTACACGGCAGAGGTCAAATGATGGCGGCGCTATTGATTCGGCCTAGTCAGTTGATACATTGTTTGTCATCGGCAAACAGCAGCCGGATTGCATCCGCCTTGTCGCATATCCCCGCAGATGACCGCGATCTTTGGATCAAGATGGGCATGGCGGTTAAATCCGAATTGCCAGACGATGAAGGGTTCGACTTATGGGACGCATGGAGCCATAACGCGGACAGCTACAAAGAGCAGGATGCAAAATCAGTATGGCGCGGCATCAAGCCAAGCGGCGGTGTCGGTATCGGCACGCTGTTCCATGAAGCCAAGGGTAACGGCTGGCCCGATAACGGTGCGGTTCGGATGCTGAGTGCGGCAAAAATTAAGGAGCGCGACGCGGAACGGGCAGCAAAGGATGCAGCAGACGCAGCTAAGAAAGCTGCAGATCAGCAAGCAGTCGCGCAAAGAGCATCTGTAATATGGGACGCGGCAGCAGCGGCAAATGCAGATCATCCGTATCTGGCGCACAAGGGCGTGCAAGCGCATGGCTTGAAGGTTTATTCTGGCGGATTGCAGATCGACGGCATGTCATGCGACGGCGCGTTAGTCGTCCCATTGCGGGTTAGCGGGATAATCCAAACCCTGCAATTCATCGGTGCCGATGGCGTTAAACGCTTTCTGCCAGGTGGCGCAAAGAAAGGCGCGTATTACGCCATAGGTAAGCCACAGGGAACTTTGTGCATCGTCGAGGGCTTCGCTACCGGCGCAAGCATTCATGAGGCCACGGGGCACGCTGTAGCGGTTGCGGTGGATGCTGGCAATCTGCAGCTAGTCGCGCAGGCATTGCGTGCCAAGAAGCCAGAATTAAGCATCATCTTGTGTGCCGATAATGACCGATTCACCGCTACCGGCAACACCGGCATTCGTAGCGCGACAGAGGCAGCGCAAGCGGTGTCGGGCTTGCTGGCGGTTCCACAGTTCCAAAGCGATGTGGGCACGCCGACTGATTTTAACGACTTGCACAAGATCGAGGGCATGGCCGCAGTCAAGGCCAGCATCGACAGCGCGGACAGGGTGCAATCAGATGGTACGCAATCCGGAATGCAGCAAAGCGGCTGGGCCGATCCAGAGCCGTTGACACGCAGCAGCGTCGCAGTTCCCTATCCGGTTGACGCATTGCCTGATGTGGTACGGATGGCGGTGGAAGAGGTACAAGGCTTCACCAAGGCACCAGCGGCGATGGTTGCTTGTTCGGCACTAGCGAATCTGAGCCTTGCGGCACAGGCGCACCATGACGTACAAAGAGCAGAAAAACTATCTGGCGCAATCGGCCTGTATTTTCTTGTCATTGCCGAAAGCGGGGAACGTAAGTCTACTTGCGACGGCATATTCAGCAAGGTTATACGGGACTATGAAGCCCAGCAGCAGGAAGACGCGAAGCCGGATATGAAGCGCTACAACGCAGACATGGCGGCATGGGATGCGATCCGGTCGGGAATACTGGACGCAATCAAGCAAGCAGCCAAGAGCGCGAAGGATACCGGCCAGGGGGAGAACGATTTACGCAGGCATGAGGAAATCAAGCCAGAGCCGCCAAGGGTTCCACGATTGATCTATTCAGACTTCACGCCGGAAGCACTGACCTATTCACTCGCCAAATCATGGCCGTCAGGCGGCGTGATTTCATCCGAGGCAGGGGCGGTATTCGGAAGCCATGGAATGGGCAAAGATTCACAATTGCGCACCCTGGCGAATCTGAACCAGCTATGGGATGCCGCCAAGCTGACATTCGACCGGCGCGGCGAATCCTACGTGGTGGACGGCGCAAGGCTCACCATGTCATTGCAGGTGCAGGAATCGGCCTTGCTGGAGTTCTTTAGCAGGACTGGCACCCTGGCACGCGGCACCGGCTTTCTTGCTCGGTTCTTGATGGCGGACCCCGAATCGACGCAGGGCACGCGTCTATTTACCGAGCCGCCGGAAAATATGCCTGCACTGGCGTGTTACCACAGCGAGATCAACCGCATTTTGCAAGCACCGGCACCGATCAACGACCGGGGCGGATTGGAACCTTCCATGCTCGCACTCACGCCAGAGGCAAAGGGCGCATGGATACGGTTCCATGATGAAATCGAAACCGGCTTAGGGAAAGGCGGCGAACTGCAAGAAGTGCGCGACGTAGCCAGCAAGATTGCGGACAACGCGGTAAGGCTCGCGGCACTGTTCCATATCATCGGCGGGGGTATTGGCGCAATCAGCCTGGATAACTTCGTATCTGCCAGCGTCATTGCAGCATGGCACCTGAACGAAGCACTACGGTTCTTTGGCGAGTTGGCTTTGCCTGAAGCAGAGGCCGATGCAGCAGCGTTAGATGAATGGCTGATCGACTATTGCAATGTGAACCGGGTAGACGTTGTACCGACCCGGACGATTTCACAGTACGGGCCGTACAAGGTGCGCGGCAAGGAACGGTTGCAGGCAGCAGTAGATGAGTTGATCGAGCGTGGTCGAGTTGTCATCGCCCAGTCTGGCCGGAAGCGTGAAATCCAGATCAACCCACAATTACTGGCGGGGTAAATCATGGCACTGGCTGACTTAATGAAAAGAGGATTTCTAACTTCCGCTACTGCTACAGTTGCTACGCCTGCTACACATAGGGGCGCAAACCACCTAACTGTAGCAACTGTAGCAGGTGTAGCAGTAGCAAAGGTCGAGAAATCCAAACCGGCGATTCCATCTGTAGCAACTGTAGCAGGTGTAGCAGTAGCGAAACCCCAAAACTCCAAAACCGCATCGGTTGCCGAATCACTCGCTTTATTCGGGCTTGAATCGGTACAGCAGGAGATTGACGCAGGCTATCCAGCCGACGAACTGCACCGCCTTCACAATATGACCTGGGAGCTCATGCAATCCGATGACATGGGGTTTGATGAGGCAATCAGGAAGGCGGCGGCTATCGTCGTCAGTACCCAGGTTGCGGTGTGTGAAGCATCCTATGCGGACGTGATGGCGCTCTTTACCAAGCTGCGACAAAGCCAACCGGCACCAGATGAAAATTCACCATCTGATTTTGACTGGCTTCCGGCTAACGACGATGAGATCGGCGCGGATGATGTGCGCGTGTCGCGGATAACCTTGTTCATGGAACGTGGCGTGACTGGAGGCGAATCACGGGCACTTGCCGACCGGCTGACGGCGCGTGACCTGACCGGCTACGACGACCGCCGGGTTTGCCTAGAATGTGTCCACTTGTCGGGCACGGTAACCAGCAGACGGTGCGCACAATGGCGCAAGCATGGCGGCACCAGTGCGGCGATACCCGCTGATCTGGCGGACATGCTGCAACGGTGCGCCGGGTTCGATCCTGTACGCCATGATGGAGGGGTGAATCATGCCTAAAGTTGACCGCACCCGTATCGACTACATGCCGGGCGATGCAGCGTATCAAGCACTGGAACTGGGTTCCGCCATGTTCCCGACACTACGCACCCAGGCATTGATCGACAAGCTACTGATAACGGCGGTGTCGGCGTTGCACCATGCCAGTCATCATAAGCCGTGGCAACCGCCTGGCATGTGGGGCACTGACCGCGACCGATGGAAGCTACCGGATAGCCTGGCACCGGGAAAAGACGGATAAACAATCAATTTAAATCATGTGGTGCCGGAAAACTGCTTCTAAGCGTCTAATGAAACCCTTGCTTGCTATGTAATAAGACCTGGTACCCTCAGCCGGACGAACATCTGTAATCGGCCAAAAGCGGAAGTTCGTCGCCGAGGGTTCAGACCGTGGCCTCCGCCCATAAACCTGTGTGAGCTGCGCATGATCAAAGGCGTTGATCGAGAACA
>JACMQD010000286.1 GCA_014377155.1 Herminiimonas sp.
GCTGCTCCATTCCCGTACACCGTTCTCGTCGACTTCGACGATCCCGATCTCGGTAATACGATCGGACGTCGCTGCGGTGCCGGTAGTCTCTAAATCGACAAAGGACAGGCGGAAATCTGAAACGGCTTGCGGCATGGGAGCGATAGTAGGAAGAGAACAGGACGTGTTTTCATCCTACTGTGTTTTTATACAGCAATCAACTGCGGTAACAATTAAAGTGGGGCGGCGTGATCAACCCTGTCTTTTCGGATAGCCCTCGGCAGTGATACGGTCCCAGACCTTGTCTTTTTCTCCATCGCTGAGCACAACCCAGTTCGCGACTTCGATAAAGGTGCGGCCGCAACCGCGGCAGACGATATCGAAAGTCGTCGAACAGACTGCGACGCAAGGAGAATCGGGTCGCACTTTATGCGGTGTTGCAGGAACCTCGTCAGCCATGGTCATTGCAGAATTTCCAGTCGGGTCAATGCGCAAGGATACCAGAGCCTGAAAGGCCGAGCTTGCAGGTGCTCCGGTTGGCACGACACGGAACCTTTTCTTATGGCGATATGCCGAATAGACAACAACCTGACAACAACCTCACACCAAATGGAGCGCATATGAATAATAATTTCGACCGGCTGCTCGATATTGCCGCCCGGATTCTGATGTCGCACATCTTCATCATTTCCGCGATCGGTAAAATTACCGGCTATCCGGGCACGCAGGCTTACATGGAAAAAATGGGTGTGCCGGGCATGCTGCTACCGCTGGTGATCATTACCGAACTAGTCGGCGGACTGGCATTACTATTCGGCTTCAAAACTAAATGGGCAGCCGCAGCGCTGGCCGGCTTCACGTTACTGTCCGCGCTGATTTTTCATCTGAATATGAACGACCAGATGCAAATGATCCAGCTTATGAAAAACCTGGCCATGACGGGCGGCCTGCTGATGTTCGTTCGCTATGGTTCGGGCCGCGGCCCGGCGGTTGCAAGCACTAACCGCTGACCTCTCTTCGGCGTCGATGAGGGCAGCGCGATCAGGACGGCACAAGCTGGAATTTAAAGGGAATTCCAGCCGCCGTTGCACGGTGGCAGTGAATTACCGGTTGGTCTTGTGTCCCGCGTGGTCGTTCTTGCCATCGTTTTTATGACGGCCAGCGACTTCGTTTTCCTCTGCCTTCTGCTTTTGCTTTTCAATCTCTTCCTTGGCTGCCTGGGACTGCTCGGGGCCCTTCTGCTGTTCGTCGGGATGCTTGGTCATAGATCTCTCCTGGGTAAGTAATCATGGTCGCTGCCATCGATGCGCAAATTACAATAGACCTGCATGGGTAAAAATACTGTGCGCCATCACGCTTAGTGGCAATCTCGGCAGTACGCGACGTGGGGTGCCATCGTTCGCGTTGTTCCCGTGCTATGTTGGCAATACAGGTAACTCCGGGGTGCGGCATACTTCGCCCTCCATTCAAACAATGCGATCAACGATAAAGTGAAAGATGCACATCATTAATCATCAGGTGAAGTACGTGCTGGCGCATCCGGGTGCGTTCGCCTGGCATACGTTGAAAGCTTTTCGCGCCAATCAGGGCTTGCTGCTGGCGGGCGCTGTCGCGTATTACGCGTTGTTATCGATCGTCCCGCTGCTGATCCTGTCAGTGGTGGCGCTTTCGCATGTGATCGACGAGGCCGAGCTGCTGCAAACTCTTGCGCGTTACCTGGAATGGCTGATACCAGGACAGTCGAAGGCAGTCGTCGGCGAGCTTGCCACGTTCCTCACGCATCGTGATGTGGTCGGCTGGGTGCTGCTGGGGACCATGCTGTTCTTTAGTTCGCTGGCGTTTACCGTTCTCGAGAACGCCATGTCGGTGATTTTCCTGCACCGCGTAGCGATCCGGCGCCGCCATTTCATGATCTCGGCACTGCTGCCGTATTTTTACATCATGTGCCTGGGCCTGGGGTTGCTGCTGGTAACGTTGGTATCAGGGAGCCTGCAGGCGCTCGGCGACGAGAGCATCGAATTTCTCGGCCTTAGCTGGTCGCTCAGCGGCGTCTCCGGCGTGCTGCTGTACATGCTCGGGGTCGCTGGCGAAGTGTTCGTCCTGACCTCGATCTATCTGGTCATGCCGGTCGGTCGTCTGTCGCTGCAGCATGCGCTGATCGGTGGCATTACCGCCACCGGGTTGTGGGAAATCACGCGCCATCTGCTGGTCTGGTATTTCGCGACGCTGTCACAGGTCAACGTGGTGTACGGATCGATGACCACGGCGATCGTGGTGCTGCTCAGCCTGGAAATCGCCGCTACTCTGGTTTTGTTCGGAGCACAGGTCATCTCGGAATTCGAACGCATCGGCAAAGAACCTTCCAATGCGGCGCCGAAGCCATTGCATACCTGAAGTAACCCGAAAAATCGTGCGCGCAATATGGAGGGCGCGCCCTGAGCTACTTGCCTTTGCCGGCCATTTCAAATGTCAGGTTGCCCCAGTAGCTTTCCCAATCCACATCTGCTGAATCCGTCACCGCAAGCATATGCACTGCGCTCATCATCCACACGCCGGCATGGGGCAGGGTCAGCGCAACCTTGCCATCGGCGCCAGTGCGCGCCTTGACGATCGTGACCTGCTTGTCATGCCGATGCCAGGCCTTGACAAGGACATTGGCAAGCGGCTGCTTGTCAAAAAAAAGCGTGAAGTTGAGTGTACTGCCGCGCGGTTTTTCAAGGAGGTTTTCGAGCGGTACGATTTCCAGTCGCTGGGAGGTACGCACGGCATACGTCGCGTCCGATTTTCCGCCGACGCGCAGCATGGTCTTGGGGTTGCGAATATAGCGTTCGCGCCCCGGCGTGGTATCGGTGCCAGCGGCCTTGCGTTTTTCGATGACGTGATCGAGTCCTTCATCATGCAGATACGCATGGAAGCGGTCGGCCGATAGTGTGACGAAGTTGGGCATGCTGGTCATCGCCACCACGTGGGTGCCCGCCTGCGCGGGGCGGATTTCGACGCCGCCGACGACGGTGGGTGTCAGGGCCTTGGCGCGCAGGTCGTCCCGGCCGCTGAGACTGTAGCGATCGAGCGTGGCGACATGCGTACTCGAAAATCCGGTCAGATCACCTTCGAAGTCCTGACCGACATGCAGTGTCAGCAGCGATTTGCCGGATACCGCGGGAGAAAATGGTGCGGGCAACATCCAGAACTCATGTGCAGTCGCAGGAATGCCAGCGGCCAGCAGCAGCGAGAAAAGGGTAGAGCGAAAGCGCAGTGGCATTGTGAACGATTAAAAAGGTGGACGAAAAAGGATGCACGCAGCATGGCTAAAAAACCAGTCTGTCTACTGAACAACCGTGTCCACCAAAGCGGCTGGGTGGAAGCAGACATTGTAGCCGGAGTAGCGGCGTTTCCTCGCGGCTGGCATCACGCTCCTGGTTTGTACGGCATGAAGTCGGGCATGGATTCAGGCGGCGTGCCAATTTTTCGCGCCGGACTGGCACGAACTCGCAACCGACGCGTAGGGTGCGATAATCTGATCCAACGAATGCAGGACCCAAAGGTAGAACGATGAACAGAACCTCGGACCAGCCTAAGAAAGCACGCATCCTCGCCGGTGGCTGGCGTTACGTTAGCGCGACCCTGGCATGGATGGTCTGCGTCGCGGCGTCAGGGTCGATAGCGGCGCAGCCACCAGCCACCCTTGCCGATACGATTGCGCAGCGGGTAGTGGCCTGCACGGCATGCCATGGTTCGCAGGGGCGTGCCACGGCCGATGGCTATTATCCCCGTATCGCCGGTAAGCCCGAACGTTACCTGTACAACCAGTTGATTAATTTCCGTGAAGGGCGCCGCACTTACCCGATGATGGTCTATATGGTCGATCATTTGTCGGACGCTTATTTGCGTGAAATCGCCGGTTATTTTTCCAGCCTGCATGTCGCCTACCAGACGCCGCCGCCCGTCAGCATGAGCCAGGCGTCGTATGAACGCGGCCGCATATTGGCCACGACCGGTGATGCATCGCGCAACGTGGCTGCCTGCATCGAATGCCACGGTCGCGCGCTGACCGGCGTTCGGCCATCGATTCCCGGCCTGATCGGCCTGCCGCGTGATTACCTCAATGCGCAATTCGGTGCATGGAAAAACGGCACGCGGCATGCCGCCGCACCGGACTGCATGGCGCAGCTTGCGGCGCGCCTGTCGGTCGACGACATCAGCGCCGTTTCCGGCTGGCTGGCGTCGCAACCGATTCCCGTCGATCCGGCGCCACTCGATGTCGCGCCGCAAAAGCGGCCGATGGACTGCGGTAGCGCGCAATGACCAGGAACGGCATATGAAACGAATCGTTCTATTCCTGATCGCGGCCGTGGTCGCCATTCCCGCGTTGCTGCTGGCCGTGCAGCTGTTCCATGATCCCGGTGCCGATCAGGTCGGCGTGCCCGCTGCCAATCCCGCGGAGCAGATCGAGCGAGGACGCTATCTATCGCTTGCCGGTAATTGCATGGCATGTCATACCATCCGCTCTGGCGCAGCGTATGCCGGCGGACGGTTGATTTCGACACCGTTCGGCGCAATGTACTCGCCAAACATCACGCCTGACATGGCAACCGGCATCGGCAGCTGGAGCGCCAATGACTTCTGGCGCGCGATGCATAACGGCAAATCGAAGGACGGCCGTTTTTTGTACCCGACTTTTCCGTATCCTAATTACACCAAGGTCACCCGCAGTGACGCCGATGCGATGTACGCTTTTCTGCGCACCGTGACGCCGGTTGCGCAAGCGAGCCGCGAACATGCGTTGCGTTTTCCCTATAACCAGCGCCTGTTGCTGGCCGGCTGGCGCGCGCTGTATTTTGAACCCGCAACCTACCGCACAGATGCCAAGCAGTCGATCGACTGGAACCGCGGCGCTTATCTGGTGCAAGGACTCGGACATTGCAGCGCTTGCCATACCAGCCGCAACGCGCTCGGCGCGACCGAAAGTGACGCCGAACTAGGTGGTGGGCTGATTCCGATGCTCAACTGGTACGCGCCGTCGCTGACGTCGGACGCCGAAGCCGGACTAGGCAACTGGGAGCTCAAGCATATCAACGATCTGCTCAAGACCGGCGTGTCGCAACGCAGTGCGGTATTTGGCCCGATGGCCGAAGTGGTCGGGGCAAGCTTGCAGCATCTTTCCGATGCCGACATCAATGCGATGAGTGTCTATTTGAAAGCCCTGCCGCAGACCACTGGCGCGGTCGCTGCGGAACCGGTGTATACCGCAGGCCAGGACAGTGACGACGCGCGCAAGTTGGGCGCAGCACTGTATGAGCAGCATTGCGTCGAATGCCATCGCGCCGACGGGCGCGGGCTGCCGCCTGGCTATCCGCCACTGGCCGGCAACCATGCGATCAGCACAGCCAGCGCCATCAATCCGATTCGCATGGTGCTCAACGGCGGATTTCCGCCGAGTACCGGCGGCAATTCGCGACCGTACGGCATGCCGCCGTTCGGACCGCAGTTGAGCGATGTCGAAGTGGCGGCAGTGGTGTCGCATCTGCGCCGGTCGTGGGGCAATACCGCAGGATCGGTGTCGCCGGTCGAGGTGGCGCGCTATCGCACGGTGCCGATCGATTGAGTGCCTGGGCGATCGACACCGTTTTCGCGGCGACCGCCAGGTGTTCATTTACATCATGACGCGCGATACCGATGTCCACACATTGGAAGCGCGTGCGAATGTTTCCGTTTTGCCGTGTTTGAAAAGGCGCTGGCCGGGTTCCCAGTGATAGCGCTCGACGGCGATGGTCGACGGTCCGACGCGAAGCACGTTAAACGAATTGGATTCGCCGCGTACGCGGGTCGAGGTCGCCGTGCCGGCTTGTACCACCAGTGCCGAATAACCGGCAAATTTATACCGCTCCGCCGTGCTTTCGGCATGGCTGACATGCAAGTGACCCGCCAGCAGCAGGTCGGCACCACATTTGGCGAAGGTTTCCATCGCCTTCTTCGCCCGTCCGACCAGATCTTTGTCGCTAAAATCGTCCGGCAGGTCGAACGGATGATGGGTCACCACGATCTTGGTAACGTGTTCGCCCAGGCCGGCGAGATGGGCATGAATAAGGGCGATCTGTTCTTCGTTCACGCGGCCATCCTTGATCGTCAGCGAACGTGCCGTGTTGATGCCGACCACGGCGATCTCGTCGTCGATATAGACCGGCTCCAGCTCGTCCGTGACATACAGTCGGTAATTTTTCAAAGGATCGACGAAGCGCTTGAACAGGTTGTAAAGCGGGATATCGTGGTTGCCGGGAACCACGATCTGTGGCATCGGCAGCGCATCCAGAAAATGTCGCGCTTCCTGGAACTGGTCTGCATGAGCGCGCTGTGTCAGGTCGCCCGACACGACCACGACATCCGGCGCCAGCCGGGTGACGAGTTCAATTAACGGATTGAGAATTTCCGTATCGACGCGACCAAAATGAAGGTCCGACAAATGCACGATGGTCCGCATGGATTTCCGATCAGCTCGAGGTCGAAGAGGGTGGCACGATGACATGCAGGGACGCCGGCCGCATGACATAGCGCAGCGGTGTGGTCATCACAGTGACCTCGCCATCGGTAGCCACGCGTAAGCGGTTATGCCTTGTTTCGATCAGGATGTCACGCGCTTGCAACATGTTGAAATCCTTCGCCTGCTTCAATTTTCCGAACAACGCATGCAGCGCGAGGGCGAGCAGGCCAAACCGTCCAGTGCGATTAGCGACATACAGGCTGAGTTCGCCGCTATCGAGGGCATCGCGTTCGCCGATATTGAAACCCTCCATCCGGTAATGATTGTTGCCGACAAAGATGAATGGCGCCCGGATGCGCTGTTCGGTGCCGTTCAGATGCAGCAGCACGTTCAAGAATGGATAGCGCCGCAGCGCGGCAACGGTAGCCCAGGTAAACGCCAGCCATTTTCCCCGGCCGAGTCGGCGCTGCTGCTTTTCGCGATCCCTGACGATGTCCGGGTACAAGCCCAGGCTCGAATTGTTCAGGAATAGTCGGCCATTGACCTCGCCGGTGTCGACCCTGATCGCTTGGCGACCGGCGATGACGCGCACGGCGTCCTCGAGTATCAGCGGAATGCCGAGATCCTTGGCGAAATGATTCAGCGTACCGAGTGGCAGCACGCCGAGCATGACGTCGCTGCCGACCAGCACCGATGCGACCGCGTTGATGGTGCCATCGCCACCGCCGGCGACGACGATCCTGCATCCGTCAGCGACGGCTTTGCGTGCCACATCGATCATGTCTGCACCGCTCTTTGCCAAGTTGATTTCGGCCTTCATTCCGGCGGCAAGAAAGTAGTCCGCGAGTTGCGTCGACCATGCGTTGTCGTAGCCGGAGCCGGCAGAGGCGTTGACGATGACCATCGCATCTGGAGCAGGCGGCAGTCGTTCGTCGTTGACCACCGATGCCGGTACTGCCGATGGCGCCTGCATGATCACGAATGCGCGATCGTCGTGGTGCAACGGTCATCGCGGCCAACCCCGGTGCGCAGCACGTTGGCACAGCGGAAAACGCCGAAGATCATGGGGCCATACCCTGCAGGCGATGACGCCGCAAGGTACTTACGCCGGTAATGCACAGCGCAAGCCACGCCGAGGCCGACATCATGGCGGCCATCACATCGCTCAGATAATGCACGCCAAGATACATGCGGCTAAGTCCGACCAGCAAGACCATCATGCAGGCACCGACGATTATGAGAACTTTCGTCATGCCGCTCGACGGCCGTGAAAGCAGGAAGGCGGCAAGAACCCCATAAAACGCCGTGCTGCCGGCCACGTGACCACTCGGAAAGCTGTACGTGTCCAGGGTCAGTATTGGTACGTCGAACAACGGCCGGGCTCGCTGGAAAACGTGTTTCAATAAAACATTTAGAACAACGCCCCCGACCACCGCAAAAATGAGTGTCATGAGCCAATATCGTTCGCCAATTCGCTTCAGATAAACGCCCGCCAGCAATGCCATCAGGAGAATGCCGGTAGTACCATGCATATGGGTAATGGCCAGCATAACGCTGGTGAAGAAAGGCGTCGCGTGCGTGTGGAACCAGGTGGCAAGCTGAACATCGATCAACGTAATCTTGTCGCCGTGTACAACATCCTCAGCAATTTCAGCAAACAGCCACCCCGTCAAAAGCAGCGCAATCAAACCGATGGTCAAGTGCATCCCGAGCCAGCCTTCCGGTGAAAGGCGCGCGGCGATGAAACGTCTTGCAACAGTAGACGTAAGCGGTTTCATTCGTACGTTTAATCGATCAGAATAATGAGGGAAGAATGGCAGGCCCGTTGCGCACGTACTGTCGATCATCTTCACTCGACTCTGGCAATCGACAAATTTCCGTGTGGCCACTAAAAAAACCCATGCAGGCCTTCGCCCGGCTGCACGGACCGAACGCGGCGTAGTTCAGGCGAGATGGGCAATACGCCGTCCAATCGGCGGCACTGGCTATAGCCACGCCAGTATTCGCCATCACGGATGAACATACCGATCTCGCGCCTGCACCTTATCGAACTAAGTCAGCCCTAATGCATGATCCGATGACCCTCAGCATCATTTTCGTCCGCAGACTTGGGTTTGCCAGCAAGATCGCTCGCCCGGTACTTTGAGCGACGGTCGCCCATCAGGTCGCGCAACTCGCGAATGCTAATATCCGATACCTCATGTAGCCGGATCAAAAGCGACGCCCCGATGGGCAGCCGCTTGTGGCGGATCTTGCTGATCACAGGCGGACCGACTTCAAGGGCACGCGACAATGCGGCATCGTTTTTCAGTTTCATTCGCTCGAGCACCGTATCGAGCAAGCGGTTGGGGTCATAACTTTGCTGCGCAAGCTGTTCGTGTTCGCTCATGATCTCCTCCAATGTGTTGTTTCAAGACGCGGGTGCAATTGTTGACATGTTTCCTGCGCTAAAATTCCCGCATAAACAAAAAAGATGCTGGTCTGCAGTAGATATTTTATTGATTAAGATCATGAAAAGCAGATGAGGCAGTGTTTCTTAAAGCAAAACAGCCTTTTGCCCATCGATGCTAGTTCGTTTCAAAACTTGGTGCGCAGGGTAAATAAAACTGGATGCAACACCGACCTCTTATAGTGGTCATACAGACACTAAATTATAGAGTTAAATTTGTCGCGCGAACGGAGAATTTGCCGGCGCTTTTTGCGAATGTATATTTTACAAAATACCGTTGAGCCAGCTTGCATGTCCACATAAATATCCGTCCTCCTATTAACTTGGCAAATTCAAGAAGTATTCGGGAAATAGTAATCTCACGTTGTGCTGGTCCCCGACTGAAAATTACTAAGGTACGGAAGCAAGCGGTGTGAGTGCGTACGATAAAAACCTGATTCCGTTTAGCTCGGCCATGACCTGAGCATCGCCTCCTGTAATCACTCTGACGGCAAGCAATGCTGCAGATTCGCCAGACTTGAGCGCTCATTTTGTCCTTGGCATTTGCCTGCGCTATAGCAATGGTGTGCAATGCCGGCCCGGGCGTTGTTTTCCATAATGGAACCGAAAGGCGATTGCCGATACCTATGTAGACGACGACTTGATCAAGCATGTCAGCGCAGGTCGACATCGCTATATGTCTCTGCTACCGCCTCGCCATCCACACCGGGAAATCAATGAACATTCAAAGACAGATTACGGGTATCCGCTCGAAAGTGCGTTCGCCGCACGATGTGACGGTGTTTTTCCTCAAGTCCTTGCTGCTGTCATTCTGGCTCGGTATCAGCCTGCTCGCCGTCCTCGCCATGCCATCGATTGCAACCGATGTCCCGCTTGCCAACGGCCTGCCGCGCATCATCGCTTTTGTACTGCTGATTTGCGGCTGCGCCTATGCCATGGGTGCCTGCTTTTTGGTTGGCGTTAAAACAGGCGGTGCCCGGAATACGCCGATTCGCCGTTTGACCGAGAGCGAGGTTGCCGTCGTCAAGCAAAAGCCACGCATCATTCACGTGGCTGGGCTAGCAGGCATGTTGTTACTGCTTTTTGCCCCGGCGGCGTACTCGACATTTAACCGGCACATCGCATCGACGGACATCGAAAGTGCGCCCGCGCACATCCAACCCGCAGTGACTGAAGTTTCCACCAAGTGCTCTGAAATTGCCGGACTGGAGCGAAAACTTTTTCAGTCCAATGAAAAAACCGTCATGGCCGAGTGCCTGATGCAATACGAGCAGAAACATGCCGGGTTCCGTGTTGCCAACATGCTGAAAAAGTAGGTTGCAGGTTTTAAGATTTTCACCAATACGGTCCAGTAACAATAAAATTTTCGGTTGAGGTGGAACCGAGATCCCGGAGACGCTACTCATCATGCGCATGGCGAGCGAGTTAATGTACTTCGCTCCTTTTAGTTGTTGTAGAGAAGATCGAGAATGGTGTAGGTCATGCCGATCTTTTGCCAGTGCAGGTGTCGGAAATTGTCGATGAGCCGGATAGCCGGTTTGTGTTTCGTTTGATTTATTCAGGAGGATCAATGGCTGCTGTCGGAGTAACGCAAGGACAGAGTGAAGCTTTCATCTCGATGTTGCCTATCAATTCTCAAAACCATACTGCTAGTCCGCCTAACGTCAATGAGACAGGTACAGCGAGGGGAGCTTCGGTTGCCCTAACAGGTGGTCGTTCAGATCGTCCTCAGTCACTGGATGAAAATCATGATGCCCACGCCTTGGGCGGCCTGACCCCCGGGCAAGCTCAACAGAGTAGCACCGCGCCAGCACAAGATGCAGTTGTGAAAAAGCTCCAGGAGATGGTTGAGAAGTTGAGCAAGGAGCTATCTTCCTTGACTACCGAAATCGGCATGCTCAGCGCGGCCAATGGAGAGTTGAACAGACAGTTGACTGCGAAGCGGACGCCCGCTGCTGAAGCGGTCAGTGGTGCCTATCCAAACAGGGCGAACGGCTCGAATAATGGCTCTACTGGTTCTTCTTCGCTATTCGGTAACCATCTCAACTCCATGGCGCCAGGTATGGGCAGCTCTTTTGGCGGCTTTCCAGGCAAATCAAACAGCTTTGCGCTAGGTGGACTCGTGGGCATGGGCATAGGCTCAAGCTTGATTGGCGCGTTGCTGCTTGGCGGTTTGATGTTCTGATTTTGCAAATATTCTGATTGATTCCGATGACGATGCTAATGCCCCTCCAGCCAAGCCCAGCGGTCCAGACCTTGTTGCAAATCAAGGAGGTCCCGGTTCTATCACTCGCGGAACGGGCAAAGGATCACCTTTTCAGGGAAAAGCTGAAGCTACTACAAGCCGAAGCGCGCATCGCCTACGAATCGGCGATTGAAGAATTTGCTGAAAAGCTGGCCAACGGTCAGCCTGAATTGGCGGCGCAGCAGGGCGCCGTGCGGGGTGCTGCCCTGGCGCGGCATTCGCGACGCGCCGGCGCAGATGCCAAGCAGCGCGTCGCTTATGCGACGCTGTTGATGACTGCCGCTATTCTCAATAGAAACAATCCCACCTGGAACGCTGCCGATGCGTCGAGCGACCGGCCGGATTTTTCCGATGACATCGTCATGCTGATGGACATGAATCTGGAGGACTGACACCGCAATTCCAAGTAAAGCAAACCGACACCCTAAAAAATATTGGAACCAGACAACGCTGTCGACCACCCATCTTTATCAGGTCGTTGGAAATTGCGACGCAAGGGCCGGAAAATACTGCCGTGGTGATGTAGCGGGCGTGGCGTAGGCTGGAAATCAGCCGGGCCTGTAGCCTGAGATCAACGTGCCAGGAAAATAACGAGACAACGTCAGGAGCCAGCATGAATGCAGTCGCACCCGTCACCGCACAGCCAGAGATCATCTCAGCCGGCAAGGGCTCTTCGCCGGCCTCGCTCGACGGCGGTGTCCACAACGATGCCGGCGACGGCGCCCAGTTTCGTGCTGCTTTAGAGCGGCACATGCAGTCTTCCTCGCCGCCTGCAAAGGTGGAGGCGAACAAGGTGTCGCTTGGCGACAGGATGATGAATCGTACCTCCGACCTCGCTACCGAGATCAAGAAGGACCAGCAATATGTGTCGAAGCTGCTGGAGCAGGCAACGCGGAGCGCTGACTCGATGCAGCTGATGAAAGCGATGATGGCGATGAACGACTACCAGATGCGAGTCCAGTTCATTTCCAAAGCGGCGTCCAAGGCGACCTCGGCGCTCGATCAGCTCACCAAGCTGCAATAGCCATGATGTCTTGGAGGGTCATGGCCGGTCCCCGATCCGGCTTCGAACATGTTGCCAAGAGTCACTTTTTAAGCCGAGTCTTGGTGATCGCCGCCTGGATTTTCGTCGTCGCTGCATTGTCGGCATGCAGCGAGCGGGTCAACCTCCAGACTAGCCTGAAAGACGGCGACGCCAACGAAATCCTGTCGACTTTGAGTCGCAATGGCATCGACGCCAAAAAAACGGCGACCAAAGAAGGTGTCACGCTGACGGTCAAGGAAGCTGATATCGCACGCGCAACCGATGTGATGCAGGCGGCCGGTCTGCCGCGACGGAGCTTGTCGAGCCTGGGACAAATTTTTAAGAAAGAAGGCATGATTTCGACGCCGCTCGAAGAGCGCGCTCGGTACATCTACGGCCTGTCGCAGGAGCTGGAGCATACGCTGCAAGAATTCGATCGCGTGGTCGCCGCTCGCGTGCACGTGGTCCTGCCAGAGCGCGTGGCCCCGGGTGAAGCAATCCAGCCGTCGTCAGCTGCCGTTTTTATCAAATACCGGCCGCCGTTCGATGAGGACAGTAACCTGCCGCGGATTCGACAACTGGTGGCCTCCAGTATTCCTGGGTTGACCGGCGAGGAGGGCCTTGCAAAAGTATCGATCGTGATGAGTGCCACGGAAAATACCGAGCCGAACATCGAATGGACCAAGGTCGGTCCGTTCAGCATCCAGGTAGGGTCGGCGAGCAGTTTGACCTATACGTTATGGGGCCTGATTCTGCTGTGCGTAGTGGCGCTGATCTGGGCACTGGGCATGACAGCAGCGCGCGACAGCCGAGTGATGGAATGGTACAGGAATGCCATGAAAAGATTCCCTTTTTTGAACGCCGCGGGAATAGGCAAGAAGCCCGTTCCGAAGGCTGCAACAAATGAATCGAGTTAAATCGTACCGTTGAAGCGGCCTACCGGATGGAGCCGGACGTGCATCGAATGGGAAAGCGGTTTTTAAAACTTTTGACTGCAGGCAGGATGCGTCGGTACGTTGTAATGCTGCTTGCACATTTTTTGGAAATTATTTCAGTCAGCTCATCGAAAGACCCTGTCATGTTGCCGAGTTCGCTTTTTGATTGGTGGTTTGCACCGTGGACTTACGCAGTCGACCCGATCCTGCGCCTGCCGCTTGCGCAGGATCGGCTGGGGCAACGCGACGGCTATCGGGTGTGGTGCGATCAGGCGCAGGTTGCGCAGGATTTTCCGGCGCAGTTTCATGTGGCATGGCACGTCGCGGCCATATCCGACAGTGCGGAACTGGTTGCGACCGCCAGACTGTTCGGCGGATTGTTTGCAGCGCGCCAGCATGATCAGGCGCTGCTGGGTTTGCTGACGATCGAGGACCGGAAATGGTGCCTTGCGATTGCCGCAACCCAGCCGCTCCAGCATTGCACGCGCGCTCGCTATGCCGCGGACGATGGTATCGATGTGCTTGGATTGGTCGAGCTGGCACGCTGGCTCGACAGTGGGTTTCCCGGGCTATGGTCGCGCTTGCGGCTTTTGCTTTCTAGCACCACTTCGCTGCAGGTGGACCGACGCTTGCGCGAAGCCGACAAACCGGCGATCGAGCCGAATTCCGCGCTGCTAAGGGCGCAACGTTGCTGGCGCTTGTGTCGCAGCCGAGTCGAGGCGTCAAGATCGCATGCGCAAAACACGGACTATGCCGAGCACAATGGTCGAGCAAGCATCCGGACGGCGGCGATGGCAATGGCAGCACTGTAACCAAGCGATCAGGTTGACGAATCGAGATGAGGTTGTGATGACGTATTTTTGCATCGATGCGCTTTCCCCGGAACCGGTCTTGCGAGCGCGAGATGGCGTTTTACGGGCAAGCGCCCTGGCTGTGACATCGGATGCCGCGGTTGCCGCGGATCTGATGAGGCGAGTGGCCCAGGCCGAAGCTGATCGGATTTTGGATGATGCGCGAGCTGAAGCTAGTCTCCTCCTTGTGCGCGCAGAACAGCAGGCTTCGGCACACGCGATCGAACTGGTAAAAACGCTGCAGGATGCGCAGCGAAAGTTTCTGGATCGATCGCAAGAGATGGTCATCGATCTTACGCAAAGTATGTTCGACAGACTGGTGATGGATCTGACACCGCGCAAAAAGCTCGAAGCCGCACTCAGGCGCGTGCAGCGAGAAGCACCGCCACGGCTGGCAGCGCCATTGCTGCGGGTGCATCCGGACGATCTCGAGTTGCTGCCTGTCGTCGAATGGGAAGTAAAGGCTGATGCGGCAATGTCGCGCGGCATGTGCCGGCTAGAGGCGAGTAATGGGGAGTGGTGCGTGGATTTCAGCGCAGGTGTGACGGCATTAAAAGCAAGCCTCGCGCAAGGTAGTGGCAATCACCCGGCATGAAGTTTCGCGGCATGTAATTCGCCGGGGCCATACCCAGTAGTGAGAAGCGGTTGCTCGGCAAGGACTGGCAAGCCAGCTGGTTGAAAAATTTTTACAACATATTGATAAAGGAAAAAACCATGGTTCACCCTGTTAGTAGACCAACTGGCAGCGCTGCCGTTCAAGATCTGCCCGGTCCCGCCGCAGCGGATCCAAGCATGCCGACCCCGCTGGAACTACCTTCCTCCCCCGGTAAGAGGAGCACCGCTAATGTAACTGGCGCGGGTCGAAAGGAAGCAAGCATAAGACGGCAATTATGGCCATTAACCGCAGCCTCGCGACAGTCCGCAGCCTCTACGCCAGGTGCAGCAGAGGCTGCCTCGACGCATGTCGACTCCGCGCCTGCAGCCTCAACGCATCGAGATGCTGGGCGCACCGAAGCTACTGCTGGGACGCAAAACAGCGAGAGTACCGCCGCGCCTGATGCTGCGACCCCAAACGGTCCGACCGGACCGCATCCGGATGCACGTCCAGATTTGCACGAAACCCATCCCGATCCGCATGCTCAAGGCGGCGACATGATGGACCAGCAAAAAATGCTGATGAAACAGCAGAACGAAGCGATGATCACTCAAATCCAGATGCAGACGGA
>JACMQD010000287.1 GCA_014377155.1 Herminiimonas sp.
GGACGCATCGCCTACTTCCGGCCCGATACGCTACCCGCCGGGTTCACCGCCGAACTAGTGGTGACACGACATTATGCGCAGCGCGACTTTCCGTTCATCTTTACCAACGGCGTACAGGCGTTGTATGTCGAGGTCGATCCCGAGACCGGTTTCGTCAAGCTGCTGAAACACTGGGTGGTCGAGGATTGCGGCCGCATCCTCAATCCGATGCTGGTCGACGAGCAGATGCGCGGCGCCATCGTGCAAGGTATCGGTGGCGCTTTGTATGAAGAGTGCCTGTATGACGCCAATGGTTTAATGCAAAACGGCAGCATGGCTGATTACCTGGTGCCGATGTCGGGCGAGATGCCGGACATTGAAGTGGCCCATGTCGAGACCCCGACTGCCAGTTCGACATTGGGTGCAAAGGGCGCCGGCGAGGCCGGTACCGCAGGCGCACCGGCGGCCATCATGAATGCCATCAACGATGCGCTGGCGCCGTTCGATACGGCGGTTTTTTCGCAACCGTTCACGCCGGAGAAAATCCTGCGCGCCCTCGGAAAAGTGCGCGATTGATGTCCGGCCGCGCAGGCCGGAGGCCGTGTCACATCAGCGTGTTACATCAGGGTGTTACATCAGCGTGTCGGCCCAGATATTGCGCGCCCAGTTCATCGCGTAGGTGCCTTCCAGTTCGTTCGGCATCGATGACAATCCGCCTGCTCCGGCAACGCTGAGGAAAGTTTTCTTTTCGGTGTCATAGCGATGTACCGACGCCACATGAATAACCTCTTTGTCAGAGGTAAAGCTATAGCAGGTGTTGCTCATGACCGCAGCCGTGTTGGGCGCCTGGCCATTGAGCAGATCGACTACCGCGGCGGCACACACCTTGGCCTGCTGGTTGGCCATGTGGGCGGACTTGGGCATCAGCGGCGCAACTTGAATGGCGTCGCCCAGCACATGGATATTCTTGGCCTGAGTCGACTCGAAGGTCAGGAAGTTCACCTCGCACCAGCGTGCGTTCATGTTCGCCAGTCCGGTCTGGTGCGCGATCGTGCCGGCGCGGTGCGGTGGCACGACGTTGAGCACATCGCCTTGCACCTTGTCGCCGAAGTCCGAGATGATGGTCTTGGTGTCGGCATCGACATCTGTTGCGACGAAACTCGGGCGGTACTCGATCAGATTCTTGTAGCGATCGGCCCAGACCTTTTTAAACAACGCGGCTTTGGAGGTCACGTCCTCATTCGCGTCGAGAATCAGCACCTTGGATTTCGGCTTCGCGGTCGAGAAATAATGCGCTACCTGGCAGGCCCGTTCGTAGGGCCCCGGCGGACAGCGATAGGGCGCAAGCGGTATCGACATGACATAGGTACCGCCATCGGGCATCGCTTCCAGTTGCTTTCTCAATGCCAGCGTTTGCGGTCCGGCTTTCCAGGCATGCAGCACTTTGTCCTGCGCGCCGGCTTTCTTCATGCCCGGCAAGCTGTCGTACATGAAATCGATCCCCGGCGAGACCACCAGCCGGTCGTAAGGCAGTACCGCCCCGCTTGCCAGCGTCACGGTCTGTTTGGCCACATCGATACGTTCGACCATGTCGCGCACGATGCGAATGCCATGCCGTTGCTGCAAATTGTCGTAACTGACCGAAATATCGGCCATCTGTTTCGAGCCGCCCAGCACCAGGTTGGAAAGCGGACAGGAGACGAATCCCGCGTTCGGCTCGATCAGGGTAACGGCAATGGTATTGTCGCTCCAGACACGGATAAACTTTGCAGCGGTAGCACCGCCGTAGCCGCCACCGATAACCACGACCTTGGCCTTGCCGACGCTACCAGTGCTGCCATTGCTACCGCTGCTGGCACAGCCGGCGGTCGCTGCCAGCGCACTGCCGGCGCCGAGTGCCTTGATGAAATCGCGACGTTGCATGTCTTCTCCTTATTTTTTTTGCGCTGCGAGATACCCGGCGATCAGTTCGATCTGCTCGTCGGAATAACCTTTGGCAAGCTGATGCATGATGGTGGCTTGACGACTGCCGCCCTTGAACGCCTTCATCTTTGCCACCAGGTCGTCCTTCGACTGGGTCGTCAGGCTGGGCAGCACCGTGTCGCGCGAACCGCTGTCGATGGCATGACAACTGGTGCAGCTGGCGGTGAGGCGCTGGCCGGAAACCATGGCGGGGTCGGCCGCACGCGCCGGTGCGATGATAGCCAGCGCCAGAAAGAAAACGTGCATCAGGAAAACATCGGACCTCATCATGGCGCGCTCCGGAAAATTATCATGCTGGAAAGGCTATTTCAATTTGTTCATTCTGTCGAGTATATATTGTCGTTTCGACTTCGTCTGAACAGCGCGTTATAGGTTCGACGGCAGCGCGAAACGGTCTGATGCGATCGGTGCGGCAGCTGACCGGAACACGGGCGCTCGCTGTTCGAATGCTCAACGGACCTGCTTCTTCAATATTTCCGGCGTTGCGCTTTCGATGCAGCTCGGCGCCCCTCGGAACGAAGGAAACGGGAACACAACACCGTAGCTCGGACAGCAATCCATGTGCTGTTGCAGCATTGCGCCGTGTAAAGCGACTCCCGTATTTTTCTTGATTCTGAATGGCTGGATGTGCTGCAACGCCACATCGATTTATGTTGTACATGGCCTTAAAGCTTGGTTATATGCGTACATACTCATATACGCGATGGCGACATTCATGCCCAGTACCGACAAGCAGGATTTGCATCTGTTGTTTGCGATGGTATCGAAGTATTTTTCGGTGCTGTCGGAACCGACCCGTCTCAACATACTGCATGCGTTGTGCAATGGCGAACGTACTGTCGGTGAAATCGTCGAGGCCACCGAAGCGACGCAGACCAACGTTTCCCGCCACTTGAAGCTGATGTTCGACGCCAAGATCCTGCTCAAGCGCAAGGAAGGCACGTTGGTCTACTACCGAGTGGCCAACGAGCATACGGTTAACCTGTGCCGCGGCGTTTGCACGCAGATGGCGATCGAAATGGAAAGCCAGCAAAAGGTCCACAAGAAACTGGCGAAGAATTTTACTCTGCAAGAATAGCGCTGCGTCGATGCTAGGCATCCGAGTCGGCCAGATGGTTTTTCTACTGTATCAGCGAGGACGAAATCGATGTACGACGTCACCAAAAAACGCGGCCGCCTCGTTCCCGCTCCGGAAAATTTCGTGGCACCGGCACTCGCGCAGGAAATTACCGCCCAAGGCTTGAACCCGGCGCGGCGCGGTTTTTTGCGCCAGGGATTCCTCGCGGCTGCGGCGTTGGCCGCAGGTCACAGCGTCGCCGCCGGGCTCGACGCACGCAATGCCGCCGGCGACCCTGCCATCCTCACGCTCCCCGAGCATTCGACCACGCTCGGCAAGCCGGTCGCCACCCATCCATACGGCATGCCCTCGAAGTTCGAGACCAACCTGCTGCGTCGTGAATCCCCGGGGTTGACACGGGTGGGCGCGGCGTCGGTGTCCTTTGCGCCATTACAAGGGCTGTTCGGCATCATCACGCCCAGCGGACTGCACTTCGAGCGTCATCATCAGGGATGGGTCGACATCGATCCCGGTCAGCACCGGCTGATGATCAACGGCCTCGTAAAGAACCCGAAGGTCTATAACATGGACGACATCATGCGCCTGCCGTCGGTGTCGCGTATGCATTTCCTCGAATGCGGCGCCAACAGCGCGACGGAATGGGGCAATGTCGCCGTGCCGACGGTGCAGTACACCCACGGCATGCTGAGTTGCTGCGAATTTACCGGCGTGCCGCTGTCGGTGCTGCTCGACGACTGCGGCTTCGATCGCAAAAATGGCAAATTCGTCCTCGCCGAAGGTAGTGACGGCTCCTCGATGACACGCACCATTTCGATGGAGCGTGCGCTCGACGACGCCATCGTCGCCTATGGCATGAACGGCGAAATGCTGCGTCCTGAAAACGGCTATCCGCTGCGCCTGGTGGTACCCGGCGTGCAGGGTGTGTCGTGGGTCAAATGGCTGCGTCGCATCGAAGTCGGTGACCAGCCGTGGTCGACCAAAGACGAGTCGCTACATTACGTCGACTTGCAGCCCGACGGCTTGCAGCGTCAGTACAGCTCGATCCAGGAATGCAAATCCGTGATCACATCGCCGTCTGGTGGACAGCAACTGATCGACAACGGATTTTTCAATGTCTCCGGACTGGCCTGGTCCGGGCGTGGCAAGGTCAAACGCGTGGATGTGTCGGTCGATGGCGGCCGCAACTGGCGCACCGCGCGACTAGAGGGACCGGTCCTGAACAAATGCCTGACACGCTTCAACATCGATTGGAACTGGGACGGCACGCCCGCCATCCTGCAGGCACGCGCAATCGACGACACCGGTTATGTTCAGCCCAAGGGCAACCAGTTACGCGCAGTGCGCGGCACGAAATCGATCTATCACAACAATGCCATCCAGTCGTGGCAAGTGGCGGCCAGCGGCGAGGTGTCCAATGTGCAGATTGACTAACGCGATCCTGCTGACGCTGGCAGCGATGGCGCCATTTGCCGCTGACGCCGGCGTCGGCGCCGATGCATTTGCCGGCATCGGGCGCACGGCGACAGCGCAGGAAATCGCTGCGTGGGATATCGACGTGCGCGCCGATTTCAAGGGATTGCCGAAAGGTGCGGGAACGGTGCAAAAGGGCCAGGATGTCTGGGAAGGCAAGTGCGCAAGTTGCCACGGCGTTTTCGGTGAATCCAACAGCGTTTTTACACCAATCATCGGCGGCACGACGGTACAGGACATCGCATCGGGCAGAGTTGCCGCGCTGGCGTCCGGCGTGCAGCCGCAGCGCACCACGATGATGAAAGCGTCGACGGTATCGACGCTGTGGGACTATATCCGCCGCGCCATGCCGTGGAACGCGCCGAAGTCGCTGACCACGGAAGAAGTGTATGCGGTCACCGGCTATATCCTGCACATGGCCGAGGTGGTACCGGCGGACTTTACGCTATCGGACCAGAATATTGCTGAAGTCCAGAAGAAGATGCCAAACCGCAATGGCATGACGCAAAAGCACGGGATGTGGGACGTCAAGGGTGCCGGTGATGTGCGCAATGTTGCCTGCATGCGCAATTGCAAGACCGAAACAACGATTGCATCGTCACTACCGGAGACCACCCGCGGCGCCAGCGGCAACCTGAGCGAGCAGAACCGGCCGTTCGGTCCGGTCCGCGGCGTGTCGACCACGAAGGTCGAGGCTGCCAACCGTGGTAGTCCCGCCAAACCTGTAGGTGCCACCGCCAGCGGCGTCACCCTGCTTAATACGCATGGCTGCATCGCCTGCCACGGCATGCGCAACAAGATCGTCGGCCCCGGGTTCAACGAGATCACGGCCAGGTACCAGGATGACGCTATAGCGCAGCCGCGGCTGCAGGAAAAGATCAGGATGGGCGGCAGCGGTGCCTGGGGGCCGGTACCGATGCCACCGCACCCCACGATCAAGGACGACGATATCAAGACAATGGTGCAGTGGATCCTGACCGGAAGCTGAACAGGACGCGGCAAGTGGAAATCAGTCGGGTGGGACATGCAATCACAACAAGGAGAACAGGATGGACAAAAAGCGACGCGACATGATCCGCATCGGATCGGCCCTGAGCATGGCGTTTGCGGCGGGCATACTGAAAACCGGCGACGTCTTTGGCGCCGAATGGAGCAGCAAAGTGTTCGATGCCAAAAGCCTCGATGCCGTGCTCAAGGAACTGGGAGGAGACAAATTTGCGGTCAGCCCGGACATCGTCATCACAGCGCCTGAAATTGCCGAAAACGGTGCGGTCGTGCCCGTCTCGATTTCCAGTACCTTGCCCAAGACCGAATACATGGCGATCCTGGTCGAAAAGAATCCGAGCGCGATGTCCGCCAGCTTCACCATCCCACCCGGCACGGAACCGACTATTTCGACCCGCGTCAAGATGGGTGCGACTTCCAACGTCATCGCGCTGGTCAAAGCGGATGGCAAGTGGCTTACCGCCTCAAAAGAGATCAAGGTCACCCTGGGCGGTTGCGGGGGCTGATGGGGTTGATTGCGCACGATGCGGCAGGCCAGGAGCAGCACCACGCAGTCTGTTTATTGATTACATTTAAAGGAAACCATCATGGGCGATCCAATGCGTATTCGCGCAATCGCGGCAGGCGATGCAGTCGATGTCAAGGTCTTGATGCGGCATGATATGGAAACCGGTCAGCGCAAAGATGTGGGTGGCAACCTGGTACCCGGCCACTTCATACAGAGTCTGATTGTAAAATCGAATGATCGGGTCGTGCTTGACGCGCTGTTCGGGCCATCGGTATCGAAGGATCCGTACCTCGCGTTCAAGTACAAAGGTGGGGCTAAGGGCGACCGGATTTCGGTCACCTGGACCGACAACAAGGGCGATACGCGCACCGACCAGGCGATCGCTTCGTGATACTGGCGTGACGCATCGATTTTTAGCGATAAAATATCGCTGTGGGCGATCGTCGCACGTATCGTCATGAAACGACAACAGGAGGCGGCATGAACTATCTGATTGCAGTGGCGGGTGCGGTGCTGGCAAGCCCCTCGATTGCCATGGCGCAAACCTCGACCACCGACGAAATCGCCAAGTATCGCCAGATGCTGGCCGATGGCAATCCGGCCGAACTGTGGGAAGCGCGCGGCGAAGGCTTGTGGAAAACCAAGGCCGGTTCGAAGAACGCCTCGCTCGAACAATGCGATCTTGGCAAGGGTCCGGGCGTGGTCAAAGGCGCGTATGCCGAATTGCCGCGTTATTTCAAGGATGTCAACAAGGTGATGGACCTGGAGCAGCGTCTGGTCCATTGCCGCATGAGCTTGCAGGGACTCACCCGTGCCGAAGCAGTCAAGACACCGTTCGGCTCGGCCGGAAATCCGTCAAACATCGAAGGTCTGGTGTCGTATGTCGCCGGTGAATCGCGCGGCATGATCATGGCGGCCAGCGCCACCCATCCGGCGGAAAAGCGCGCCTACGAACTGGGCAAGCAGATGTTCTTCTATCGCGGTGGCAGTCACGACTTCGCATGCGCGACTTGTCATTCGGCCAGCGGGCAACGGATTCGTCTGCAGCAGTTGCCGAACCTGCTCGAGAAAAAGGATGCGCAGATCACTTATGCGACCTGGCCCGCCTATCGCGTCTCGCAAGGCGAAGTGCGTACCATGCAGCATCGCCTCGCCGACTGTTACCGGCAACAGCGGTTTCCAGAGCCGGGCTATGCCTCCGACAGCCTGACGGCGCTGACAATGTATCTCGCCAAAAACGCCGAAGGCGCCACGTATGACGGCCCCGCCATGAAACGCTAGGAAAGCCCTCGATGAAACGCACAACGATGAAACGTACCGTGATCGCACTGGCACTGGCCGGCATTGTCGCTGGCTGCGCCACAGTGGCCGGCAATACCGACTACGCTCAGGCCGCGCTGCAGATGATGCAAGCCGATTTCACGAGCAAAGGACCCGCTACCAGCGAAAAAGTATTCCAGCAGGACGAGGCGGAGCGCATCTGCAGCGATACCGCGCAAGCGGTGCCTGCTGAGACTGCTGCCAAACTGGAAGCCGCGCAATTGGCCACGGTGGTCTATCCGGCCGACGGCAAATATCTCGGTGACTGGAAACAGGGTGAAGCGATTGCACAGAACGGCCGCGGCATGCAATCCTCGGACACCGTCGGCAGTGTCAACGGCGGCAATTGCTACGCTTGCCACCAGATGAGTCCGGCAGAAATCTCCTACGGAAATCTCGGCCCGTCGTTGTACAACTACGGCAAGTTGCGTGGTCAGAGCGAGCCGATCGTGCGCTACACCTGGGGCAAGATCTACAATGCCCAAGCGTACCGCGCCTGTTCGAACATGCCGCGCTTCGGCCACAAGAGTGTGCTGACCGAGGCGCAACTGAAAGATGTGATGGCCCTGTTGCTCGACCCGGAGTCGCCGGTCAACAAATAGCGCGTCCTGTGCGAATAACGC
Source organism: Herminiimonas sp. (assembly GCA_014377155.1). Next base: position 7,967 of record JACMQD010000287.1, read on the forward strand.
AGATCGCGCAGGTCGCGCCATTCGCATTACCCTGCGCGCCTGCGCACCCGTTACCACTATGGAATCACCATGAGTCTGAATCGCCGCGAGTTCATGCAGGTACTCGGCATCGCCGCAGCCGCCGGCATGGCGCTGGATGCGCCCCACGTACTGGCAGCGCCCTCCCCCGACAAGCTCTACGACGCGCCGCGGTTCGGCAACGTCCACTTGCTGCATTTCACCGACTGCCATGCGCAACTGCTACCGGTGCATTTCCGCGAGCCGAGCGTCAATATCGGCGTCGGCGACGCTTACGGCCGCATTCCGCATCTGGTCGGAGACCACCTCCTGAAGCAGAGCGGGCTCGTGCCCGGTTCGGCCGCAGCGCATGCATTCACCTGCCTGGACTTCGAGCGTGCCGCCGGAATCTACGGCAAGGTCGGCGGTTTCGCGCACCTGACCACACTGATCAAGCGCATCAAGGCCTCGCGCCCCGGCGCGCTGCTGCTCGACGGCGGTGACACCTGGCAGGGCTCCGCCACGGCACTGTGGACCAAAGGCCAGGACATGGTCGACGCCTGCCTGGAAATGGGCGTCGATGTGATGACCGCACACTGGGAAATGACGCTGGGCGACAAGCGCGTCAAGCAAATCGTCGATGGCGATTTCAAGGGCCGGGTAGACTTCATTGCCCAGAACATCCAGACCAACGATTTCGGCGACCAGGTATTCGTCCCCTACGTGATGAAAGAAATGAACGGCGTCAAACTGGCCATCATCGGCCAGGCTTTTCCGTATACGCCGATCGCCAATCCACGCTACCTGATACCCGACTGGAGCTTTGGCATCCAGGAAGAAAACATGCAGAAGATGGTCGACGAGGCGCGTGCCAAGGGGGCGAAAGTCGTGGTTCTGCTGTCGCACAACGGCATGGACGTCGACCTCAAGCTGGCGTCGCGGGTACGCGGCATCGATGCCATCCTCGGTGGTCATACACATGATGGCATGCCGGCGCCGATTATCGTCACCAACCCCGGCGGCAAGACGCTGGTCACCAATGCCGGCAGCAATAGCAAGTTTCTCGGCGTGCTGGATTTCGACGTGCGTGGCGGTGCGATCCAGGGTTTCAAGTACCGGCTGTTACCGGTATTCGCCAATTTCCTGCCAGCCGACAAGGCGATGGACGCCTTGATCACCAAGGCACGCGCGCCCTTCGCGGCCAAGCTCGGCGAACAACTGGCGATGACTCAGGGTACGCTGTACCGGCGCGGCAATTTCAACGGCACCTTCGACCAGCTGATCGTCGATGCGCTGATCGACGTCAAGGGAGCCGACCTGGCTTTTTCGCCGGGCTTTCGCTGGGGCACCTCGCTGCTGCCGGACAGCCCGATCCTGATGGAACATCTGATGGACCAGACCGCCACTACGTATTCGTACACCACGCTGACCGACATGACGGGCGCCACCATCAAGACCATCATGGAAGACGTCGCCGACAACCTGTTCAACCCCGACCCGTATTATCAGCAGGGTGGTGATATGGTACGCGTCGGCGGCATGACTTATGCGATCGAACCGAAGGCATCGATGGGCAGCCGGATACAGGACATGCGGCTCGGCGGCAAGCCGATCGACGCCGACAAGACCTACAAGGTCGCGGGTTGGGCGCCGGTGGCCGAAGGCGCCAGTGGCGAACCGGTGTGGGATGTGGTGGCGCAATGGCTGCGCACCCAAAAGACCGTGGCGCCGCGCAAGCTCAACACGCCGCGGCTGATCGGTGTCGACGGTAATCCAGGGCTGCTGGTCTAGCATGGGAGCGCGCCACGTCAGGTTCGCCCTTGCCGCGATGGTGCTGGTCGCCGCAACTTCTGGCCGGGCAGCGTCGAGCCTGACACCGGCAAGCGACTTGCAAGCCGATGCCCTGGTTGCGGTAACGACCGCGCAACCCGTGATCGTCCTTTTTTCATTACCGGGCTGTCGCTATTGCGATGAAATCCGACGCAACTATCTGCTACCGCTGGAACGTGACGCGCCGATCGGCAAGCGCCCGATCTTGCGGGAAGTCGTCATTACCGGAACAGGTACGCTGACCGATTTCAGCGGCGCAACCACTGACGAACGCGCGATATCGACAAGGTACCAGGTGCGCGTCGCGCCCACGGTGATGCTATTCGGACGGTCAGGCCAACCGCTGGCTTCGCCGATCGTGGGCGGCGATACCGCCGGCATGTATGGCGGCTACCTGGAC
>JACMQD010000288.1 GCA_014377155.1 Herminiimonas sp.
GCAACAGCGCGCCCGGCAGTTACGGCATGAGAACGGCGCATTGCGAAGAAATGTAGGAATCTTAAAAAAGGCCTCGGTGTTTCTATTGATCGACGCACTAGCGGTGCTTTGGCTTATCGCCATGATTCGCAAGACGTTTTCCAGGAAATGTCTACCAATACCGCAGGAGCTTGGCACGTGCATACGGCGACAGCCGTACACACGTACAGCGGCATATTTCACGGTAGTACATTCACTAAAAAATTACAGTGCCGCACGCAATCCGACAAACAAGCGCCTGCCGGCAGCCGGTTCGAAGAAACGGTTGTTGCCATCATTGACAATGACCGAGCCCGCATACCGCTTGTCGAGTAGGTTGTCGATACGACCGTACAGATAAAGTTTGACGCCGCCGGCCTTGACCGAATAGCCGGCACGCGCATTCAACACCGCATAGCCGGGCGCCGAGTCGCTGTTAACATCATTGACAAAGACCTTGCTCTCGGCGCGCATCTCAAGTGCCGTCGTAAAAGCGTCGCTGGGTTGATATTGCGCTTCCATGAACAAACTGTGTTCAGGCGCGCCAGGCAGCTTTTTTCCCGCAGCGATGGTTGCATTCTGGGCATTCGAGAATGCGTTACGGAAGCTTGCATCGAGCCAGGTGTAGCCCATCCGCGTGGTGACGCGATCCCAGCTAGACTTCCATGATGACTCGACACCACGACGGCGCACACCGTCGACATTCTGAAAAATCGAGCGCCCATTAATAACCGATGACGGCACGATCTCGTTTTTGCTGCGCGAGTCGAACAGGGCCACATCGATAGCATGCCGGCCGCGTTTAATTTTGGCCCCGAGCTCGGTTTGCACGCTGTTCGAAGCCAATAGAGAAAGATTGGGTCCGGTCGCGCCGGCGCGGTAGGCAGATTCTGCTAACGTCGGGGTCTCGAAGCCACGGCCAACATTGGCGTAGAGATTAATGTCGTCCGCAGCGCTCCATACCAGACCTGCGACGGGACTGGTATTGCGATATTCGACGCTTCCGCTGTCGTTGGGGCTGGCAGGCGTAACAAAGTGATCGTCGACACTTAGCCGTACGCGGCTTGAGCGCACCCCGGCCGTGGCCCGCCATTGCGGTGCAAAGGCCCAGTCGACCTGACCGAACAGGTCGAGGTTGCGCGCGGTATCGTCCTCATCCCGGCGCAGGTCACCGATTGCCGGTGCATTGTTGACATAGCCGCGACGTCGTTCGCGCAGATTATCAGCCTCGACGCCGACAACCCAGCTCAGCGGCATGGCATTGACACGCATCTTGTGTGTCCAGTTCAAGCCGACGCCGCCATAATTCCGATCCAGGTCAACCACACCGCCGGAACTGTTCGCAGCTGCCCCACTCAGGGCGAGTGTTTGAAACACCTGCCGCGTGCCGCCATAGACGCGCGCGTTAAGCATGTCGTTGTCGGACAGACGGTGGGCGATCACCACGCCGGCCTGCTGCTGCTGGATGGTCTTTCGAGTATCGAAAAAAATCGCACCAGGCACGACTTGGCGAGGATTGCGCTCGAAATCAGCACGGGTCAGTCCCAGCGGGTCCTGCGACAAAGGCTGATCGAAGTAATTGAAGATCGCGGTCACCGTGGTCGCGCTCGACGGTCGCACGACCAATTTGCCGGCAACCTGCGTGCGCTCAGCCGCACTGTGATCGCGGTAGCCGTCGGTGGTAAAGCGCGATGCGTCCAACACGCCGCCGATTGTCTCGGACCCTGCGCCCACGGTAGCGCTGACCTGACGCTGGCCATCGGAGCCGGCACCGACACTGGCAGAGCCGATCATCGGCTCCGATCCGCGCGGTGGATTCCTGGTAAAAACCTGCACCACGCCACCGGCGGAATTACCATACAACTGCGCCATCGGGCCACGTAGAACTTCGATCCGCGAGGCGGCCGTCAAGGTGGCGGTCGCCGCCTGTCCCTGCCCATCCGGCATGGTCGCCGGAATGCCATCGACCAGAAGCCGTACGCCACGTACCCCGAATGTCGAACGAGTGCCGAAACCGCGCACGGACACCTGGAGATCTTGTGCATAATTCTGCCGTTCCCTGACTTGCAAGCCAGGCACTGCAGACAGCAGTTCCGACAGATTGACGAGGGGCGACATGCTGCGAAACGGATCGACTATAACCACATCGATCGCCGCCGGTGCGTCAAAGCGGCTTTGTTCTGATCGGCTGACGCTGACAACGACTTGATCGAGCAATACGGGCTCCACAGATTGCGCCTGGACGACTGAAACAGAAAATGACCCTGCCAGCATGGCAACGGCGAGATTGCAACGCGACCGGATCGGCTGGGCCATACGTACGGTATTGGATTTGAAGCGAATTTTCATGGAAACTCAATTTCTTTTAACGATTCATTAAAATGCA
>JACMQD010000003.1 GCA_014377155.1 Herminiimonas sp.
GGCTGGCAACTGAATGGCGTCGAGGTGGTGCATGCCATGCCGGACGACCTCGTGATCGAGATGAAACTCGATAGCCGCAGTGCGGTCGTTGCGCTCACGCATGATCCCAAGCTCGATGACCTGGCACTCATGGAGGCCCTGAAGTCGGAGGCGTTTTATGTCGGCGCGATCGGCTCGCGGTCCAACAACGCCAAACGGCGTGAACGGCTTAAAGAATTCGACCTGAGCGACGCCCAGTTGGCAAAGCTGCATGGACCGATCGGTCTGTACATCGGCAGCAAGACGCCTTCTGAAATTGCAATTTCGATTCTGGCGGAATTGACTGCCGTCAAGAATGGTGTACTGCTGCCAGTCGAAGTAAAAATCGAAGTTGCCAAGGCGGCAATGCAGTCAGTTCCGGACGCACCAGTTTGCGGGATCGATTGATTATTTGATTGACCTGCGTACGGGTTAATTAACATCTTGTGTGACCAAACGCACAATCATTGTAACCTTGGCAAGGTATGGTCTGAATGACTTTACTTGCCAAGGGAATCGTCATGAATGCTCCGCTTAGCGTCCAGCCCGATGCTGCGCCCGTGTCCTCATCTGTTCGCCCGCCTGTGCCGCGTTATCCTTTATCGATGCGGATCAATGGCCAGGAACAGCAATTCGAACTCGAGGCCTGGGTTACGCTACTTGACCTTTTGCGCGAGCGACTTGGCCTGACGGGTACCAAAAAAGGGTGCGACCATGGTCAATGCGGCGCCTGTACGGTACTCGTCAACGGCAAGCGTATCAATGCGTGCCTGACCTTGGCAGTAATGCAGAACGGCAGTGACGTCATAACGGTAGAAGGTCTTTCCGAAGGACAAGCGTTGCATCCGCTGCAGCAAGCTTTCATCGAGCACGATGCATTCCAGTGTGGTTACTGCACGCCTGGGCAGTTGTGTTCTGCGGTGGGCCTGCTGGCAGAAGGAGAAGCACGCAATGTCGCGGATATTCGTGAACTGATGAGCGGCAACATTTGCCGGTGCGGTGCGTATCCCCAAATTGTCGCCGCGGTAAGTGACGTAATGGGTTTGGCCGAACGTCGTGATAATCCCGATCGGCCGTATGTGCCCGGCACGGTGCCGGCATGAATCCCCTCCAATTTACGCAGGCACCCGATGTCGATTCGGCAGTCAGGTTAATGGGCCTCGGTTCCGGCCTGGACCGGGTGGCAACCGAGTATATTGCCGGCGGCACCAACCTGATCGACCTGATGAAAGAGCGGGTAATGCAACCCGCAAGTCTCATCGACATCAACCGCTTGCCACTCGAGTCGATCGAAGAAACTGCAGACGGCGGCCTGATGCTAGGTGCGCTGGCGCGCAACGCCACGACCGCTTATCACCCGCTGGTAAGGGAAAAATATCCGCTGCTGACCGCAGCGATTCTCGCCGGCGCCTCGCCACAGATCCGCAACATGGCCACCAACGGCGGCAACCTGTTGCAGCGTACCCGCTGCTATTATTTCTACGATGTCGGCGTGCCGTGCAACAAGCGCCAGCCGGGAAGCGGTTGTCCCGCGATAGGCCGGCTGACGCGCCAGCTGGCAATCCTCGGCGCGAGCGAACATTGCATCGCCACCCATCCTTCCGACATGTGTGTCGCCCTGGCTGCCCTTAATGCGATGGTGCATGTCGAGTCGAGGGACGGCAAACGCCAGATCGCTTTCGGCGAACTGCATCGGCTGCCTGGAGGCCACCCGGAGCTCGATACCACACTGGCTGCCGGCGAACTGATCACCCATATCGAGCTGCCGCCGTCGCAGCAATTTGTCGGTCACTCGGTCTATCTGAAACTGCGCGACCGCGCGTCGTACGCTTTTGCGCTGGTGTCGGTTGCGGCAGCGCTCGACATTAGCGCCGACGGCTTTGTGCGCGAAGCCCGTATCGCTCTGGGCGGCGTAGCCCACAAACCATGGCGCAGACCGGAGGCAGAGGCGCTCCTTGCCGGTTCGCGGCCCGATGCTGCGCAATTTGCCAAGGCTGCCGACGCGTTGCTTGCTGGCGCGCAGGGCCAAGGCGAAAACGACTTCAAGATCGCGATGGCGCATCGGGCGGTGATACGCGCTCTGGAGCTTGCCCATGCCGGCACCATTACCAACCTGTCGAGCGCATCCGATTCATCCGAACATGACATGAGCAGGGAGCCAACGTGACCGATCTGATCGAAGCATTGCGTACACCGGTAGCCGACGACGGCACCGGAAATGTCAGCATCGGCATGCCAGTTTCGCGGGTGGACGGACGTGAAAAAGTGACCGGCCGGGCGCGCTATGCAGCTGAGCATCCTGCCATGGACTTGATCCACGGGGTAGTCGTTAGCAGCACGATCGCCAAGGGCCGCATCACCGCTTTCGACCTGGCGGCGGCGTTGGCGGCGCCGGGCGTCATCGAAATCATGACCTATGACAACCGACCGCAGATGCGCTCGTTCGACCTGTTCTACAAGGACATGACGGCACCGGGCGGCTCGCCCTTCCGGCCGTTGTACGATGACCGGATCGTCTACAGCGGGCAGCCGGTGGCGGTGGTACTGGCGGACACGTTCGAGGCGGCGCGGCATGGCGCGGCGCTGGTCAGGGTTTCTTACGAAGCCGAACCGCACGACACGATGCTGCTGGCGAATCTGCATCGCAAGTATACGCCGAGCAGGCTCAAAGCAGGATATGCGCCGCCGCCGAAAGAGAAGGGTTCTGCCGACGACGCATTCGCCGCAGCGCCGGTCAAGATGGAAGCCGAATACTACAGCGGTGTCGAGCATCACAATCCACTGGAAATGTTCGCCTCGACGGTAATCCGCGATGAGGGCGGCCACATGACGATTTATGACAAAACCCAGGGTTCGCAAAACAGCCGCTGGTATGTCAGTCATGTATTCGGACTATCCAAGGAAATGGTCACCGTGCGCAATCCCTATGTCGGCGGTGCGTTCGGTTCGGCGCTGCGTCCTCAGTATCAGTTACCACTGGCCGTGATGGCGTCGATGAAATTGAAGCGCTCGGTAAAAGTCGGGCTGACCCGTCAGCAAATGTTTACGATCGGTCACCGGCCAGAAACGCTGCAGTACGTCAAACTCGCCGCCGAGCGCGACGGCACGCTCAAGTCGATTATCCACGAAGCCGTGGCCGAGACATCGCGCCTTGAGGACTATGTCGAAGTCGTGGTCAATTGGTCGGGCGAGCTGTACGCTTGCGACAATATCCGGCTCGGCTATCACCTCGTCGATCTCGACCAGTACACGCCGATCGACATGCGCGCGCCGGGCGCAGCGCACGGCGTGCATGCCCTCGAAGTGGCCATGGATGAGCTGGCGCATGAGCTGAACATGGACCCGCTGGCATTACGCTTGAAAAATTACGCCGAAAAAGACCCGAGCCGCGGCCTGCCTTATTCGACCAAGGAATTGCGCGCCTGTTATGAGCAAGGTGCAGCGCGTTTCGGTTGGGCCGGACGACCGCTGGCGCCACGCTCGATGCGAGAAGGTTCCGAGCTGATCGGTTGGGGCATGGCGACCGGCATGTGGGATGCGATGCAAATGTTTGCCCGCGCCAGCGCCGTGATCCATGCTGACGGTCGGCTGATCGTCAGCAGCGCTGCGACGGATATCGGCACCGGCACCTATACGGCGATGAGCATGATTGCGGCGGCGGCGATGGGCTTGCCGCTGGAACGGGTGACATTCCAGCTGGGCGACTCGACGCTGCCGGTGGCGCCCATCGAAGGTGGCTCGTCGCATATCGCAACTGTCGGTTCTGCAGTGGACGGCGCTTGTGAAAAATTACAGAATCGCCTATTCCAGCTTGCCAGGAAAATGCCCGGATCGCCGATGGCAAAAGCGCGTTTCACACAGATCGAGTTCGTCGACGGCAACCTGCAGTTTATCGGACAGCCCGCCAGCGCGGTTTCACTGACGGCCATCCTGGAAGCCGCCGGTCTAGCGAAGATCGAAGAAAAATATCTGTTGCTTCCTAACGTTCCGAAGCAGATGCAATACCTGCGCGCGACGCACTCAGCAGTGTTTTGCGAAGTACGCGTCGACGAGGCATTCGGTACGGTGCGTGTGACGCGCGTGGTCAGTGCGGTCGCCGCCGGCCGCATTATCAATCCCAAGACCGCGCGCAGTCAGATTATCGGCGGCGTGGTGTGGGGCATCAGCCAGGCGCTGCATGAAGAGACCCACGCCGACCACCGGCTGGGACGTTTCATGAATCACAACCTCGGGGAATACCATGTCGCTGTCAATGCAGACATCCATGATATCGACGTGATTTTCGTCGAGGAAGACGATCGGATCGTCAGCAGGCTCGGGGCCAAGGGCGTCGGCGAAATCGGTCTGGTCGGCGTCGCAGCAGCCGTATCCAACGCGATTTTTCATGCCACCGGACAGCGTGTCAGAAGTACGCCGATGACGCCGGATAAGGTCATGATGCCGTGATAGTTTCATTACGTTTTGATGTGACATCCTGCGTGCATGGTTCCATCGATGCGCGAAAGATTTTGCAGCCTGAATCGAATATCCGAAATCTACCGAAGCATGTCGATCTGTCCATTGAAGGAGCAAGAATGTCCGATGCATTCAAGAAAGGCGACAAAGTTCAGTGGCAATCCTCGCAAGGGACGGTGCATGGTACCGTCAAGAAAAAGCTGACTGCGCCGACCGACATCAAGGGCCATCACGTGAACGCCTCGGCCGACGCGCCGCAGTATCTGGTCGAGAGCGACAAGACGGGGGCCGAGGCTGCGCACAAGCCTGACGCATTGAAAAAACATCCGTGAGTATCGGCATGAATAATTCGCGCGAGGCCTTACATGCGGATGAACGGCGTCGCATCATTGCGGAATTCAAGACTGCGGTCAACATGACGTCTGCGCAGTTGCACAAGTGGCTTGCCACTGAGGATTCGCAGCGTGTCGGCCAGAAAAAGGGCCAGGAGGAATCGGTCGGACACCGCTCGGGAGAGCGCATTGCCACGTTGCTGGATCAGGACCGGAAAGATTTCGATGACGATGATTTTGCCCACATGCGCAAGGTGGTGGGTTTTATCCATCGCCATCTCGCACAAGGGCCGACCACGCACGACCCGTCTACCAGCGACTGGCGGTATTCACTGATGAACTGGGGACACGACCCTGAAAAGCACGACAAAACTGATTGAATTCACACGACGCGATAATGACGCCGTCGGTCTGTTTTTAAACTAAGGCAAAGGACTCTGTCATGCGAGACAAGGACAATCTAATCGGCCGGTCGCTGGTTTCCGGCACCGTGGCCGGTGTAGCAACCGCAGTCGCCGCTTCGGTAGCCGGCAAGCGGGAAGCCGGCTCTTACACTGCGCCACTGAATGCGACTAGTCACATCTTCTGGGGAGATCAGGCAGCGCGCCAGGATCGCCCTTCGTGGAAGTACACGGCAAGCGGTTTTCTGTTGAACCATGCTGCGTCCATCATGTGGGCTGCTGTCTATGAAAAGTGGTTTGCGTCCTCACGCAGTGACTCGGACCCTAGAAGCACAGTCGTCAAGCCACTGGCCGGCGCCGCGGTTGTCGCAGCAGGCGCCTATGTCACCGATTATTATCTGATCCCGAAACGCGTTACCCCCGGATTTGAAAAGCGTTTGTCAGGCACGTCGCTGGCGATTATTTTCGGTGTTCTGGCGCTTGGTATTGCTACACGCAGCCTGTTAATCGAAAACGATTCGCCCTGAGAATGCGACGCGGCGGCCTCGCCCGATGCCCTTAAAAAAAACGTGGATCGTAGACCCAGCGTTTAATTGTCGTGGCGATGATGTGTCGCGAGGCGGTATGGGCGGGATTGATCAGCACATTGGTTTCGTCTGGAACGATCACGGAAGGGACCACCAGTAGCGCTGATCGATTGCCTGTTTGCCACAGGTCACCGGCTTTTCGGCTTGTCACGCCGGAAGGTAGGGCGTCCCAACCGCTGGGAAGGGGGTGGAGGGTTTCGCGCTTGCGCCATAGCTCGTCCGGCACGTCGATCCGTACCAGAAAACGGTTGAACGGCAACGAACCGGTGCGGATAAAGCTCAAGGTCTCCAGCGTGGCCAACGCAATGTTGGATGCACAATACACGACCGGGGTACCGACGCTATTCCAGCGGCCCCCCGATATTTTCGCGCTGGCACCGGTCATGTCGTTGGCCGCATAGGTCGGCGCTTCGACCGCGATGCGCCATACCGATATTGTCAAGCGTAGGCACCACTTTGCGCCATTGCCAGCAGGCTCGATACCAGTTTTTGGCCTTCCACGGTATCGAGATAGCTGGCCGGCTTTCTATTGCCGAGTGCCGGTGACGGAGAGTCGAGCCAAGTCGACACCCACCTGGCTGCATCGAATCCTTCCTGATTGCCGGATTCGTTGACCATGTTCTCGACTTGGCCGATCAGATATTCGACGCCCAGTACGCGCTCCGATTCATCTTGGGACAGCAGCTTTTCTTCGCGTACCTTGCGGTTGACCGTTGCCCGCGACAGTCTCAGCGTGTCGATCAAAGATTCCTTGGAAATATCCATCCGTTCCGCCAACTCGTTGACATGTCGCGCAGGGACACCGCGTTTTATGGCCTCGATACGGGCGTGCGGCGCGATCAGGTAGATGTTCGCAAACGTGACCGGCGTCCCGGTTTTGTCGAGCCGTGATTTCGTTGCTTTCAGGATTGCAGCCATGTTTAGCTCCTTTGAGCTAGTAGTATAGATCATTCGATCGATTGATCAATGACTGTTGTATCCCATGCGACCTGCCGCGCGGTTGTTGTACATACCGAATATGGCTGCCGGGTGTGCGCCCCGATCTCCTGCCAGCCAAATGTTTCCAAGAGCCGGGGCCGCCAAAGGCGCTAACTGAAGCTCAGGACGTCACACGATCCTGGTGTCGCACATCAGGATCTCGACGCCCGAGGTGGCGAAGTTGGGCAGGTCGGCGACCGTCGCTTGCCCCTCTGCCGACCCCAACGCCGTTTGAACCGCTTCCATCGAATCGAACGTCAGCACCGCAACCAGGAAAATGTCGGACGCACCGGCCGGTCCCATAACCGACCCATCGTTGACCTCGTAGGAACGCAGCCCCGGAATGGTCTTGGCCAGCGGTATGTGGCTGTCGAAGTAATAGCGCGTAAAGGCATTTTCGTCAGCAGGTTATTTGTACAGCGCGAGTATCTTTGCCATGAAAGGTCCTTGTTATCATGAATGGAGGTGTTACAGCGATGTGCCGCCAGTCAGGCGCGAAATGTCTGTTCCCGACTTGCGTCATAGTTAACTATAGATCACAACTTCGGCATCCACCTTATGTTTAAGTCAATATTAACCCGATCGCTGAAGCGGGCTGTTTTCACGTAAAATTCGGCAGTCTGCCCGCATATCGACCATCGCAACCCGCACGCGAGGCGATCCGTCCCGCCACTCAGCTAAGCAAAGAAAATAATGACCATCAAATCCGATAAATGGATTCGCCGCATGGCGCAGGAAACCGGCATGATCGAGCCGTTCGAGCCAGGCCAGGTCCGCGTCGAGAACGGTAACAAGATCGTCTCCTACGGCACGTCGTCGTACGGTTACGATATCCGCTGCGCCGACGAGTTCAAGATTTTCACGAACATCAATTCGACCATCGTCGACCCCAAGAATTTCGATGAAAAATCGTTTGTCGATTTCAAGGGCGACGTTTGCATCATCCCGCCAAATTCGTTCGCACTGGCGCGTACTGTCGAATATTTCCGTATTCCCCGCAGCGTGCTGACGATTTGCCTGGGCAAATCCACTTACGCGCGCTGCGGCATCATCGTCAATGTCACGCCGTTCGAGCCGGAATGGGAGGGCTATGTGACGCTGGAGTTTTCCAACACGACGCCGTTACCGGCAAAAATCTATGCGCACGAGGGTTGCGCCCAGGTGCTGTTTTTTGAAAGCGATGAAATTTGCGAAACGTCTTACAAGGATCGCGGCGGCAAATATCAGGGTCAGCGCGGCGTAACTTTGCCCAAGGCATGACCTTGTACTTCGCCGCCCGATTTTTTTCAATGCCATGACAACAGCCGATCAGGTACCGGTGACCACGCCGGAAGTGCATGCGCTGTCGCTGGGCGCCGAACTGGTCAAGCTGGAAGGCCGTGTCTTCATCCGCTTGACCGGGGTGGCGCAGGTGGGTTCGACCCGTGTGCCGTTTGATCTGGTACCCAGCAACGGCGTACTGGCCAAGCCGAGCAAATGGCGCAATATGGCGCCACAAGCGCAGTGCGCCCTGATCGGTGAACGTGTTGCCGACGGTGCGCTGGCGACGCTGCAGCGCAAGGTCGCCGGTTTTGCGCAGGCGATCATGGCACGCGCCGACGATGCCGGACTGGAGGGCATGGTTTTTCTCGGGGCCTTGGGTAACAAGGATACGTCTGACCCGGTCGAGCACGTCTTCGAGCGCATCGACCAGCGCCTCTCCCACGCGATCGAACGGCAGCAGGAAGAACGCCATGCCGAACTCACCAAGCAGAGCATCAATCTATCCGAATATCCCGAATCCTTCGATCTGGCGCGGCGGCTACCGCGTCGCCTGATCGCGTTGCTTGGGCCGACCAATTCGGGCAAGACGCATCTGGCGATGGAGGCGCTGATGAAAGCCAAGAGCGGCGTCTATCTTGCGCCACTGCGTCTGCTGGCGCTGGAAAATTATGAGCGCATGCTCGCCGCGCGTCCGGCCGGCAAGGAATTAAAAGTCAGCCTCATTACCGGCGAGGAGCGTCGCATCGTCGACGGCGCGACCCATGTCGCGAGCACCGTCGAAATGCTCGATTCCCGCACCCGGGTCGACGTCGCCGTAATCGATGAGATCCAGATGCTGGGCGACCGTGATCGCGGTGCTGCCTGGACCGCAGCCGTTTGTGGTGCGCCAGCGACGGTGGTGTACCTGGTCGGCGCGCTGGAAGCGCGGCGCGCGGTCGAAGCGCTGGCCGACCGGCTCGAGTGTCCGCTCGAAGTGCATACCTTGAAACGCAAGGCGCCGCTGACCATGGAGCCGGGTCCGGTGCGCAAGTTGCGCAGCCTGCGGCGCGGCGACGCAGTGATCGCGTTCTCGCGGCGCGAGGTCTTGATGTGGCGCGACATGATTACCGAAAGCGGATTTTCGGTGGCGACGGTCTACGGCAACCTGTCGCCTGAAGTGCGGCGCGCGCAAGCCGCGCGTTTTCGGGACGGCTCCGCCGATATCGTGGTCGGTACCGATGCGATCGCCATGGGTTTGAACCTGCCGATCGAGCGCGTCGTCATGACCACGTCGGTCAAGTACAACGGCGTGGAAGAAGAGGAAGTGTCGGCGTCGCTGGCGCGGCAGATTGCCGGCCGGGCAGGGCGCTTCGGTGTCCATGAAGAAGGCTTCGTCGCTGGCTATGACGAAGAAACCCATCACGTCATACGTTCGCTCTTGAAGGAAAAGATTCCGCCGATCTCGGCTAGCGGCTTTGCGGTGGCGCCGTCGCTGGAACACCTGCATCGCATCGCCGCCGTCACTGGCGAGCAGTCGCTGGCAAAACTGCTCAAGCGCTTTGCGCACAACATCGACGTGCCAGATGGCTTCTTTTTCCCGCGCATTACCGACGAACAATCGGACCGCGCGTTGTGGCTCGATACGCTGCCACTGACGGTCGCCGAAAAATTCACGCTGTCGCTGGTGCCGATCTCCTCACGGGTGCCGTCCCTGCATGCGGCCTGGCAGAGCTGGGCGCGTGCGCTGTCGAAAAAGAAAGCGTCGACGTTGCACCGTGAGAACGGCGCCGGTGCGCGCCAGAACTTGCAGGATGTCGAAGACAGTTGCCGGCTCTACTCTGCCTATGCGTGGCTCAGTTTTCGCAGCCCGGAATTGTTCCCCAGTGGCGAACTGGCGCAACTGCTCGCACGCGAGGCCTCGATGCGTGTCGATTCGATTCTGCAATCGCAAAATGCCGCTTTGCGCGCGCACAAAGGACACAAGCGTAAATGACCGACGATCGGCTTCGTCTAGCCGATTGCGCGATCGGCTAGACGAAGCCGATCGTCGGGCTGGCGAAATTGCCTGCATTCGGAAACACCTCGACGATTTGCGTCGGACTCAAACCAAACCAGGCCGCCAGCGTTGCTCCATATTGATCTACTGACGTGGTGGGCAGCATGCTGCCGGACCCGACATCCTGATCATGCCCGAGACCCGTCACCGGGAAGGTGCCGTAAATGTCCTTGCCCTTAACGGCGCCGCCAACTACGAAGTGATGCGAACCCCAGCCATGGTCGGTGCCATCGCCGTTGCTGGTAAAAGTACGGCCAAAATCCGATGCCGTAAATAGCGTCACATTATTGCTCATGTCACCGCCCGGCAAAGTCACCAGCGTCGAGTTGAAATATGCGATCGCATGGGCCAGCTTGGCCATCAGGTCGGCGTGCGCAGTCTTTTCGAAGTCATGGGTGTCGAAACCGCCCATGCTGACGAAAAACACTTGCCGCTTCATGCCCAGCGCGCTGCGTCCGGCGATCATTCGCGCCACCGTTTGCAATTGCGTTGCCAATGCGTTGGTGGCCATGACGCCGGTATTCGGGTTGGCATACTGCGCCGGACTGGGTACGCCGGTTGGTCCGGCCGGAAGCATCGCCGTGGCCAGCAGGCCCTGCGCATCGATCGAGCGCCGGACGATGGCCGCATGTTCTTTCTCGAACAGATTGGCGCGTTCGCCGGAAATGATCGCTTTCAGCGGATTGGCATTGGCGGACGTACCGAAGAGGGTGCTCGTGAGATTGTTGATGGCTACCGCACCGGAGCCGCTGATCTGGTATTGATTGATGCTGCGTCCGGCCAGAAAAACTGCATTGCCCGACGCCGATACGCTCGTAAAGATCGCATTGCTGTTATTGGCTGCAAGCAGGTCGCCCATACGCCCACCCCAGCCGTAACTGGCGCCTTCCGGCTTGTAGGCTTGCCACAGCGATTGCTGATCGTTATGGGAAAACAGCTTGGGCGGCAACGGCACGCTGCCAGCTTTATATTGCGCCTTGGTGGTGGGCACGATCAGCGGTCCGACATTGGCGACGATCGCGGCCCGGCCGCTATCGAACAAATCCTTAAGCGGTCCCAGGCTCGGATGCAGGCCGAAGCCGCGCGCGCCCTGTGCCGTACGCGGTACGATCGGCAGTACCCCGCCCTGAGTGCCGGCCACCGGCAACGCGATCGAGCCCGCTTCATTGGTAGTGCGAATGCGGATGTATTCGTTCCATGACGTGCTGTCGGTTGCCAGTACCGTGTTGACATGGTCATTGCCACCGAACAGGAACAGGCAGACCAGCGCCTTGTAGTCGGCCGGTGCATTCTGGGCCGCAGCCGAGCCGATGGTCATCAGATTCAGTGCGAACGGCGCGGCGCTGGACCCGACAATCGACATCATCGAGGCGGCGCGCAGGAACTCCCGACGTGAGGCAGAGGGTTTATTAGTAGCCATGGCGTGCTCCGGTTATTTCTGCACAAGGTAATCAGGCGACGCCATCGTCAGGAAGATCGCGAGATTGACGCGATTCTTGCGAGCGGCGGCTTCGGTGGTGGCGTTGGTCGCGGAAATCGCGACACCGCTGATCGCCATCAGAATCTGACTGCGCAACGCCGCCGGCATTTGGCCCGCCATCAGCAACAGATCGACACGATCGAGCAGCTGCTCCGGCTTGTCTGCCAACGCCAGCTCGACACTATAGTCGGGCTTGATGTCGCGGCTGCTGCCAGTGCCGTTATTGATCACGTCCGCCATGAAGTTGAGGTAGCCGACTACCGAGGTCTCGCCGGTAATCTGCATTTCCGGCGCCACCAGGCCGCTACTGGCGAGAGTGGTGTTAGGCGGGGCATAACCCGGACGGAAAAAATTGAACACCGACGGCGAACGCATCGGCGTCTGGCCCAGCGAGGTCAGCGGATCATCCAGGCTGCCCAGCAGGAAGCGGCCGGAGGTCGACTTGGCATTGAAGGCGCGCATCCAGTGCGCCAGGCGCACGACCGGTTCACGCAGCTTGCCCGCGGCCGGATTGCCCAGCGTGGTTTCATTGCGTGCATCGGGATCGGTCAGTACTGCCTTGACCAGCGCTTTCATGTCGCCGCGCACGCCTTGCCCGTTGTCGGCGAACGTTGCAGCTACGCGGGCTACATACGCCGGACTCGGATTGCTGGTGACCAGGCGCTGGATCAGCTGGCGGCCAATGAACGGGCCGACGTTGGGATGATTGAACAAGGTATCGAGCGCAATCTTAAGGCTAGCCTCGGGGTTTGCCGTGCCTTGGGCGCCGACCGTCGTGCCAAGAAAGCTTTTCTCGGTCGTCGCATGAAATTTCGGATAGCTTTGCATCGGCTTCCAGTCGCGATCCGGGTCGGCATTGCCACCGTTGAAGCGGGTATCGCTCTTGTCCGGTCCGGCCCAGCTCCAGCCTGTGAATACCCGGGCCATGGCGGTGATGTCGGCGTTGGTGTAGGTTTCGATTGGCTTGCCGGCGTTGAGGCGAGGCGTGCCATCCTGGTTCAGTTGCAGCAGACCGATCGACATCAGTTGCATGACTTCGCGCGCATAATTTTCGTCAGGAACACGCGTGCCGGACGCTTTCTGGTTGTGCAGCGACGTCAGGTACACGCCCATCATCGGATGCAGCGAAACCTGTTCCAGCAGGGTGCGATAGTTGCCGAATGCGTTTTGCGCCAGCATGTCGTAATAGCTGGCGACGCCGCGCGGGTAGTTGGCGACGGTACTGTCGGCCAGCGACACCACGAAGATTTCAGACAGGGCGAAGGTAACGCGCTGGCGCAACTGATCCTCGCCGGTTGCGGCTTGCTGCCAGAACGATTCGTGGAACTGGTTCTGATTGACGGTGCTGCCAGCGGGCAGCGTGGCGGCGATGCTGTCGACGTAGGAGCGATGGAGCGTACGCGGCTTGCTTGCCTGGATGTCGATCCAGGCCCCGTAGCCGGAAGCGATGAGGTCGTTGATGTCGGCCGCTGACGGGCCGAAGGTAGCCTGTGCCAGGAACCGCGCGGCTTGGTTCGTGGTGATCTTGATGGCGACCGTGATTGCGTCGATCGACTGCAATGCGGCAATGGTGTTGGTGGATGTCACCAGCGCAGCGATCGCCATGGTCTTGCTGATCGATTCTTCAGGCGTGTTGTAGGTCAGCCCCTGCTGTACCGAAAAGGTATTGGCGACCACGGCTTTGTTGTCGAGCAGTTGCGGCACCCAGCCCCAGGTCGGGTCATTGAGGAACGTATGCGCCGACGTCAGTATCACGCGAATCAGACGGCCCCTGCCGGACTGGCCGCTGGCCAACTGGTTGCTCCAGTACTGCACGTCGGCGTCTGGCGGACTGGTCGCACCGGAGCGGCCCAGGACGTTTTTATAAATCACTCTGACGAAATCGGCGTTGCTCATCGTCGCTGAATAACCGGTCAATGTCGAATACTGGACTGCTGCGGCATAAAAACTGTCGGCGATGCTGTCGATCGATTTCCCGAGCTTGTACTGATCGATCCAGTAAGCCAGTCCATCCGCATCGGGGACGCGGTTGAAAAATGCCACGTACAGTTCGGTCAGCAGCTTCAGGTCGGCAGCATCGATGCTGGCGGCTTTGGATGCGATGGCGAGATTGATACTGACATCCACGAACCGGAGCGACTCGACCGTGCCTAGCACGGTGACGCCGTCGCTACCGACATTGTCAGTTATGGTGTAGCCGGGGGCGGTTTTGACGATCGTGTAATTGCTGCGTGCGCCGCCGAAACTGGCGGTGCCATTGACGACGCTGACCTGCGCCAGGGCCCGGACCGGATCGCCTGTTTGCGCAGTGCGGTCGCCACCGCATGCCGTCATCAGCAACAGCACGGAAAAGGGCAGAAATGTTCGAAGCAGTATATTTCTCATACCTTCTCCAGAGTGGGCGCCATGTAGGGTTTCAGAAAAAGGCACTACTACCACTATACGTAAAATTGTTATAAGGAAATATTCTTTGTGCCGATATTTCGTAAGAGTGTTAAATACTGTGTCTTTTTTGACGGTTAATTGTAGTCTACTTAACAATATTTATGGGGGAATTTGGCTGTTAGATAACAATGCGTGCGAAGTCTGCTGTGCCGAATGAATAACAACGACAGGCTTGTCGCACCCGACTCGCGCACTGCAATTGTCTGTAGAATTCGCGGCTTCCGCCCGACTCAACCCTATTTGGCATCCGCATGAATGATTCTCTGCCGCTGTACGGATTTGCCACCACGCCGCTGGAGCTGATTTCCTTCATCCTGGCCATGATCACCGTCGTGCTCAATATTCGGCAAACCCACTGGGCGTGGCTATTTTCGATCGTGTCCTCCGCCACTTATGCCATCGTATTTATCGAGGCGAAGCTGTACGGTGATACGGCCTTGCAGCTGGTGTTCATCGTCGTGTCGATCTGGGGCTGGATGCAGTGGCTCAGGGGAGGCGCTGGCAATTCGGTGTTAGCCGTTTCGCGCTTGACGGCTGTCGGGCGATTGTGGGCGGCTGGCGGCTGGCTCGTGGGATTCGTTCTGATTGCAGTGTTTCTTAAATCCTTCACCGATA
>JACMQD010000289.1 GCA_014377155.1 Herminiimonas sp.
CGTGCGTCCAAAATAATTAAAGGTGCCCTGCGGTAGGACACCGAATGGACAGCCACTGCCAAGTACGGCGTTGGCAACGGTGTTGATCGTGCCATCGCCACCGGCCACCACCACAACGCCTTTGCATGCTTTTGCTTCGCTGACGGTACGCTGCGCAATTTGCTCGATCTGACTTGGATCCTCGACCAGGATCATACGAAATGCGCGTCCGGATGCCTGCACCGTCCGCTCGATCGTGTCTTTGGTCTGGTCGGTGTCGTTATGTCCTGACCCCGCATTCATTATGATCAGCAACGGTGGCGCGGCGGACTCTTGGGAGAGCTGCATTGAAACCCCTTATATTTTTTCGCTATGAAATTTGAACGGAAAAAAATAGCTTACGTTGAGCAGTACGTGAACGATCAGGGCCAGCAGGCCGAATGCGATGCGTGGCGCTACGGTACCTTCGGACGTTGCGCATCGAGTTTATGTCGTCGAATGGATTGTATCGTCGAATGCGGATCGTTGAAGCGAGGCGAAAAAATTTTATTTGGAACTTAGCAGTGAAGCCGATCGAAAGGCCACTGAAAATCCAGCAAAAAAACAGGGAGGACTCTATAGAGTCCTCCCTTCGCCGGTCGATCTTTTTTACTTGCGCTTACCGAGGTTCAGGCTTGCATTCTCCTGCAACAAGAAAAATTTTTCGTCTTGCGCTAGTCCAGAAAAATTCGAACTACGCTGTCTTATCGCCGGCGTCATCTGCTGCATGCGGCGTAATCAGTTAGGCTTACCTGGCTGCTGCTTGCCTTGCTGGCCTTGTGGACCTTGCTGCGGGTGGAAATGGCCATTTTGTTGCGTAGCACTATCATTACGCGTTTGCACGGCTTTGTCGAAAACAGCTTTCTGCCGCTCTGTCACCTTATCATTTTCTTCCGCGGTGCGACGGATGACTTCTTCGGCTACAGCGGCGGCCGTGCGTGTTGTTTGTGGCAAATGCTGTTCTGCAGTTTTAGACAAATCGACCTGTACGTCGGCGGCAATATTATTCAGCTTTTGCTGATACGACCGCATCCGGTCGGGCATCGGCTGTAACTGCCCGACTGCAACGGCCAGATACTCGTGCGGGTTGTTGGATTCCATTAGTTGATGCGACCCGTTGATCGCCTCTTCCATGACATTTTGCGCGATCTGCATATTGAGCTCGCTCATGCGCTGTACACCGTCGAACATGCGCTTGGACATGTCGACGAAAAATGAAAATTGGGAATCCAGATGGGATTTGACGGCGGGTGGTACTTGTTGCTGTGAAAACGGAACCATGATGAAACCTTTCAGTTTTGATGATGGGATATACGTACAAATCATGTGGCGCGGTCCTTGTGACGATGCGCTGAATTGCTTTCCAATGACTGATCGAAAACATCCAAGTTCAAACTTTTTGCAATTTATTTTTGCAACGCACAAGCGACATTTCCATATCGAAAGCTGACGGCTAAGAGGCATGCAGTAGGCCCGCGCCATAGCTGAATTAATATATTTATAAAATTGCGTAGCGAGTTTTTCGTGTTTATGAAAATAATATATATTGCGCCGCA
The DNA here is from genome assembly GCA_014377155.1 of Herminiimonas sp. The sequence continues at coordinate 1,575 of JACMQD010000289.1, forward strand.
CCGACTCCGGTACGCACTCGTGACCGCAGCTTTTCTACCCTTACAGCGATATGGATCCATAGCGGGCCTTGTCTTGCAGCCTGCTCGCCGCGCAAAATATCGAACCAGAGCGGCCGAATTTTTAATGCTATTTGCTACGCCGAGGCAACGAACCCATGCCTAGCGCGATCAGTCCCAGAATAAACAGCGGCACCTGCCCAGGCTCGGGAACCTCCTTTCCAATTCCCGGGACGACCGACACGATCGACGCGTCGGCTATCGTAAAAGTCACTTGGCCAGCGCCGTCCGCGCTTGCCGGAAACAGCGCGAAATTGGCCAGGCTGCCCGCTGCGTCTGCATTGCCCAACGGCGTCATCATGTCGTCGGCATACAGGGCGACCGCGAAGCTGGTACCGATGTTGTCGATGGTCCTGAGAAACGCGCCGCTGAAGTCGACACTGAAGTCAATCAAACCGCCCAGGTTCACTTTCTGGAAAAGATTGTTGAATGCAGTGGTGTTACCGAAGGTGACGACACCTGGCAACGTGCCACGGACGTCGCCGAAAACCTGCGGCGCCTCATTGCCCACTGCACCGCTAAACGTGGATACGGTAGCCGTTGCCGCCGGTGCGGTTGCCTGACCGGGATTGAATTGCAGATCGAGCCAGCCAAAGCCAGCCAGCGTATTGGTATCCAGATGCACTTGATAAGGCGCGGCGGACGTAGTCCCTACCACCAGCAATAAGGATAGTGCGAACGACAGGTCGCGCAGCGCGCGAACGACATTACTATTTTTCATTTTGAACTCTCTAGAATTTGCCTGACTGGATTCTGGCCGTGTAGCGCAAATCGGCCCTCGATGGATTTGTGAAATTGACTGGCACGGCGATCTTTTGCCCCGGTGCCAAGGCGCCGATGTCGAGCGTCAAATAAGGCACGCCCGATCGGCTGCCGGTCGCATTGGCGACCGTGATGCCTGATGCCAGGCCGGTGATTTCCACCTGCAACGGGCCGGCGAGTGCACTGGCTCCGGCATTGGTAATCCACAAGGTCGTGTTGAACGTTTGCGTGGCCCGGTTGAAGACCGCACCGGAACTGGCAAGCGTGACGCGGCTTGTGACATCGACTAGCGTGGACTGCAGATTCAGGCTGATCACGACCGGATCGTGATCCGATGCGCGGTATGGCGATGCCGTGTACAGGTCCTGCGGTTTGAACTCGGTGTTGTAGTCGATCACGACCGGTTCGTCGGCATTGATATGCCATTCGGTCGTGCCGATCACCTGTGCACTCAGCGATGCGGTCGCCAGCGCATGGTCGAGATAGCCGGATTCGCCATCGAACACGTACGAATACGGTACGCCGCTGCGACGTACGAAGCGTTCGATCTGATTGACCAGGCCGGTGGCGGTCAACGCATTGATTGGGTCTTCAGCGCCATAGGCATTGAAGTCGCCGATGACGAGCACGTCGGCGTCGCCAGCGGCGGCCTGCATTTGCGGGATGAAGTAGTTTGTCAGGCGCTGTGCCTGGCGCACCCTGGTCGCATTCCAGCAGCCCTGTCCATCGCCCTGATCGACATCGCCGTCGCCTGTCGCCGGACAACTGCCTTTTGATTTCAGGTGATTGACGATCAGCGAAAAGCGCTCGCCGCTGGCAGCCGCAAACGTCTGCGCCATCGGTGGCCTGTTATTGACCGGGTCGGTATCGGATCGGGCAATGCCAACAAGACCGACGCGTGCCGGCTTGTAGATCATCGCAACGCGAATCGCGTCGTCGCCGGTGGCGCCGATGCCGGACGGTTTCGGTACCACGGCGTAGGTGCCTGCACCGACGCTCGCATTGAGCGCGGTAACCAGTTGCGTTACGGCGATGTCGTCATTGTTCTGGATTTCCATCAGGCCGAAAACATCGGCATCGATAGCCGACAGGGCCGCGACGATCTTGGCGCGCTGGCGCAAGAATTCATTGAGATTATCGGCGCCGCGGCAATTCGATCGTGCCACCGAAGCGCCCAGTGAGCAGCCTTGTCCGGTCTGACCGGTGGCGGTGGTGCCGTCGGTGAATGTGGTGAAAAAATTCAGCACATTGAAGCTCGAAATCTTGACATTACCGGTTGGGATGGTCGGCGCCGCCGTGCGCGCATTGTCGCGCGAAAAAACCGGTACCACGCTCGGCTGCAGCTTGTAGCCAGCAGGTCCCGCGCTCGACGCCGTCACGAGGCCGAAGTCGATGACGCCGGTCAGGCCAGACACGGTGTCGCCGACGCGCAGCGTGTTGCCGACACCGATATACGGTATCGGATTGGGATTCTGACTGGCGGTATTGTCGTCAAGGACAATGACATTGGCGGCGTTGGCAGCGGCGGCGGCGATTGCCTGAGCCGAGCGGGCCGGATAGCGGTTGGTCGGTTTTTCCAGACGGCCGGACGACAGTGTCAACTGGCCATACCGGCCCTGAAAGTAATTCTGGCTGACGGTCAGTGGCGACGTGAATTTCACCAGCATGCCTTCGAATCGCTCGAAGTCGCGCGGGTCGGCCAATGGCAATGTGATGGCCACGGGCGTGACGACGTTACCGGAACTGAGCACCACCAAGCCGCTGACGCCTGTCAACTGCGTAACGGTGCGGCCAGCGTCGCCCGCCACGAATTCCGCAACCGTCGCAGTCAGCCGCACGCGGTCACCGACCGCCACTGCTAGGACGCTGCTGGTGAATACGAAAATACCGTCGGAAGTCGCCGGGTCACCGTCACCGACCGGATCCTGAAGGTAGAAACCATTGCTGACCCGATGGGTGACGACACCCTCCGTCGTCTGGCTGGTGCCGACAAATGGACTGGCCGGTCCACTACCCTGTATCTGCGGAATCGTGCGCACCGGGCCTGCCGTTGTTTGCACGGTGACGCTCACCGGGCACTGTCCCGTTTGGCC
>JACMQD010000290.1 GCA_014377155.1 Herminiimonas sp.
CCACAGCCGGACCCGGCCTGAATATACCCAGCCAGACCTGGCAAAAATACGCAGGTCAGCGCGCGGTCTTTTCTTCCAGCAGTTCGTCGCGACGCAGTGCCCGGAGTTCACGCTCGCGGGCGTCGATGACTGACTGGTCATAGAACGATGCGTCACCTGCGCGACGGGCGATGATCAGCTGATCGAGCGCGCGTTGTGTGCCGCCCTCACGTGCGTACGATTCGGCTAGCGCCATGTGCTGCAGCGCCTGCTTGCCTTGGGCGGCATAGGTCTTTGCCAGTAGTGCCTGTAATTCCGGCTCCTGCCGGTACACCAGGATCTGGTCGCGCAAGTAAGCGATCGCCGCCTCGTGCCGGGATGTGGCGATCAAGGCCTCGGCATACTGGCGGGCGATGCCCCGCGACAGCGGAAACCGGTTGCGGGCGATGTCGGCTTCCTGCAATGCCTCGACGGGCTGGCCACTGGCGATACTGACATCGATTTCCATGCTGGCGAGAATGGTATTGCTGCCGCCCGTGGCCGCCAGGGCCGGGATCGAACGAGCGGCAGTGCGCGCCTCCTGCATCAGGGTACGGGCCTTGGCCGGGACACCCTGCCGCAATGCCACCAAAGCCAGTCCGTATTTTGCCGCCACGGTTTGGGCGGGTATTTTGTACTGCAACTGTGTGTCATACACCTTGCTGGCATCACGCCATCCCTGCGGCGTGTCTTCATGCAGCACCCTTAACCGCGCGCGGATCAGATGGAAATCCAGGCTGTCGGCGCGCTGGGTATAACGTTGATCCCGGGTCCGTGCCTGAATGTCCGCGATGCGCTCGGTCGTCAACGGATGCGACTGCAGGAAAGCAAACGGATTTTCCGAATAGGTTCGGGTGGCGCTTTGCATTCTTCCGAAAAAGACCACCATGCCGGACGTATCGTATTTTGCCGCTTGCATCATCTGCAACCCGATGCGGTCGGCTTCCCGTTCCGCATCGCGGCTAAAGTTGAGTTGCCGCTGCACTGCCAGGCCCTGCCCGCCCATCATCATGGCCACCCCGGCGTCCGGGTTGGAGCGCATGGCCAGCGCACCGGCAATCGCGGTTGCGATCGGAATCAAGGCATCCTGCTTTTGCTTGCCCAGCATGCGTGCGATATGGCGTTGCGAAACATGACCGATTTCATGCGCCAGCACCGACGCCAGTTCGGATTCTGACTGTGCCGCCAGCATTAGGGCCGAATGCACGGCTATGAATCCGCCTGGCAACGCAAATGCATTCAGCATGGGATCGCGAACACAGAAAAACCCGTACTCGTACGCCGCCTCGCCACGCGCATCAGGCTGCGCGGCCAGCAAATTGTTGCCCATCTCGTTAAGATACTCGTTGAGGGGCGCGTCGCTGAGATAATCGCGATCTTGGCGGATATCGCGCATGATGGTTTCGCCGATCTTGCGTTCGGCCAATGGCGTCAGCTCCACGCGGTCAGCATTGCCCAGCGACGGCAGGCCTTGGGCTACACTGGCACCGGGGTAAAATGCCAGCGACAGCGCACAGCTCACGGCGGCCGTAGCCAGTCGCCGACCAATCCCGGCAGAACTGCAGCGCGTGTCGAGTCGTAGGAAGAGGTTTGATTTCACGATGCTATGATAACGGTATATCCCGATCGTTCACCATCAGCTTCCCTTATTGCAATACCTTGTTACCAATGACAATCCAGCATGATCCTGCGCCGTCGTCAGGCCTGACCCATTTCGACGCCGCCGGCGAGGCCCACATGGTCGACGTCGGGGCCAAACAGCAAACCCACCGCATTGCCGTCGCTGGCGGCAGCATCCGTATGCAACCGGCAACGCTGGCGATCGTGCAGTCCGGCACTGCGAAGAAAGGCGATGTGCTCGGGGTCGCCCGCATCGCCGCCATCATGGGCGCGAAACGTACCAGCGACCTGATTCCGCTCTGCCATCCTCTGGCGCTGACTCGCGTGACGGTCGACTTCAGCATCGCCGCTGACGAAGCGCGCATCGACTGCACGGCCCAGGTTGAAACCTACGGCAAGACCGGGGTCGAGATGGAAGCGCTCACCGCAGTGCAGATTGGCTTGCTGACGATCTACGACATGTGCAAGGCGGTTGATCGGGGGATGGTGATGACGGATGTGCGCGTTATCGAAAAACATGGTGGCAAGTCGGGGGATTGGGTGGCTTGAATTTCAAGCCATTGATGAATAACAGGGCAGCCTCAATGATCAAGTGCAACACCGCCTACCGTAAGGCGATGCAACTTGCGACGCCTCGTCCGGCGCGACTTCGGACCGTTTTTTGCTTGCCGCGGTTGACCGGCAGCGTCGCTTACCGCCCGGCCAGCCGCCAGCCGTGGTAACGAACCCGCTCCACCAGCAGCATGTGCGGCACCGTCAGCGCGGCGAGGCCGACGAAAACAATCTGCGTCAATCTTGCCTCAAGCGGCTGCCCTGCTGACGCAACGATCGCCACGCCACCTGCAATTGCACACGCCAGCGTCGGTAACATGGCGACCTGCAGCAGCAGTCTTGTTGGCGTCATCTCAGCTAGCGACGCGGTGCGAAAAAAATGGCGCGGGCTGTGCATGCCGCAAAAAAACAGCGTGAAGGCAACGAGCGGTGTGGCGAAGATCGATAGCAGCACCACGCATAGAATTTCGCCAGCGGCGAGCCAGTCTTGGCGCGCGGCAGCGCCAATCACCAGCAGCGTCCCAATCAACACCGGAATGGTTAGTGCTTGCAACAGCGCGACCGCGTCGGCTGCCGCGCCGGCACCGATCAGGTAGCCGAACAGTACGGTAATCTGCGCTGCATGCAACAGGGTCGGCAACACGATTACAGCACTACCGTACAGGGCGCGTGCAGCAGCCGACAACGCGATCACCGGATCGCCAGAAAAGTGGCCTGCCGAGGTCAGCAGGAAGGCTGCAAGAAAAAACCGCGGTGCCAGATACCACAGTGCGACCACCAGCGCTGCCAGCAGCAGATAGGCCGTAATGAACATCAACCAATGCATGGCGGTATGCACGCGGTACAACCTCTCTGCAAATACGAGGTCGAGAGCGCCATGCGGAATACCAAGAAAAAAAATTGCCACCGTCGCGCCGAGCAGCAGCGTGGTCGGATTCAGGTCGGCCAGCCACGGCGTGGCCGCCAGACCCAGCACGGCCACCAGGCAAAAAACCTTACCCTGTGCACGCAGTAACGCATCGCCAGAGTTGAGCGGGGCTACCTTCATGGCGCGCACAGGAGGTTACGACCGAGTTGACGGAGGAACGGCAATGCCGGTAAGGCCGCAATCACACGCAGGTAGTCACCCAGTGCGGCCCCGTCGCTCATGAAGCGCGCCAGACTATCCGGCGCAGTGTGCTGAAACATCCCGACAAACAACGCCGGCCCTAGATCCGGACGGTGACGCAGCAAAGACAGAAACAGTTTATCCATGCCGCGCATGAGCATCCGGTCCGGCGCGTGCCCTACCGGCGGTGCGCCGTTTGCGAGCCCGGCTGCGCAGTGGCGAGCCCAGCGTTGAATACGTTGAAACGCATAACCCGTGCTGGCACGGGCAGCACCGTGCATCAGGCCGACGTGCAAATAATTGGCTTGCTTCTTTGTTTTTTCGGGAATCAGACCCATCGGCAGGATGCCATGCTCCGAGCGCTCTACCTTGAACGGATGCGATCCGACCCGTGCGCGAATTTGCCGCTGCAATGGCAACGCCAGTTCTGCCGGCGTGACGGCTGCGGCAGAAAATACTGTGAGCTCGATCAAGGCCCGTGTTGCCGACATCGGTAACACGTATGTAAACACAATGCGTTGCGAGCCGTCATCAATGAAATCCATCAGCGTGGCTGTCGCGGGATCGAATATTGGCGCCACACAGGTCACTTCGCTGCCATGAAACGACTGCCACAACAGCGGCGAACGATCCTGGGCAGGCGGCGCAGCGCCAGGACGGGTATCGATCACCTGGCGCGCCCGTCGGGGCCCGGCCGCAGTCTCGATCTGCCACAAGCCGTTGATACGAAGCGGCTCCGACACGATGTGCACGCCTGTTTCCAGCCTGATTTGCGGTGCCCGCGCGATGGCCTGCAGCGCCTCGTCGTAAAAGCGGCTAGCGCTGATCATCTGATACGGATGCCTGCTGCAGTCGACCGTTACCGCTTGGCCGCGCGCACGCAGGGTGACTGCGCGCCACTGGCGTTCAACCAGATCGGTACCAGGATTGGCAGCGTCACCCCAGAAGCACCAAGTGCGATCGTTGCCGTATGCGACGCGCTGTTCGATGATGCCGACCGAGGGACTGCACCCGCCCAATGCAGCCAGTTCGCGCGCCAGGCTCAGTCCGGCGCAGCCACCACCCAGGATGAGCAGATCGACGTCAGCCGACATGCTCTGGCGCGCTGCCAAATACCGTCAACGGTAAACCCGCCAGGGGCGCGTGCAGCAGCGCATCATGACGGATGTCGCTGCCCGTCGCGCTGCGCCCCACGGCGAGCTCGCTGAGCGCCTGCAACGTCAGGCCCATTTTGCCGACGGTGGACACCGTGATCCGGCGGCTCCAGTAATCATGGTTGTGGTGTGCGAGGCGGCGGCCGATTGCGCGATACAAGCGGGCCGCAACCAGTATCCCGGCACGGGCGCCGCTCGGCAAATAGTGCAGGCCTTGTTCACCGCTGCAGTAGTAGCGTTCGGCCGTGGCCAGCAAGACTTCCACACCCATTGTTACCACCGGACGCAGCGTCGGGCCCGGCGACAGCAATGCGGCGGGCTCACAAGGACCAACCAGCGTGGCCGGCAGGTAACGGCGCCCCAGTGCGGCATCGTCGGCGACGTCACGGCAGATATTGGTCAGTTGCATTCCAATTCCCAGATCGATCGCGTGGCGCAATGCTGCATCATCCCGTACGTCCAGTACGCGACACATCATAATGCCGACGGTGCCGGCGACACGGTAGCAATAACGTAGCAAACTGGCTTCATCGACGAAGCGTACCTCACCCAGATCGGACCGCACACCGTGTATCAGCTCCAGCATGATCGCCGGCTCGATGGCGCACTCACGCATCAAATCGAGCACATCAGCGACTAACGCGTTGGTGCCCTGTTGCCCGGCGATGTCGGTGCCGAGTGCATCCAGCGCTTGCAAAGCCAGCTCCGGCGACGGCGCCTCGTCAGCCAGGTCATCGACATAGCGGCAGAAGCGATACAAGCGGGTCGCGCGCGCCGCGTGGCGGCTACCGAGCAAATGCCGGGCCCAGTAAAAACTGCGGCCACGAGTGGCCAGTACCGTATCGGCATCGTCGCTCATGGCAACCTTCCCGCTGCCACGTGCCTGGCCGATCATGCCTTGGCCTGCGGAATCATCGAATCGATAACTTTCGCGGAACACAGCACGCCCGGTACGCCTGCACCGGGATGGGTGCCAGCACCAACCAGAAACAGGTTGTCGATGCCTTCGGCTCGATTATGAAAGCGGAACCATGCCGACTGGCGAAACAACGGTGCAATCGAGAACCCGGCACCATGCGCACTGCAATAATCCTGCTTGAAGTTTTCTGGCGTCATGTAAAAATCGGCCGTGATCGTCGCCGGCAGGTCCGGCAGAATGGTCGCGCCCAGCGCCGCAACGATACGATCCCGCAGCAGCGGCCCCTGTTTGTCCCAATCGATTTTACCCTGCAGGTTCGGTACCGGACACAGCACATAAAAACTGTCGCAGCCAGGCGGCGCGAAACTCGGATCTGTTGCCGTCGGACGATGCAGATATAACGAAAAATCGTCGGCCAGAATGCGCCGGTCGAAAATGTCCCGCAACAGTTCGCGATATCGCTCGCCCATCCAGATGGTGTGATGCGCGACGTCCGGGTAAGTCCGCGTGGTACCAAAATACAGGACAAACAATCCCATCGAAAAATGCGCACTGGCCAATTTCAGGCGCGTGGTCGCAGGCTGCTTTTTGGCCGGAATCATCTCGCCGTAGAGATGGGCCGGATCGGCATTCGAAACCACAAGGTCTGCGCTGATAGTGCGGCCATCAGCCAGCCGCACACCAGTGGCGCGGCGGCCATCGAGCATCAGCGAGGTGATGCTGGTATCGAGCATCACCTCGATCCCCTGACGCGCCATCAAGGCGCCGAGCGCCTCGGTAATTGCCCCGGTGCCGCCCATAGCGAAGTGCACCCCGTAGGCCCGCTCGAGAAAATGAATCAATCCATAGATACTGGTAGTGTCGAATGGGTTGCCACCAACCAGCAATGGCTGAATCGAAAATGCCTGGCGCAGTTTTGGATGCGACAGATAGTGCGACACCAAACCCCAGACGGTTTTGTAGCTGCGCAGACCGATCAGTCGGGGTATCTGCCGCAGCATCGTCAGGAAGCGATCAAATGGCACCGCCGACAACTCAGTAAAACCAACATCGAAGATACGCCGGGAATGCGCCAGCAGCGCGAGGTAGCCATCACAATCACGTGGCTCGATGCGGGCAATTTCGGCCAAAGTTTCTTCCAGCGTACCGCCGTAGTCGAAGCTATCACCGTCGGCAAAGCGAAACCGGTACCAGGGCTTCATTGGCACCAGCGTGATGTGATCGGCGAGGCGCTCGCCAAATAACGCATACAATTCCTCGAACAAAAACGGTGCAGTGATGACGGTCGGCCCGGCATCGTGCCGAAAACCGTCCCGCTCAAATACCTGAGCCCGTCCGCCTACGGCGCTGCAACGGTCGATCACGGTGACCCGATAGTGTTTGGCCCGCAGGCGCAAGGCAGCCGCAATACCACCGAAACCGGCGCCAATGACGACCGCATGTGGCCGGACGACGGTACTCACAAACGGCCATTCAATGCGACAGCGAGCTGCGCCAGCAAGCCTCCGCTCTGGTGCGGCAGCGTTGCGGCGCTGGCGGTGGCCACGGTCAAATGATGGTGTGCCAGCGCGACGCAACGTTGCCGGACCATGCGATCTCCCTCAGGCGCTGCGTCGCCACGCTGTATCAGTAAGGCGAGGTTCAATGTTTGCGCTCCATTATCGTTGCCGGCATCCTTGTCGAGATCATCCAGATCGTCGGCGATCTGGTACCCAATCGCAAATGCTTCGGCGGCTTCACACGCCTTTTCGGTCCAATTCTCCTGCCCGGCTGCGATCAGTGCCAATTCGAGCGGCAAGCTAAGCAGCGCTCCTGATTTGCCCGCGACGATTTGCAGATAGGTCGTGACGTCGGAGATTGGTTGGGTCCGGTGCGAGACATCTGCCGCCTGACCGCGAATGGCGGCCGCGGTGCGGGCATGCACCAGAGACAGCATCTGCGGCAGGCAGGTCGACCGATCCATATCCGCCAGCGCCGCATAGGCAGACGACAAAAGCAAGTCACCGGTACAGATCGCGGTGGCTTCACCGTAGACTTTCCAGACGGCATCGGCACCGCGCCGTTGGACGTCGCGATCTTGCAAATCGTCGTGCACCAACGAAGCGTTGTGCAGTAGTTCACAGGCGCTGGCGATGGCAACTGCGTCACGCGCAGACAACTTCAGGTGCAATGCGGCGTGCAGCGCCAATCTAGCGCGAATGCGGCTACCACCTGCATGCAGGTGATAGGTTGCGGCACGTGCCGCAGTATTGAAAATGTCAGCGTCGGGAGCGGGCTTCTGCTGGATCAGATCCCGGCAACGCTGTTCCATAGAATGAAGGCAATCAATCGTGTTCCACGAAGGCGCCGTTGATGCCATGACCAATCGAGCTGACATGGAGATACTCCAGAGGGCAATACGGTCAAAGGAACAGTGCCTCCGGAGCAAAGCGCACCGGCGGCACTGACGGACAGCGAAAAATTACGCGTGTCCTTCCGCCTCTGACTTGCGTACGGCGATCAGAAAGATCAGTACGCCAAAGCCCGCCTTGGCCACAATATCGGCAACGGTATAGCCGACTTGAACGGCAGTGGTGGCGCTACCGCCGGTGAGGCCGATCATCGGAAACACGAACACCACCGGATAGAAGCACCAGGAGATGATAGTGACCCAACGCGCGCCGCTGATCAGGCCGCGTGCCGCAGCCGGTTGCGAGCTGATCGATGCACTCAGGCCGACGAACAGGTCGTAGACGATGAGAATAAACGGCACCATGGCCAACGCCCACCAGATCCAGCGTGTACCTGGATCAGCCGACACCTCGCCGGGATAACCGAGCACAACCATCAGCGCGGCGAGGAAGCCGAGCTTGGTTGCCTTGGCCACGGTTTCGGCGCGCGGCAGGCGCATGACCAGGATCAGCTCGATCAAAAGCAGCGGCACGGTCAACAACCAGTCGACGTAGCGGTATGCATCGTTGAATTTAACGCCGGTCGCCGCGACTTGACCACCGCTGACAGTGAACGCCGCTTCCCACGAATTGAAAATGCGCAAGTAGTGGTACGCCGCAATCAAGGTGACCAGACCGGTAATGGTCAGAGCCGTTCGGTAAGCCGAGGCAACCTGCGATCGCCCCAAAAAGAAAAATATCGTTGCTGCACCCATGACGGCGATGGCAAACGAAAATGCGTTATAAACGAGTTCATACTGACTGACGGTAATAGCACCCACTGGTCGCTCTCCTTAATTAGACGCGGTTATTTTTATGAATACCCCTTTGGCAAATACCGGAAATAGTCCGTGATCACCAGGGAGCAATAACAGCGCTACGTAGCGAGGCTACTTGTTGCTTTTTCCGTCGGCAAGCCGCTTGCCTTCAGCCTCAGCGATAAATTGCATGATACCGGCGGTATAGCGTTTATCAGGACAAGGATTGCCCTGGATTGCATCTATGACGAATTGAACCACCATCAATGACTCCATCAATCCAGGATTAGCTCCAAGTTCAAGCATTGCTGCATCAAATGTGCTGGAGTCAGTACTCTCTTCAAGTAGCGTCGCCACGATGGCAAAACTCTCAAGATTCGGTTCCTGCTTCAAATAAAATTACCCCGAAGAAATAGCGCTGTCTAATAATGGACGTATATCGTGTGCGATAGTTGCACGTGCCCTGAAGATTAGTGAGCGAACAGTGTTTAAAGGAATATCGAGAGCGTCGGCAATCTGTGCGTAGCTGCATTGCTCCATTTCACGCATCGTGATGGAGTTGCGCATTTGCGGCGAGAGCCGGTCGATAGATTGCTCTATAGCAAACAGCAATTGCTGTCCACAGAGACTGTCTTCTGGACTTGGTGCGTAGTTTTCAGCCCTGGAGGTATCAATCGGATGACCGGTTTCAGCCAGCACATCCATCGATACGGCATTGTCTGCATGCATGTGGCCATCCCGATGGTACGAGGTCGAGATATTGCGGGCAATCATATACAACCAAGTCGAAAAAGCGCTTTCAAAGCGAAAATTAACGAGCGCCCGATAGGTCCGCAAAAATACTTCCTGGGTCAATTCCTCCGCCACACTACTATTGCGCACATTCATATTAATAAGTGATGCCACGCGGCGCTGGTATTTGGTAACCAGCACCTCAAATGCCCGAATATCACCTTCATTGAAGCGCTGGATCAACAGGTGATCCACCGACCGCTGTCCGCCAAGCTGACTTTGGCAGGGCGCATTGATCGCATCAGAAGCATCACCATGGGCATTATTGGCTGCCTCGTTGGTTCCCATTATTTGATCTTTTTGCATCCCCATGGGTTGAGTATAGCGAGCATCGGGATTGTTTGCCGGCGACGTGCACGCCTCACGAAGTTGGCAGTCGGTAGCATCGCTGACACGTAGCGACCGGTTTCGCGGGGTAAGCAAGCCACGCGACCACGGTGCTGTCTTGCCGAAAGGCTGATCATAAAATGCGTTGATTTAATTGGGCCATGGAAATAGGGCGCCTCTTTTAAATTTCACTTTGGCTTCGTTGTCACTTGTATCTTCTAACTAGGAAAACTTGCCGAGTTACGCGCATGACATGCAAAACCTGCCCAAATCCTGCGTCGACCCTGCTAGATCGGCCATGACACGCCAAAAGCAAAAAAGAGCTGCGCGCCCGCGGCGTTTGCCTCGACTCGAAGAACAGTATGTAATTGCTAATTCTATTTATGTACTTATTGGAAACGCTAGACATTAAAGTTTCTTGCAAAACTCTTCGAACTGCAAACCGCGAGCACTACCGAGTGCAATGTGCGGAATGTTTGTCACTAATCATGGTCGCGACACATTTTTCGTATACTATTAAGACTGCTCGGCGTATTTTGCGTCGCGTTTTATTCCAATCAGTTCAAATACATACCCAGGAGTATTTATGCACGATATTATCGACACCGCAGTTGCAGCAGGATCCTTCGCTACACTGGCTGCCGCAGTCACAGCCGCTGGCTTGGTACCAACTTTAAAAGGCGCTGGTCCGTTCACGGTATTTGCACCGACTGACGAGGCGTTTGCCAAACTGCCTGCGGGCACAGTTGAAGCCCTGTTGGCAGACATTCCAAAGCTGACCGCCATCTTGACGTACCACGTGGTAGCTGGAAAAGTGATGGCTGCTGATGTCATGAAAATGGACGGCAAGGAAGCTGCGACCGTAAATGGCGCGCACATCAAAATCAGCACAACCAACGGCGTCAAGCTCAATGCCGCATCTACTGTTGTCAAGACAGACATTGAGTGCACGAACGGCGTAATTCACGTCATCGACACCGTGATCATGCCGCCGTCAGCCTGATACTTTAACTACTCTATCTAAATGCGGTTTTAAAAAGCCTGACGGCAGAGCCGTCAGGCTTTTTTTATGGCAGCTACCCAGTTGGACACTAGTTGCCTGCCAGATCTACAAATTACCGCGTTAACTTGTTCTAAATTAAGATGCAAACCTGTTTTTCAATTCCTGTAGCAATGAGCCCACCTGTCGTGTCGGATGACCTTGTCCTGGCCCACCTGTTGTCCTGCGTTCGGTGGTTATGTGAGCAGACGCATCAACTGCTCTGCCGTTAACGGAAGCACACCGAACATCAAATGCGACACGACTTTGGCGGGGCCACGCGCGCGAACATTGCCGCCAACAAACGCGTCCTTCAACCGCGCGTTGGTGCGTTCGGCCTGGCTGCGCTACTTGTATCGGACGGTGTCGGCAGGTTCGAACGGCTCTTAATTGCACAAGCGCTTGAGTACCCGATCCATCGCCAGCCGCTCGATCAACGCCCTGGTCGTGCACAGGCCCAGCATGGCCTTTGCCACGAAGGTGTTGGACAGCGCGCTACGGTCATGCGGCTTTCGACCGATTCCTTGCCACGTCTGCACCGACCATTCCTCGATGCGCACCCAATCCAGGATGTCCGCTAACTTTTCCAACATGGGCGTCAATGCGCCGCGTTCCTGCTCTAATTACGGCCTCAAATCATCTTGCAGAACGTGCATACGTTGCGTTATCAAGGAGCGCGCTGTGTAATATTCAAGAGCGGGAATGGCGATGTTTTTCTGATAACTTCATCTTGCCAGAAATGGTCATCCTTCGCCCCTCCTTTTTCTTCATCTCCGCTCTATATCGCACGCGCCTGTTTTCGCGTGACAAGTGTGAATTACCGGCGTATTGGAGCCATTTCATTACCGGCGTAATGGAGCCACCAGATCACCGGCGTAAAGGCGCCACCAAATCGTCGGCGTAATGGCGCCACGCTGGCTAGCCCGCCAAGGGGCTCGAACTTTCATTGATCGGCTAGACTCCCGGCATTTTGCCGGGAGAGGCCGTGTCTAAACGGAGGTTCGAGATGTATCAATACCGACAGACCCGGGCGCGCATGCGCCAAGGCGATTCCGACCGGGAAATTGCCCGATCCAAGGGGATGGGGCGCAAGAAGATTGCGGATGTGCGCGAAATCGCGCTGGCCCATGGCTGGCTGACAGCCGATGTGCCGCTGCCCGACGATAGCGTGATGGCCGCTGTGCTAATGCGCAAACAGATTCTCCCCATGACCTGCGTATCAACGCTGGAACCATGGCGCGAACAAATCACCAAATGGCATGCTGCCGGCATCCAGGGTACGACCATCCTCGCCACGCTGGGACGCAATCATGGCTACACCGGTAGCTATTCGTCGATGTGCCGATTTCTGAATCAGATCGTCGTCGATGTGCCCGAGGTTCCCTTGCGTCTGATGTTCAAGCCGGCAGAAGCCGCGCAAATTGATTTCGGCGCCGGGCCACCGATCACCGATGTTCACACCGGCGAAATCTTCAAGACCTGGTTCTTCGTGTTCACCCTGTGCTGGTCGCGGCATCAGTATGCGGAGTTCGTGCGCGATCAGTCGGTCGCCACCTGGCTTGGCTGCCATCGCCGCGCCTTTGAATGGTTCGGCGGAGTCCCTGGACGGGTGATCATCGATAACGCCAAATGCGCCATCACCAAGGCCTGTACCTACGATCCGGAAGTGCAGCGCTCCTATGGCGAATGCGCTGAAGGGTATGGTTTTAAAATCGATCCATGTCCGCCGCGGGACCCGCAAAAAAAAGGCATCGTTGAGTCCGGCGTCAAATATATCAAAGGTAGCTTCCTGCCACTTCGTGAGTTCCGCGATCTGGCCGATGCCAATCGACAGCTACACGAATGGGTCATGACACAGGCCGGAAACCGCGTCCACGGAACCACCCGCGAAGCGCCCTTGAAGCGATTCGCCGATGTGGAAAAAAGTCAGCTCGCGGCCTTGCCGGATGTGCCGCCGCAGCTGGCGAACTGGACCAAGGTCAAGGTCCACCGCGATGCCCATGTCCAGTATCTGAACAATTATTACTCTGTGCCGTTTCTGCTGGTCGGCCATGCCTTGTGGCTCAAGGCCACGGCCACCATGGTCATGCTCTATCGCGATCACGAAGCCGTCGCCACCCATGTGCGTCTGACTCGGACCGGGCAGCGCAGTACCGTCAATGACCATATGCCACCGGCAGCGCAGGCCTGGCAGCTGCAGAGCACGCAATGGTGCATCAGTGAAGCAGAACGCATCGGACCGGCCTGCTACGCCTTGGTGCACGCGCTCTTCGGCGACAAGGTGCTGATCCACATGCGCGCCGTGCAGGGCGTACTGCGACTCAAGGAGAAGTATGGCGCGACTCGACTGGAAGCCGCCTGCTCACGGGCGAACCATTACGGCACGCCCGGCTTCAATGTCGTTAAGCGCATTCTGGAGAAGGGCCTTGATCAGGAGTCGCTCATCAAAGCCTTCGATGCGCTGGCCAGCACCTACACCGAAGGCGGTCGCTTCTACCGCAACACCAACACCATTCTTCAATGAGAACCCACATGAATCCGATCCCAGAACTGACCTCCCTGCTCAAACAATTGCGCCTCTCCGGCATCCTCGATTCCCTCGAAGCGCGTAACCGCGAAGCGATTGATCGCAAGCTGGCTTTTACCGACTTCCTCAGTCTGTTGATTCATGATGAAGTCGCCCGGCGCGAACATAAAAAGCTCGACCTGCGCATGCGACGCGCCAATTTCCGGAATCAAAAAACCATGGAAGGATTTGACTTCGACCGGCTCCCCAATGTGAATCGCGCTGCCGTGCACGACCTGGCGACCTGCCGATTCATCGACGAGAAAGTGGCGGTGCTCATTGCCGGCCCCTGCGGCACAGGCAAGAGCCATCTGGCACAGGCACTAGGCCATGCCGCCGCGCGCCAGGGGCACGACGTTCTGTTCATCACACAGACCCAATTGATGAGCAATCTGCGCACAGCACAGGCCATGGGAAATTACGATCGGCGTTTCAAATATCTCGCCAAACTCCCATTACTCATCATCGATGATTTCGGGCTCAAGCCACTGCGCCCACCCGAAGACGAGGACTTCCATGACCTGATCGCCGAACGGTACGAGCGCGCCGCGACCATCTTGACCAGTAACCTCGATTTCTCCGAGTGGGGAGACGCCTTTCCCGCCAATAAAATGCTGAGCGCGGCGACGCTGGACCGCCTGCGCCATGGCGCTTATCGGATCGAACTCGATGGCGAAAGCTACCGGGCGCTCACGCCAGCATCAGAAAAATTTGCGCCACCCATAGCGAAAGGAGGAAAGGCCAAGTCCGCATAACGCGACCGTCAGTCATGCGCGCCATGCTCTCGGCGGGCTACGGAGTTACCGGACAAAACACCGTCCGGCAAGGGCTACCGCTCCGGCTCCTACCGCCGAACTTCGCCAACAAACCGGCGAAGCCCGCTTCATGGCGCTTGGTACCTTCACCGCTGTGCTGCCGCTTCGGTTTGGCAGTAGCGCGGCGATCCTGCCAGCAGATCATCAAACAGCACCGTCGAAACGTCACCGTTTCCAGTGAAAATCCCGGTTGCAAAATCAACCAAAATACCCCATTCTTCCACCCCAGTTCGAGCCCCAAAAACGGCAGGTCAAAGTGGCGCCATTACGGCGGTGACGGGTGGCGCCATAATGCCGGTGATTGACAACAAGACGGGATATGTGGCGCTCTACAGTTTTGCAGTGGTCTAATGATGCCGGACACCTCAATGGGTGGATAATCCATCAACTGAGGAAATGTAAATGGCAAAGCAACGCAAGAAATTTGACACCAGCTTGAAGCTGGAGGTCGTCCGCATGATCAAAGAACAGGGCTTGAG
>JACMQD010000291.1 GCA_014377155.1 Herminiimonas sp.
GTTCGGTCTGGACTATGCCCGCACGCTCGAAGAATGGCGCAACGCCTTTAAGGAGCAACTACCACGGGTACGGGCGCAAGGCTTCGACGATCGCTTCCTGCGCACCTGGGAATTCTATCTGGCGTACTGCGAAGCGGGCTTTCGCGCCGGTAGCATCGTCGTGGCGCAATTCACACTCGAAAAAACATGAAGTTCGGCAGGCGTTCGCTGATTGCGCTGACACTGGTGCTGCCCTTAGCCACATGGGCCGATACCGCTGTCACATTGCCGGCCCACGTCAAGGCAGAACTGGGACAGGCACGTCTGGCCGGACATGGCACTTTCCGCTGGCTGGGCTTGAAGATCTACGACGCCCAGTTCTGGGTCGGCGACAAGGGATACCTGAGCGGGGCGCCGGGGGTGGCACGTTTCGCGCTCGACCTGCGATATGGCCGCAGCCTTTCGGGCAAGAAAATCGCGGAATCGAGCACGGATGAAATGAAAAAGCTCAATCTCGGCACGCCGGAACAACGTGCCGTTTGGCGCAGCAAGATGGACAATCTGTTTCCCGATGTGCAGGAGGGCACGCACATCACCGGCATCTATCTGCCCAACCAGGGTGCGCGCTTCTACCGCGATGGCGTGGGCTTGGGCGAAATCATGGACGCCGATTTCGGCCGGGCTTTCTTCGCCATCTGGCTCGATGAAAAGACCAGTGCCGGCTCGCTGCGCGAAGCTCTGCTGGCAGACGCCGCGCCGCGCTGATGCAAACGTTTTCCTTCCGGGCCTTGCTGGCTTATGGATTGTTCGGGCTGCCGCTTGCCCTAGTGGCGTTGCCGATTTACGTCTATGTACCGCAGTTCTATGCCGAGCAGTTCGGCCTGTCCTTGACCATGATCGGCGGCGCACTGCTGATGGCGCGGGTGTTTGATGCATTTATCGATCCGGCCCTGGGATTATGGATCGACCGGCGACGGCCCGGCACCGGTTACGGCCGTTTTATCCTGCTGGCATCGCCAGCGATGGCCGCAGGGTTCATTGCGCTGTTTCATCCGCCGGCCATGGCGGGGGCCCGACCCTTTGGCTGGTTTCTGGCAAGCCTGATCCTGGTGTATGCAGGATTCAGCCTGGCGACGATTGCTTATCAATGCTGGGGCGCGGCGCTTACCCAAGCCCGTAGTCAGCGTGCGCGGCTGACCGCAACCCGTGAAGGATGTGGTCTGGTCGGTGTGATCGTCGCCGCGGCATTGCCGACGGTGGCGGGTATCGGCTGGCTATCGGCGGTGTTCGTGGTGGCGCTGCTTGCCGGCGCGGCCGTGCTGTTGAAAGCAGCGCCGCGACCGCGGGCAGGCGTGCGCTCTGCAGATGCCGGCAGCGTGTTGTACAGCTTGCTGGAACCATTCCGTAACCGACGCTTCCGATGGCTGTTCGCAGTGTTCGTGGTCAATGGCATCGCCGCGGCGATTCCGGCTACGCTGTTTCTGTTTTTCGCAAAAGACCGGCTGCAGCTCGCACAATATTCCGGCCTGTTCCTGATCCTGTATTTTGTCGCCGCTGCCGTCTCGATGCCGATGTGGGCGACGCTCGCGCGACGCTTCGGCGAAGCCCGCGCATGGTTGCTGTCGATGGCAGTAGCAGTGGCGGCTTTTGCATGGGTGTTCGGCCTGTCTGCCGGTGCTGCCGTGCCGTTCGGCGTGATCTGCGTGATGTCGGGCATTGCGCTGGGCGGCGACCTGGCGCTGCCGCCGGCTTTGCTGGCGGCGGTGATCGACCGGGCCGGCCACAGTGCGCAGCGTGAAGGCGCCTATTTCGGTGCCTGGAGCTGGGCCACCAAGATGAACCTGGCGCTGGCCGCCGGCATTGCCCTGCCCTTGCTGGAACGACTGGGCTACGTCCCCGGCAACGTCGACACGAGCGGCACCGCGGCACTGAGCATTGCCTATGCCGTGCTGCCCTGCGCGCTGAAACTGGTCGCTGGTGCGCTGCTCTGGCGCGCGCCGCTGAATGATTTGTAACGCAACCGAAAGCCATGATGAAATTTCTCAAGACCCTGTTTCTGATCGCGACACTGGCACTGCTGGGAGCCTGCGCCAGTTCACATGAACCGTCGTTGTATGCCGCTGAAAAACCGCTGCTCGACCTGAAACAATATTTTAATGGGACGCTGGATGCCGACGGCATCTTTCAAGATCGGTCGGGCAAAGTCGTCAAGCGTTTCCATGTGGTCATGACCTGCACCTGGGCCGGCGACATCGGCACGCTCGATGAAGATTTCACCTACGCGGACGGCACCAAGCAAAAACGTGTCTGGACCTTGCGCAAGGTGGCGCCTGATCGCTACATCGGTACCGCACCCGATGTGGTCGGCGAGGCGATCGGCATCACTGCCGGCAACGCCCTGCGCTGGCAGTACGTGCTGGCCTTGCCGGTCGACGGTTCGGTATACAACGTCGATTTCGACGACTGGATGTACCTGATGAATGATCGTGTGATGCTCAACCGCGCAAAGATGAGTAAATTCGGCTTCGCACTGGGCGAGGTCACGCTGTCGTTTTCCAAGCGATGAACACTTTGCCAACGAAAGCCGACCCGACATGAATCCTCGTATCGACAACTGGGCCGGCAAGCGGGTCTGGGTCATCGGCGCCTCTACCGGGATCGGCGCCGAGACCGCACGCATGCTGATCGCCAAGGGTGCCCGCGTGGCCGTCTCGGCACGCCGCGCCGAGCCGCTCTATGTACTCACGCGCGATCATGCGGATACGCTGGTGGCGCCGCTCGACATCACCGATCTCGCGAGCCTGCACGGCGCGCGCGACGCCATCGTCGCACGCTGGCAAGGACTCGATCTGGTGCTGGTCGTGGCCGGTTCGTATAACGAAATGCGCGCCGATAATTTCGACATCAAGCTGGCCAACCAGCTGATCGACCTGAATTTTCGTGGTGTCCTGAATTGCCTCGACGCGGTATTACCTGATTTGCTGAAGCAGGGCACCGGCGGTATCGGTATCGTCGGTTCGGTGGCGGGCTACAGTGGCTTGCCAAAGGCCCTGATCTATGGCCCCACCAAAGCCGCGCTGATTAATTTGTGCGAGTCGCTATATCTCGATCTGCGACCGCGCGGTATCGGCGTGTATCTCATCAATCCCGGCTTCGTGAAGACGCCCTTGACTGCCGGCAACGACTTTGCCATGCCGGCATTGATTACTGCCGAAGTCGCAGCCCAACAGATCATCAGGGGGATCGAGCGTGGCCGTTTTCATATCCACTTTCCCCATCGCTTCACGAACTGGTTGCGGCTCGCACGTCTCATGCCGTATCGTCTGTATTTCTGGACGATACACAAGGTAACGGGTTTATGACGCATGAAGGGGATTTGAAAAGAGTTATCGATTTTTTCGAGTCCCTGTCGGCCGATAGCGTCGACGCGTTGGGCACGATCTATACCGAAGAGGCTTATTTCAAGGACCCGTTCAACGAGGTACATGGGCTTGCGGCCATACAATCGATATTCCGGCATATGTTCGTGCAGGTCGACGATCCTGGCTTCGTGATTACCGCCCATATGGTGCAGGCGAGCGAAGCGTTTCTTACTTGGGATTTCCTGTTCAGCGCCAAGCGGCTTTCAAAGTCTGAAGTGTGCATACACGGTGCGACCCATTTGCGCTTTGGCATTGACGGTCGGGTCGCTTACCATCGCGATTACTGGGATGTGGCCGAGGAATTATATGAAAAGCTGCCGCTCGTGGGGACCTTGATGCGTGTGCTGAAAAAAGCGGCAAAATAGCGGCTATGACATATGACTTGTTGTAAAAGGTTTGTGGCACCTCTATCGGCTTCCTCACGCGGGGGAACCAGCAGAGTGCATGACCGTTGAAGCCACTCCTTGCCACATGAAGATGCCATAATACAGGCGCACCGTTGTCAGCAATCGGCAGGCTGCTGTTTGACCAGAAAAGCGCTCGCGGTCTTACGCCATCGGATGGTCGTTGGAACCACTGTCAGTTTCGTGTTCCTTGTGCAGATTCAACATCACAATCTCCTAGACAA
>JACMQD010000292.1 GCA_014377155.1 Herminiimonas sp.
AATTGAAAGTGCGCAGTGACAAAGGTGAAATGATTCCGCTCTCGTCGTTGATGAAAGTGAAAGACAGCTGCGGTCCGGATCGGGTACGGCGGTACAACGCGTATGTTTCTGCCGATCTGTATGGTGGTCCGGCACCGGGCGTCTCGACTGGTCAGGCACAAGCCGCCATGGAAAAGATCGCGAAAGAAGTACTGCCGAAAGGCGTCACCTATGAATGGACCGATCTGACCTATCAGGAAATCCTTGCCGGTAACACGATGATCTATGTTTTCCCACTGTGCGTCTTGTTGGTGTTCCTTGTGTTGGCTGCGCAGTATGAAAGCTGGACATTGCCGCTGGCGGTCATCCTGCCCCTGATCTCTCGTTGCCTGGCGCTTTCAAAGAATCGGTCGTGCCGGTGCTGGCCAAGGAGGACGCCGGACCATGGAAACCAGCCCAGCCTGCGGAAGCGCAGGCGCGCGGCGAATGGTGGAAGGCATTCAAAGATCCGGTGTTGAGTAGCTTGATCGACCAGGCCGCAATGGCCAACGCCAATCTCGCCGTTGCCGCGGCTCGTGTTAAGCAGGCGAGGGCGCTTGCCGGGATTTCCGAAGCGGATCGAATACCGACAGTCGGCGCGCAATTCGGTGGCCAGCGCGGACGGCCGTCGACGGTTGCCAGCGGTCTGCCGCAAGGGGCGGCGATTTCACCTTTGACAGCCTGGCAAGGCAAGCTGACCGCGAGCTACGAAGTTGATCTCTTCGGCCGCGTTGCCAACAACATCA
Source organism: Herminiimonas sp. (assembly GCA_014377155.1). The sequence goes on from JACMQD010000292.1 coordinate 765, forward strand.
GCGCGTCCAGCGCCGATGCCACCGTCAGCGAGGCAACGTATCGCTCGGTGCTGCTCCCGCTCCAAGCCGACGTTGCGCAGACCTATTTCCGCCTTCGGGAGACCGATGCGGAACTGGCGTTGTTAAACGAACCGGTACGGTTGCGGGAAGAGGCCGAGCGGCTTGGTCAGCGTCGATTTGATCTGGGCGACTTGGGAGAATTCGATCTATCGCGTGATCGTACCGAGCTGGCAACTGCGCGTGCTGAAGCCATCGCGCTTCAGCGTCAGCGCGTTCAAAGCGAGCATGCGTTAGCCATCTTGCTCGGGAAGCCCGCCGCGGCGTTTAATGCGGTTGTCAATCCACTGGTTGACGGTTCAACTCTACCTTCAATTCCGGCTGGGATGCCGTCGGCGCTGCTGGAACGCCGGCCAGATATCGTGGCGGCACAGCGTGCAATGGTGGCGGCGAGTCGGCTGATTTGCCCGATCTGTTCAAGTGGAGCAGCCGTGGCTGGATACTCGGCGCGCTGCTTTCGATGCCGACCATCGACGGCGGCCGTAGCAAGGCCAACATCGCCCGTAGCGAAGCGGTGCTGGAGGAATCGGTCGCCAGCTACCGCCAAAGTGTGCTGGTCGCTTTTGCGGAAGTGGAAGACAACCTGGCAGGTTTGCGGATACTGGAGGAACAGGCTTATGCGACCAATGACGCGGTGACCTCGGCGCGGCGGTCTGCCGAGCTCGCGGGCAAGCTCTACCGCGCTGGCAGTACGCGGTACACGGATATGCTCGATTCGCAACGTAATCTCGCTGCGGTACAGCGTAGTGCCGTGCAATTGCGTGGTGCGCGAGCAGTGACAACGGTTGCGTTGATTCGGTCGCTTGGCGGTGGATGGTGACTCAGGTGAACGATGGACTTCGTAGACCGGTCTTTGGATTTGGCAGTCTGCGACCCGATTAACCCCATCGGGTTTATCAACCGGCCTGCTCCGCACTCCGCTAACGGAGCGGGGCTGGATACACCTGCGATCCACGCCACAATTCGGACGATCTTGGCACTCGACGTGGCCTCATCGTCAATTCTGTGATGGTGCTATACTTTTTTTCCTATTCAACATCATAAAGTGAGAACGACGATGGCACCGAACAGCAAAATCAAGCTTGCGAACTTCATCACGCTGAAAGCAAAACCAGGTCAGGAAGACAATCTCGCGGATTTCCTCGCCGGTGGTGCTAGCGCGGTCGCTTCAACGGAACCAATGACGCTGTCGTGGTTCGCGGTGCGTATCGATGCGAGCACGTTCGGCATCATCGATTTCTTCGCCGATCAAAACGGGCAAAATGCTCATTTGTCCGGTCAGGTTGCAGCGGCGTTGAAGGCCGGCGCAGACCAGATGATTGTCGGTGGTTGGGATGACGGTGTGCTCAAGCACTTTCAGGCCTTCGAAGTGTTATCGGCGGCGATCTGATATTTCTTCGGCGCCGAAGAGTTCGAACATTACTTCGGCGGCTGTCCGTTGTCGCGTGATCTGAGTAACAGCGATGTTGGCAGAGCGAATTATTTTGCAGAAGATGCTCTCAAAATGGTCGATCCCGGCCATAAAAAATAGGGGGAAATCACCATGCCAATCTTTAAACCTAAGACGGCGCTAATCGTAGGAGCAGGCGCAGGATTGAGCGCGTCGCTGGCGCGATCGTTTGCTAATGCAGGCATGCATGTCGCTCTCGCGGCCCGGGGAACCGACAAGCTGCAACCGTTGGCTGGCGAAACTGGATCGCGTCTTTTTCAATGCGATGTCGCAGATAGTGCCAGCATTATTCGGCTTTTTGAACAAGTGGAAGAAGATGTCGGCACTCCCGACGTGGTGGTGTACAACCCGAGTGCGCGGGTCAAAGGACCCTTCGTAGATTTGAACCCCGCCGACGTGGAAAAAGCAATCGCAATTACGGCATTTGGTGGGTTCATGGTTGCGCAACAGGCTGCCAAGCGCATGCTTCCGAAGCGCCAAGGCGCAATCCTGTTCACCGGCGCGTCTGCCAGCGTCAAGGGCTATGCGCAGTCGGCCGCGTTTGCCATGGGAAAGTTTGCACTGAGAGGACTTGCGCAGAGTATGGCGCGCGAACTCTCGCCGCAAGGCATTCACGTAGCGCATTTCGTAATTGATGGATCCATCCGAAATACCGTTGGCACGGATCCGGCTGAAGGATCTGAAAGCATGCTGGACCCGAATGCGATTGCAGAGTCTTATCTACACGTGCTGCAACAGCCGCGTAGTGCATGGACCTGGGAAGTCGAACTTCGTCCCTGGACAGAGAAGTTTTAAAAATAAGCTAATCGGCTGGAATCGCTGCAAATGTGACCTTAGTCGGCAGCGCCGGATTTTCAAAAAACGTAATCTAATATCGGCATCAGAAAATCCGCGCTGCAGCGCAGCTACTCGACGGTTTCGAATCGTTTCGTTGAACATCTGGCTTTCCCGAACGATCCGCCCTACCGCCACTCCTATCCGATGAAATGAGCTTGGCAATATACGAATAGCTTCATGGTCATGCGCGTTCTCCGACCAACCATCAGAGCATCCGAATTCGACAGTAAAAGCCCCGCTGTTCCCCGTTATGTCTGTCATATGACCATGTGACACTACGCGAAAGGCTTTTTCCGATGCCGCCGTGGTGGTCATGAATTCGAACTGCATCCTTGCGAATCCCACGTCCACCCTAACCGAACCTTGCGAGGCTCCATGTTTTACATGACCGTTTTGGGCGTATGCCTGGCGCTAACCGCCATTTTTTCGGGCCAACTTCTGGAAGGCGCATCGCTTGCGGCGCTATTTCAGCCTGGCGCATTCCTGATCGTATTTGGCGGTACGCTCGGCGCGGTCGTTGCGCAAAGTTCGCCGAAGGATTTCATGACAGGACTGCGCTTGCTGAACTGGCTATTCAAACCACCGGTGATCGATCGCGAAGAATACATCGACGAAATCGTCGGGTGGTC
>JACMQD010000042.1 GCA_014377155.1 Herminiimonas sp.
CGGAAACTGGCGTCGGCGGAGGCTGGGCGCAGCGACGCCGGCAAAACCTGCGGGGCCGTAACGGTGGCGACCCACTGCTGTAAATCGGAGAAACGTACGTCTGACGGATTGTGTAAAGACATGAAACGACCTGGCCAATCGAGTTGATGAGGGGGAGTTCCCATATAATAAGGTATTCAATTCAAAAAATCGCCTGCCGTGGCGCCCAATCGCCTCATTTCATGACCCCGTCAACCGTAAGTCCCCATATACAACGCCTGCTTTACGTGCTGGCCGCGGTCGTCGCCGTCGCCGCGCTGCCGACGTTTGCGCATGCACAATCGCCCGCACCGTCGCAGACCGTGCAAAAGCGTGGCAGCGCCGAGGATCGCAATGCGCCGGCCGATGTCAGCGCGGAACGCATGAACGGCCGGCCGGATCGTGAGCTCGAACTCGAGCGCAATGTCGAGATCACCCGCGGCAGCATGCGCGTGACTTCCGACAAGGCAACCTATAGCATCGTCGAGGACCAGATCAAGGCCGATGGCAACATCACGATGCGCCGTTTCGGCGACCGCTATACCGGCGATGAGCTGAACCTGAAGATGGATTCGGGAGAAGGCTATGTGACCAATCCGACTTATCGGCTCGAACGCAACAATGCGCAAGGCAAAGCGTCCCGTATCGATTTCGAGGGCGAGGACCGCGCCACCGTCAGCCAGGGTACCTACAGCACCTGTGAGGGGCCGGACCCCGACTGGTACCTTAAGGCAGACACCCTGAAGCTCGACAGCGGACGTGACATCGGCATCGCGCGCAAGACCGTGGTCTATTTCAAGGGCTTGCCGATCCTCGGCACGCCAGCGATGTCGTTCCCGCTGTCGGATGCGCGCAAGTCAGGCGTGTTGCCACCGACCTTCGGCACTACCAGCAAGGGCGGTCTGGAAATACTGGTCCCGTATTATTTCAACATCGCGCCCAATCGTGACCTGACGCTGTATCCCAAGATCATCACGCGGCGTGGTATCCAGCTCGGCGCCGATGCGCGTTATCTGGGCGAAAGCTATTATGGCGAAACCCGCATCGAAGGGCTGTTCAACGATCAGCAAACCAAGACCAATCGCTATGCGGTGACATCGACCCATGCGCAGACCGTGTTGCCGGGGCTGAGTTTCGGCTGGAATCTCAATACCGCTTCCGACGATAATTATCCTAGCGACTTTTCGCATTCGATCACCAACAGCGCGCAGCGTCTGCTGCCGCGCGATATCAACGTGAATTACGGCAGCAGCTTCTGGAGTGCCAACGCGCGCGTGTCGAACTACCAGGTGTTGCAGGATCCGGCGGCGCCGATCCTGCGACCCTATGACCGCTTGCCGCAGCTGACTTTTCAGGCCGGACGGCAGGACGTAGCCGGATTCGATTGGCAGATCGACACCGAGGCAACACGTTTCTGGCACCCCGATTTCGTGCGCGGCGACCGGGTCGTCGTCAATCCGAGAATTTCTTATCCGATCATTCGTCCCGGTTATTTCGTCACGCCGCGGCTGGCACTGCATGCCACCACGTACCAGCTGCAAAATCAGGCGCCGGGTGTCCCGACTGACTTGAACCGGGTGTTGCCGACGTTTTCGGTCGACGGCGGCATGGTATTCGAACGCGATGCGCGTTTTTTCGGCGCGCCAATGACGCAGACGCTGGAACCACGCCTGTTTTATGTCAGGACGCCGTATCGTGACCAGAGCAAGTTTCCATTGTTCGATACTGCCGAGGCCGATCTGAGCTTTGCGCAACTGTTCACTGAAAACCGATTCGTCGGCAGCGATCGCATCAGCGACGCCAACCAGCTGACCGCCGCTCTGGTGTCACGCTATATCGAGCCGAGCGGTGCCGAACGACTGCGTTTCGCACTCGGTCAGCGGTTTTACTTCACCAGCCCGCAAGTGACGCTGCTCGCCAATGCCGATCCGAGCCGTTCCGACGTGCTGGCATCGGCATCCGGCCAACTGACATCGACTATCGGCATCGATGGCAATGTCCAGTACAGCGAAAGCCAGCGTCGCCTCAATCGCTCCAGCTACGGCGTGCGCTGGCAGCCTGCGCCAAAACGCGTACTCAACTTGCAATACCGGCGCGATTTTTTCAACAAGTTGGAGCAGGTCGACGTTTCTGCCCAATGGCCGATCGCCAATCGCTGGTACGGCGTCGGCCGGGTCAACTATTCGTTGCCCGACAGCCGCCTCGCTGAAGGATTGCTGGGCATGGAATACAAGGCCGACTGCTGGATATTCCGGGCTGTCGCCCAGCGCACGCCGACCGCTACCCAGCGCTCGACATCGTCGCTGTTCTTCCAGCTGGAACTGAATGGATTGACGCGACTGGGGTCCAATCCAATCGACGCCCTGCGCACCAATATTCCTGGCTACCAGATGATCAGCCAGTAACTTTAATGAAACCGTTCATCATCATGGATCTTCACACTATGTTCACACTCCCGACCCCGGCGCGCCGGATCAAGCTTGCGCTTCTTGTCAGCATGGCAGCCTTCACGGCGCACAATGCGCTGGCGCAGACTGCGGCGGCCCCGGCGCCTGCCGCCGAAAAGCCACGCGCGGTCGTCGCCGATTCGATCGTCGCCGTCGTCAACAGCGAAGTGATTACGCGCCAGGAACTCAACGCCCGCATGCGCACGATCGAGCGCCGCATGGCCGGCCAGAAAACCGCGATGCCGCCGCGCGACCAGTTCGAAAAACAGCTGCTGGAGCGGATGATCGCCGACCGGGCGCAAATGCAACTGGCCAGCGATTCCGGTATCCGTATCGATGACAACATGCTCGATCGCGCGGTAGCCAAGATCGCCGAACAGAACAAGATGTCGATGCAGGATTTCCGCACCCAGCTCGAACGCGAAGGCATGCCGCTGGCGCGCTTCCGTGAAGAGATTCGCGAAGAAATCACGATGCAGCGTCTGCGCGAAAAGGAAGTCGATAACAAGATCCAGATTACCGAATCCGAAATCGACAATTACCTGGCAGCCGAGACCGTCAATGCGGCGGCGCCGCAGCAGGAAATCAACCTGGCGCAGATTCTGGTCGGTATTCCCGAAAACGCCTCCGCTGAAAAAATTGCCGAGCGCCGCCAGCGCGCCGAAGACGTGCTGCGCCAGTTGCGCGCCGGCGGTGACTTTGCCAAGCTTGCCGCGAGCTATTCCGATTCGACCGAAGCCATGAGCGGTGGTGATCTTGGTTGGCGCAACCAGAACCGTTTGCCGCAACTGTTCGTCGATGCCACGGCTAACCTCAATCAGGGTGAGGCCTCTGGCGTGGTCAAGAGTGCCAACGGTTTCCACATCATCAAGCTGGTCGGCAAGCGCACCGCAAGCGTTCTCAAATCCGGCACCACGGCCAGCAACACGGCGGTGCAACAGACCCGGGCGCGCCATATCCTGATCAAGGTCAACCAGATCACTACGGCGGCCGATGCCCGACGCAAACTGGTCGAACTCAAGCAACGCCTCGACAACAAGGCCGCGACATTCGAAGACTTGGCCAAGCTGTTTTCCAACGATCTGTCGGCCTCCAAGGGTGGCGATCTTGGCTGGATCTATCCGGGTGACACCGTACCCGAATTCGAACGCGCGATGGATGCGCTGAAGCCGGGCGAGGTCAGCGAGCCGGTTGAGTCCCCGTTCGGCCTGCACCTGATCCAGGTGGTCGAACGCAAGGCCGATGACGTATCGGCTGAGCGCAAGCGGCAAATCGCGCGCCAGGTCATCCGCGACCGCAAGCTCGACGAAGCGACGCAGGAGTGGGTCCGTCAAGTGCGCGATCGCGCCTATGTCGAATATCGACTCGACGACAAGTCATGATGTCCGGCCGGAGCGCTGCATGACAGCGCCGGCGCGGCCGCTGATCGCCATCACGTGCGGCGAACCGGCCGGCATCGGCCCGGAAATCTCGATTCGGGCTGCCTGGGAGATGCGCGCCACGGTCAATGGTGTACTGATTGGCGACGCCGCCTTCCTGGCCATGATCGCGCAAGAAATCGACCCCGCGATCCGTCTGGTGGCGATCTCGCTGCAGGCGGTCCACAACAATGGCCTGCCCGATTTCGCGCCGGGGCGTATTACCGTCATCGACTGTCCGGTCGTCGCCCATGTGGTGCCGGGTACGCTTGATGCCCGCAATGGCCGCCATGTGCTGCAAACGCTCGACATTGCCATCGAAGGCGCGCTGCAGGGCTGGTTCGCTGCGATCGTCACCGCACCGCTGCAAAAAAGCACCATCAACGACGCCGGCGTGCCGTTTACTGGACATACCGAATATCTGGCCGACAAGACGGGCACGGCACACGTCGTAATGATGCTGGCCGGCGGCGCACCGCGACCGATGCGCGTCGCCCTCGCCACCACGCATCTTGCATTGAAAGACGTGCCGGCGGCAATTACCTTCGACGGCTTGCTGCGTACCATCGACATTATCAACGCCGATTTGCGCACCAAGTTCGGGCTGGCGCGGCCGCGTATCCTGGTCACCGGCCTCAATCCGCATGCCGGCGAAGGTGGTTATCTCGGCCGTGAAGAAATCGACATCATCATGCCGGTTTTGCACGCGGCGCAGGCAAAAGGCATCGATGTCAGCGGACCGTATCCGGCCGACACGCTGTTCCAGCCCAGATATCTGGAGCATGCCGACTGCGTACTGGCGATGTACCACGACCAGGGTTTGCCGGTGCTGAAATTCGCCAGTTTCGGGCGCGGCGTCAACATCACGCTCGGCTTGCCGATCATCCGCACCTCGGTCGATCATGGCACTGCGCTCGACCTGGCCGCCGCAGGACTGGGGCAGGCCGATCATGGCAGCATGATCGAGGCGATCAAGGTCGCGCAGCAGATGGCGGCTGCGTCTATGCGCGCCATCTGACGCCGTCTCGCCCCCTTTCTTTTGACCGCATTCGACTGAGCATTCATGAAACATATCGCACGCAAGCGCTTCGGCCAGAATTTTCTGACCGACGATTTGGTCTTGTCGGACATCATGGGCGCGATCGCCCCCAAGGCCGACGATACGATGGTGGAAATCGGCCCCGGCCTCGGTGCGATGACGCGCATGTTGTTGAAGTCGCTGAAGCATTTGCATGTGGTCGAACTCGATCGCGACCTGGTCGCGCGCCTGCAAAAATCATTCGATCCGGCGACGCTGACGATCCATGCCGGCGACGCGCTGCAATTCGATTTCGCCGCGATTGCGGTACCTGCCGGGCAAAAATTGCGCGTGGTCGGCAACCTGCCCTACAACATTTCCAGTCCGCTGCTTTTTCACCTGACCGCGATCGCGCCGCTCGTGCAAGACCAGCATTTCATGTTGCAAAAAGAAGTCGTGCAACGGATGGTCGCCGAGCCGGGAAGCAAGACCTTCGGACGCCTGTCGGTGATGCTGCAATGGCGCTACGACATGGACCTGATGTTCATCGTGCCGCCGACCGCATTCGAGCCGCCGCCGCGTGTCGAGTCGGCCATCGTACGCATGATTCCGCTGGCGCGTCCGTTGGTGTGCGACGAAGCCAAACTGCAACTGGTCGTGACCACGGCGTTCACCCAGCGCCGCAAGGTGTTGCGCAACTGCGTCTCGGCGCTGTTTTCCGAAAACGAATTGATCGATGCCGGCGTCGATCCGCAGGCACGACCTGAAACGGTGCCGATGGAACAGTTCGTGACGTTGGCCAACCGGCTTGGCGATATTGCAGGATTGCCGCGACCGCTCGACAGTGAGTAATTGTAGCCAATAAAATTGCGCGTCAATCGATGGTGCGCAATTTGATAGTGGGGCGGTAACTAAACCGCGTTCATGCATATTCTGATTTTGTCGCTTCATCCCCCCTGATTCTTTGCGCCTCAGTCCTGCGGTTTTTTCGTCTTTTTACCGAATTTTTCCGCATTTTTGCGTTCAGCTGGCCACTGCTTTGCCCGCTCCGAGAGCGCATTCCATAATTGATAAATAGAAATAAATCTCTCAAATAAGATTGCGATTTGAAAATTATTGTTGAGAAATTGAGCACTTTCTTTCAACGGACTTTGACATAAACTTCATTTCACTGATGCGGCAAAGAACTAAAGAAAACAAAGGAGGCAAGGCAATCGCGCTCCGCCGCGCAGTAAATTGCAGAGGGTTTCTATAGTCGCAATCATCCATCGGGTTTCCGATATCACTTTTTAAGGGAGTACAGCATGAACACATTTATTTCTCAGGTAAAACGTTTCGTTGCAGATGAAGAGGGCGCTGCTGCCGTTGAGTACGGCCTGATGGTTGGATTGATCGCGGTGGTGATTATCGCCACGGTGACAAGCCTGGGTACGGAACTGAATAACAAATTCACAGCCGTGCTCAATGCATTGAGGGCTGCCGCAGTTCCGGCCTAAGCCACGGCATTATCGCTACCTATCCGAACTTGCAAAACGTTTCAGCAAGTTCGGAACTAAAGGATGCGCCGAGTTGAATGTTTTCTCAGCGTAGCGCTTAATCCCTTACGAATAAAATCGGAAAGTGCAAGGGCTCAAAAAGAACTTTTCCATTTCAGAAATTAAACTGGCGCTGCAAAAGAGTATGCAACTAGAGCGAGGTACTTCGATGAATACATTAC
>JACMQD010000293.1 GCA_014377155.1 Herminiimonas sp.
CAGAACCGCGTCAATCGGCATCGGCTGGTGTATGATTGCCTTCGCGACATGATGCACACCGAAATACATGCAATGGCGATTACCGCCGTGGCACCTTCCGAGGTAGCCACCTGACGTCAAGAGACTTATTCAATTTTTCATTCACTCGTATTTAGGAACAGACTATGACCTTAAAACCTGCTCGTTTGCTGGTTGTACTTCTTGCAGCCGTTGCTTTACCCGTCCTGGCGCAAAACTTGGCTGTCGTCAACGGCAAGCCAGTGCCATCCTCCCGTGCCGATGCCATGGCCAAGCAAATGGCTTCGCAAGGCCAGCAGGACACGCCGCAACTGCGCGCAATGATCAAGGAAGAACTCGTCAACCGTGAAATCCTGATCCAGGAAGCCGACAAGCAAGGTCTGGCCTCGAACGCCGACGTCAAGAGCCAGATTGAAATTGCTCGCCAGTCGATCGTGATTCGTGCGCTCGTTACCGATTATCTGAAGAAGAACCCGGTCAGTGACGCGGAGATCAAGGCGGAATACGATAAGTTCAAGGCCTCCGCTGGCGATAAGGAATACCGCGCCCGCCATATTCTGGTCGAGAAAGAAGACGACGCCAAAGCGATCATCACCAAGCTCAAGGGTGGCGCGAAGTTTGAAGACCTGGCCAAGCAGTCCAAGGACACCGGTTCGGCAGCCAATGGCGGCGACCTCGACTGGGCCTCGCCGGCCTCTTTCGTCAAGCCATTTTCGGATGCCATGGTGGCACTGCAAAAAGGCCAAATGACGGATACGCCGGTCAAGACGCAGTTCGGCTATCACGTGATCCGTCTTGAAGATTCCCGCCCTGCGAAAGTACCGACTTTGGAAGAAGTCAAACCGCAGATTGGTGAATCACTGCAGCAAAAGAAATTGCAAGCGTACCAAGCGCAACTGCGCGCCAAAGCCAAGGTTCAGTAATTGCGTTGGTTAGGGATGTATCGAAAAAGCGCTCCATGGAGCGCTTTTTTTGTTCAGGCTTAACGAACTGGCGGACATCGCGACAAGGCAATGTCCACCGTCCACGGCGTCAAGAATTCAACGCGTTATCCGACCCACTTTCGCGCACTCCTGAACATGCGCATCCAGGGGGAATACTCGCCCCAACCGTCGGGATGCCAGGACTGCTGTACCGACCGGAACACCCGTTCAGCATGGGGCATCAGCACCGTAAAGCGTCCGTCATCGGTAGTCACCGAGGTGACACCTTGCGGCGATCCGTTCGGATTGTACGGATAAGCTTCGGTCACTGCACCGGCATTGTCGACAAAGCGCATCGCTACCCTGGCGCTGGCGAGATCGCCGGTCTGCGAAAAATCGGCGAAGCCTTCGCCGTGCGCTATGGCGATCGGCGCCCGGGTGCCTGCCATGTCACTGAAGAACATCGACGGCGAAGCCGCGACTTCGACCATCGCAAAACGCGCCTCGAACTGCTCTGACTTGTTACGAGTGAATTTTGGCCAGGCCTGTGCGCCGGGGATAATCGATTTCAGATTGCTCATCATCTGGCAGCCGTTGCAAATGCCCAGCGCGAAGGTGTCGCCTCGTCCGAAAAACCCTGCGAACTGCTCCGCCAGCTGTGGATTAAAAAGGATGGTCTTGGCCCAGCCCTCGCCAGCGCCCAGTACGTCGCCATACGAAAAACCGCCGACCGCCATGAGCCCCGAAAAATCCGACAGCCGCGCGCGTCCGGCAATCAGGTCGCTCATGTGCACGTCGACCGCAGTAAAACCGGACTGGTGCATGACATAGGCGGTCTCGATATGGGAATTGACGCCCTGCTCGCGCAGGATCGCCACTTTCGGCCGTGCGCCGGTCAGCACATAGGGTGCAGCGATATCGATCTGGGGATCGAAGCCGACGACCGGTGAAATTCCAGGATCAGCAGCGTCGAGGATGCGCGCGTATTCGGCATCGGCGCAGTCAGGATTGTCGCGCAGGCGGGCAATACGCCAGCTGGTTTCGCTCCAGATGCGTTGCAAGTCGATGCGCGGCTGCCCATAGATTATTTTTGCGTCGCGGGTAAATTCGATCACGTCGCGGCCGTTGAGCTTGCCGATAATGTGACTGGCCGCACCCAGATTATAAGCACGCAATACTGTCATGACGTCCGATTTTTGTTCGGCACGTACCTGCACAACAGCGCCGAGTTCTTCGGAAAACAGCGCGCGCAGAGTCAGCTCGTTACGCCGTTCGGCAACTTGCGTCGTCCAGTTCTTCGCATCGCCCCAGTCGGCCGCATGCTCGCTTTCCATGGTCAGCATGTCGAGATTGACCGACATGCCGCAGTGGCCGGCGAAGGCCATTTCGCATAAGGTCACGAACAGTCCGCCATCGGAGCGGTCATGATAGGCCAGCAGTTTGCCTTCGTTGTTCAACTGCTGGATCGCAGCGAAAAATCCCTTGAGGTCGTTGGCACTGTCGACATCGGGCGTTTCGTTGCCGACCTGCTGCATGACCTGTGCAAATGCGGATGCACCCATGCGGTTGCGGCCACGCCCCAGATCGATCACGATCAGGACAGTGTCTCCGGCATCGGTGCGCAATTGCGGTGTCAGTGACCGCCGCACATCATGTACCGGCGCGAAAGCGGAAATGATGAGCGACACCGGCGATGTCACCGATTTATCCTGTCCCTCATCGTTCCAGGTGGTGCGCATCGACAGCGAATCCTTGCCGACCGGGATACTGATGCCCAGCGCCGGGCACAACTCCATGCCGACTGCCTTGACGGTGTCGAACAGGGCCGCATCCTGGCCGGGCTGGCCGCAGGCGGCCATCCAGTTCGCCGACAGCTTGATGTCGGACAGCGCGCGAATCGGCGCAGCGGCCATATTGGTCAGTGCTTCGCCCACCGCCATGCGGCCTGATGCTGCTGGATTGATGACGGCCAGCGGTGTGCGCTCGCCCATCGCCATCGCTTCGCCGAGATAACCTTCGAAACTCATCGCGGTAACCGCGCAGTCGGCCACCGGCACCTGCCATGGTCCGACCATCTGGTCACGCACCGACGTGGCGCCGACAGTACGGTCACCGATTGTAATCAGGAACGACTTGTCGGCTACTGTCGGCAAGCGCAATACCCGCTGCGAGACGTCGAGCAAATCGATGCCGGTCAGATCGATCGGCGGCAGCTCGCGCGCCGCATGCTTGACGTCGCGGTGCATTTTTGGCGGCTTGCCCAGCAAGACATCCATCGGCATGTCGACCGGATCGTTGCCGAGTTGGGGATCGATCACTTTCAGCTGGCGTTCTTCGGTGGCGCTGCCGACGACGGCAAACAGACAGCGTTCGCGTTCGCATAAATACTGAAATAGTGGCAAGCTATTCGGTGCAATTGCGAGCACATAGCGCTCTTGCGACTCGTTACTCCAGATTTCCTTTGGTGCCATGCCACTTTCTTCCAGCGGCACCTTGCGCAAATCGAAGATCGCACCGCGGCGGGCATCGTTGGTAATTTCTGGAAATGCGTTCGACAGGCCGCCGGCGCCGACATCGTGGATCGACAGAATCGGATTCTGTTCCTGCATTTGCCAGCAGGCGTTGATGACTTCCTGCGCGCGTCGCTCCATTTCAGGATTGCCGCGCTGTACCGAATCGAAATCGAGGTCGGCGGTATTGGTTCCAGTGGCCATCGACGACGCCGCGCTGCCGCCCATGCCGATGCGCATGCCGGGTCCGCCCAGCTGAATCAGCAGGCTGCCGACGGGCAGATCGTTCTTCTTGGTATGGATGGCAGCGATGCTGCCAAGTCCACCGGCAATCATGATCGGCTTGTGATAGCCGTGCACGACACCGCCGACGTTCTGTTCGTAGGTGCGGAAATAACCGGTCAGATTCGGTCGGCCAAATTCGTTGTTGAAGGCGGCACCACCGATCGGCCCTTCGATCATGATCTGCAGGGCCGAGGCGATCCGATCCGGCTTGCCATAGGACTGAATATCGCCAGACGCCGGCTGGCACACATCGGCGGTGTTTTCCCACGGCTGCAATGCATCCGGCAGCCGCAGGTTCGATACGGTAAAACCGGTCAGACCGGCTTTCGGGCGGGCACCGCGGCCAGTCGCGCCTTCGTCGCGGATCTCGCCCCCGGCGCCCGTGGACGCGCCCGGAAAAGGCGATATCGCCGTCGGATGATTGTGCGTCTCGACCTTCATCAGAATATGCGTCAACTCAGCCGACGCCGCGTAGACGTTACCTTGCGCCGCGCCGCGCGGATAGAAGCGTGACACGGTCGCGCCCTCGATTACGGACGAATTATCGCTATAAGCAACCACTGTGCCGGCCGGCGCCAGTTCATGGGTATTGCGGATCATGCCGAACAGCGATATGTCCTGCGGCTGGCCGTCGATGGTCCAGTCGGCATTGAAAATCTTGTGCCGGCAGTGTTCACTGTTGGCCTGCGCGAACATCATCAGCTCGACGTCGGTCGGGTTGCGTCCGGCCTGGGTGAAGGCATCAACCAAATAGTCGATTTCGTCATCCGATAACGCCAGCCCGAGTTCGGCATTGGCGGCCAGCAGCGCAGCCTTGCCACCAGCGATGACATCCACCGATTCCATCGACCTGGCCTGCAGTTCCCGAAACAGGCCGGCCGCATCTTGAGCGTCACGCAGCACCGTGTCGGTCATGCGGTCGTGCAGCAAGGCTGCAACGCTAGCCATACTGGCTTGCGGCAATGCCTTGGCACCACCGAGCAGGCCCGGCTTCATCCGCACATGGTAGGCGATGCCGCGCTCGACGCGCCGGACATGCGTCATGCCACAATTGTGCAGGATGTCCGTAGCCTTGCTGGCCCACGGCGAAATGGTGCCGAAACGCGGGATGATGACGAATTCATCGCCGTCTGCGTTGTCTGCGAATGGCTCGCCATACAGCAGCAAACCATCCAGTCGATTGCGGTCATCCTGATTCAACGGTGCAGCGACATCGACAAAATGCAGGAAGCGGCCGGTGACCCCGGCGATGTGCGAATCGACTTTTTGCAACTGGGACAGGAGACGTCGGGTACGGAAAGCAGACAGGGCATTGGAGCCCGGCAAAATCAGCATGGCGAGAATGGAAGTTGAGGCAGCGGCACGCGCAAAAGACGGCGCAACTGCGGTTGGATCGGGAAAGCGTGATTATACCGCGAGCCTTGCTTGCCGCCGTGTGCGGCGTCGCCGGCGAACGGCAGCGCCCAAGCCGGTGGGGCGGGATTCTCGGAAAGGCCCAGCCCTGCCACAGCATTGGGCTAGACCGCACCGTTCTCATTCTTGCAGTTTCTTGTCCTCCCGCTTTGCATCCGCCATGGCCTCTGGTTCGAGTTTTTCGGCGGTGCGGTTTAAATAAATGAAAATTCCCCACGCTGCAAGTAGTACACCGATGGCGGCAAGAAGCATCGCAGCATACGCAAGGTTCGCAAGATCTTCGTGAATTCCCTTGAAAGTTGCGACCAGTCCTTCAACCGCTAGCGCAACGATGATGACGACGAAAAAACGTGATAAAAACCGTCGCACCCGTGTCGGCGCACTGATGTCTGCATCGCGGATGATCTCTTCCTCGATGATCGTTTCAGCGATTTGCAATGCGACGCCCGCCGCTGCCAATAATCCGACTGCCTCGATCATCCCCTGCGCCGCCGAGCCGTCCCATGTTCCGCTCATTGCCAGCCAACCCATCCTGGCAGCGATAAAAATAAGCATTAATGCACTGAGCGCAAATAATGCGGCCATTACCGCATGAACGATTCGAAGCACGACTGAAATTACAGACATAGTGGTGCTCCCATACCCAACCCATTCAAGCAAGTAACATCCTACAAAAACGCTCAGCCCGACAAATCAGTCAACCATAACCGTCTGCGCTAATAGGTTTTAGAGTACCTATAATTCTCTGATACGTTGTAAATTCTTGCAGTACCGAATAACAAGGAACAAATGATGCCGGTTTCGCGGGATCAACGCCCCCTTGCCACCGAGTTCGGAGTCGTCGGCATCGTAAAATCATTGTATTCTTGGCAAAGATTACAGTCTACTTTTAAACAGGATTTATTCCATGACTATTCCCATCTCCGGGCCGATTGCCACGCTGGCCGCTACCTCGCGCCGTGCGCTCGTCATTAAGTCCCTCGATGCAGCGGCCAGTTCAGTGTCACTTTTCACAAAGCTCTATCCTGATGCCGCGATCGCTGTGGCGAGCCATGCTGATGCGATGCATGCAGCGGGCGTACCGGCACCATCGCCGCTGGCCGGCTTGCCGGTGTCGATAAAAGATCTTTTCGATGTGGCGGGAGAAGCGACGCAGGCCGGTTCGCTGGTGCTCAAAGATGCCCCGCCCGCCTCGAGCGATGCACCGGCGGTACAGCGCCTGCGTGCGGCAGGCGCCGCCATCATCGGCAAAACCAACATGACCGAATTCGCTTTTTCAGGCATCGGCCTCAATCCCCATTACGGCACGCCCGTTAATCCTGCCGATGACCATGTGGCGCGTATTCCCGGCGGATCTTCGTCAGGTGCCGCAGTGTCGGTTGCCGCCGGCATCTGCGTGGCGAGCCTGGGGTCCGATACGGGTGGATCGGTCAGAATACCGGCGGCGTTGTGCGGCGTGGTCGGTTTCAAACCGACTGCACGCCGGGTACCGACGCTCGGCGCGCTGCCATTGTCGACGACGCTCGACTCGATCGGCGCTATCACGCGCTCGGTTGCCGATTGCATTCTTCTGGACGGGATACTGGCAAGCGCGGCGCTCAATATCCGCGACCTGCCACTTGCGGCGTTTCACCTGTTGATTCCGTCGACCTTGATGATGGATGATCTTGAACCGCACGTCGCAACATCGTTCGCTCACGCGCTGTCGATCCTGTCGGCAGCCGGCGCGCGAATCACCGAGGCGCCGCTGGCGCTCCTGGCCGATTCCACGGCGTTGAATAAATTCTCCGCGATAGAAGCATTTGCCTGGCATCGCCGTTTGCTGGAAGCGCATGAAGAATTGTACGACCGGCGCGTAGCCAAACGCATAAAGCTTGGCGCGCAGATGCTAGCGGTCGACTACATCGATATGCACGCGGCGCGTCGCGCGTGGATTAACGGCGTGGAAGCAGAACTGATGCCTTACGACGCCATGATCATGCCCACCGTACCGACGGTCGCGCCACCAATCGCTGAACTGGAAGCATCCGACGACATGTTTTTTGCGGCAAACAGCAGGATGCTGAGAAATTGCTCAGCAATCAACTTGCTTGACGGCTGCGCAATTTCGTTACCGTGTCACGCAACAGGCAGCTTGCCGGTCGGACTCATGGTTGCGGGTCCGGCGCTGCACGACGGCGAAGTACTCGCCGTTGCGCGTGCGATCGAACTCGCTTTGAAACAGCAATGATTCTATTCCCCGAGTAATTCCGCTACAGATTGTAATCCTTCGACGTGCTCCGAAATTACCTTGACGATAACGATGATCGGTATGCCGAGCAACAAACCCCATACGCCCCATATCCAACCCCAGAACAACAGGCCGATGAACACCGCCGCTGCGTTCATCTTGGCAATCCGGCCTGTCATCCACGTTGTCACGAAGGTGCCGACGATAGTGGCCACGCCTAAGGAAATCCCGGCAGCCGCCGCCATCATCGAAAACGTGCCGAACTGCATGAACGCCGCCAGGCCTGTCGCAATCGAGATCAACAACGGCCCGAAGTAGGGAATGACGTGCAGCAGCGCCGCCGCTACCGCCCAGGCGCCGGCGTTTTCCAGCCCGATCAGGCGAAATGCCACGTACATCATGGCGCCGAGCATGAGGTTCGTTACAAGCAGCATGAACATGTAGTTTTGAATGGACGTATTAATATCCGTGAGGATGTTAACGGTGATCTTTTTCTTGCTCAGCGACGGTCCGGTGAGCTTGACCAGCTTGCGTTTGAATGTGTCACCCGACAGCAGCAGGAAAAATACCAGGAACAGTACCATGGTGGCCTGGCCGATGACCCCAACGGCGCCGATCGAACTGGCCCAGATCCACTGCTTGATCTGGAATGCCGGCGTTTCGGCGGTCTGGCGTTTCGCCTGCGGCGGCGTGATGCCCGCCGCTTGACTGGTGGCGCGCTCCAACGCCGATGCGGCCGCCTGCATCTGCTCAATGGTGCTTGGCCCGGTATTCTTCACCTGGGACAGCGCACGCGACAGTTTCTCGGTCGATTCGGGCAATTGATCGACAATCGACTGAAACTGACCATGCAACCGCGAACCCAGGCCGACCGCCCCGAACATAATAATCAGCATGACGATGCTGGCACCGATGACCCTCGGAATTTTCAAGCGTTCGAACCATGCTACGACCGGACTGAGCGTGTAAGCGATGAATATGCCGAACACCAGCGGAATAAAAAACTTGTGAGCCCATTGCAAAGCGAAAACGAATGCCAGAGTTGCCAGCGTCGACAGTGCCAGTCCACGCGCATCGACATGGATACGCGGGCTGTGGGTGACACCATCAGCGGTGTTTCGCGCGGTCTCCTCGACGGTAATTATGGAGTCGGCCGGCACGGCTGCCGGAGTTCGGGTTACTTCGATGTTCGGCTTGTCCATAAATCAATCTGATGAGGTAACTTGGCGCCGAAAATCGGCGCAAGATGTTGCGCGTAATGTTTACCGTAGTACTTCACTATACAACGAAGAACCGAGCCAGGAATGCGCTTTGGCGTAACACTCCTGTTGTAGCTTGATGACTTTTAAATTTCAGTGCGGTAACGTACATAACGTGTTCAGACGGGCATTAAAGGTCGATTGCAGATGGCGCTATTGTTGCGCAGATAATTATTAGGCCTGTTGCCGAGCACGATTGGGATGCCGATGCGCCCGGAGGCTGCAAGATGCATCACGCGGGCCAAAATCTTTCGCTATCCCAGTAAAATACCGCCTATCATCCCACTCTGCGCTGGCCATCCATGAAAGAAAAGAATCAATGCAAGTAGCGGTAATCGGAGGTGGCGTAATCGGCGTATGCACCGCGTATTTCCTGGCAGAGGCCGGTCATCAAGTTGTGGTCATCGAGCGTCTGAGCAATGTCGGCGACGGTGCCAGTTTCGGCAGCGCCGGGATCATCGCACCGGGGTATGTCACGCCTTGGGCCGCGCCGGGCATGCCACGCAAGTTGCTCCAGTCATTATTTAGGCCGGATTCGCCGCTGCTGCTTCGGCCAAGCGCTGACGCCGCCTTATGGCGCTGGCTGCGCCTGTGGAAGTCCGAATGCGAGCTCGAACGCTACCGCATCAACCGTGACCGCATGCGCCGCGTGACTGGCTACAGTCGTGAGCTGTTGCACCAGATCCGTGATTTACACCATATCGACTACGAACAGACCCAAGGCTACCTGCAGTTGTTTCGGGCTGAGCGCGATGTGTTGCTTGCCGAACCGGGGATTGCGCTCCTGGCCGAACACGACGTGCCGCACAGCCTACTGGACCCTGATGCCGTACGCGCCATTGAACCGGGACTGGCGTCGGCTACGCCACTGGTCGGCGGCATTTATTTGCCAGAAGACGAGGCTGGGAACTGCCCGTTATTTACCAAGCAGCTACGCACTGTCGCGCAAGCCAACGGCGTCGAATTTCGCTTCGGCAGCACGGTAAAATCGATTGGCCGCAATGGGTCTCAGGTGTCTTTGCAAGTCGATGACCTGCTCTTCAGCGTCGACGCCGCAGTCATTGCCGCCGGTGCCGAAAGCCTGCCCCTGATGGCGCAACTCGGTATCGACATTCCACTTTTTCCTGTAAAAGGCTATTCGGCGACCGCGACCATCAAACATTTCGATGCCGCGCCACGGGCGGCAGTAATGGACGAATCGTTCCAGGTATCGATTGCGCGGATGGGAAGCCGCATCCGGGTATCCGGTATTACCGAGATCGGCGCACGGGGCATGGACCTGCACGAC
The DNA here is from genome assembly GCA_014377155.1 of Herminiimonas sp. The sequence continues at coordinate 9,927 of JACMQD010000293.1, forward strand.
GCTGCGATCCGCACGTTGGTCAAGGTCGGCGAAGACTGGTTTCCGGATGCCGCCAATTTTAATACCGCGAACTTCTGGTGCGGTGCGCGCGCCGTGTTGCCAGACGGCGCGCCCCTGCTCGGACAGTCCCCGATGAAGGGCGTATATCTCAATGTCGGCCATGGCTCGACCGGATGGGCCATGGCGGCGGGGGCCGGCAAGGCCGTGGCCGACCTGGTATCAGGCCGCAAGCCCGATATCGACATGGATGGACTTACCCTATCGCGTTATCGAGGCTGATGGCGTTGTCCACTTTTTCAATGACCGACCGCACCCCCGGCGGCTTTCCGCAGTTGACGCACTGACTTTGCGAATGGATCTTGCATGACGTTACTTTACGCTCTCTATCCGATTGCCGAAATCCGTGAAATCGAACGGGCGGCGACCGCCTCACTCGCGCCGGGCACATTGATGCAGCGCGCGGGAATCGCGGCGACAGCGATCGCGCAGGATTTAATCCCGGATAATATTTTTTCCGACGATATTCAACGCGTTCTGGTCATTGCCGGGCCGGGCAACAACGGCGGCGACGCCCTCGAGGTTGCCGCCAACTTAGCCGAAGCCGGGCGCGATGTGACGGTTCTGCTGTATGCCGACGAAGCCAGACAACCTCCAGATGCGCAACGAGCGCTGGCGCGCGCGCGCGCGTCCAGGCTGCGATTCGACGATACTTTTGCGCCCGCCGACGCACTCGTGGCGGGTTCGTGGGCGCTGGTCGTCGACGGTCTGTTCGGGATCGGCCTTGCTCGGGCGGCAGAAGGTCATTTGCAGCACCTGATCGATGCCGTCAATCAGACCGATTGCCCGGTGCTGGCGCTCGACGTGCCCAGCGGGCTCGATGCCGATACCGGCAACATTGTTGGCGAACATGGCGTTGCTATACGAGCCACCCACACCGCCACCTTCATCGGCGACAAGCCGGGGTTGCATACCGGTGTCGGGCGGGATTTTGCTGGCATCGTAATCGTGTGCGATCTGGATTTGGCGCCGACCTATTTCAACGAGCCCGTGTCGTTCAGAAACCATATCGGCTTATTTGCGGGATCGTTACGGCGACGCCCACATAGTTCGCACAAGGGCAGCTACGGCGATGTCGCCGTGATCGGTGGCGCGCACGGGATGGCTGGCGCGCCGGTGCTGGCAGCGAGCGCAGCAGCAAAATCCGGTGCAGGACGGGTATTCGTCGGTTTTCTGGAGAAGGCGCCGGAATACGACAGCACGCATCCGGAACTGATGATGCGCCTGACGCAAGACCTGCAATTGCAAGACTACACGCTGGTAATCGGACCCGGACTCGGCCAAAGTAAAAAAGCCCACGAAGTCCTGACACGCGCGATCGCCGCCGCGACATCGATGATCATCGACGCCGACGCGTTGAATTTGCTCGCAGAAGATAGAAAGCTTCAGGATGCAGTGACAACGCGCACCGACGGCACTATCATCACACCGCATCCGCTGGAGGCCGCGCGCTTGCTGTCGTGCTCCGTGGCACAGGTGCAGGCAGACCGTCCGGCGGCGGCGCGTGAACTGGCGCGGCGCTTCAATGCGATCGCGATTTTGAAAGGTTCGGGAACGGTGATCGCCGATCCCGCAGGTCGAATCGTCATTAACCCGACTGGCAATCCGGCGCTGGCCACTGCCGGCACCGGTGACGTGCTGGCCGGGATTTGCGGCGCTCTGCTGGCGCAGGGTTGGCCGCAATGGCGCGCAGCCTTGGGCGCAGTCTGGATGCATGGGAAGGCGGCGGACGACCTCGTCTCAGCAGGGATCGGACCGATCGGATTAACCGCCAGCGAGCTGGTACCGGTGGTACGCACTATTTTTAATTCAATGGTTGTCGCACATGGTGGTCGACAAGCTGGCTGAACCGGTTCAGACCAGTCTGCCGGCCGCAATCGTGATGGTGCGCTTGCACAGCGACGCAATCGTTGGGTCATGCGTGACCAGCACCAGCGTCGAGCCGCGTTCCTGATTCAGTTCGAACATCAGGCGGATAACCGATTCACCGGTTGCTGCATCGAGGCTGCCGGTGGGCTCATCGGCAAACAGCAGTGGCGGCTGGCTCACGAACGCGCGTGC
>JACMQD010000043.1 GCA_014377155.1 Herminiimonas sp.
AGCGTCGATCCGTACCTCGGGATCAGGAATGCCGACTTCTTCCAGCAACGCGATGGCCCGCGCCCGCGCCTGCTTGGCGTTCATGCCCATATGCAGCTGCAGCACTTCGGCGATCTGGAAACCGACCGTAAAGACCGGATTCAAGGACGTCATCGGTTCCTGAAAGATCATCGAAATTTCTTTGCCGCAGAGCTTGCGGCGCTCGACAAGCGACAGTTCCAGCAAATTGCGGCCTTCGAATTCGATGCGGCTCGTCGGATCGATGACTGCGCTATCAGCCGACAGCAGGCCCATCACGGCCAGCGAACTGACCGACTTGCCGCTGCCGGATTCGCCCACCAGCGCCACCGTCGAATTGCGCGGTACGTCGAACGAAATGCCCTTGACCGCCTCGACCATGTGGGTCTTGTCGGTGCGAAAACTCACGCGCAGGTCGCGTACTTGCAATAATGTTTGTTCAGTCATGGCGGTTTCCTATTTCAGCTTCGGATCGAGTGCATCGCGCAACGCATCGGTAAACAGCGAGAACGCCGTCACCAGTACCGCCATCGCAATGCTCGCTGCGGTCAACTGCCACCACTTACCCAGGATCAGTTCATTTTGCGCTTCGTTGAGCATGCTGCCCCACGACACCACGCCGACCGGCACGCCGAAACCGAGGAAACTCAGGATGACTTCGGACTTGATGAAACCGACCACCAGAATCGATACCTGCACCAGCGCCACATGGCTGACGTTGGGGAAGATGTGCGAGAACATCTTGCGCCAGTGCGACGCGCCGATGGCATCGGCCGCCATCACGTATTCGCGCGACTTGTGCTTCAGGTATTCCGCACGGATCAGGCGGAAGGTACCGGTCCAGCCGGTCAGGCCCAGGATCAGCACGATGGTGACGACACCTTTCTGGTTCAGCACGGCGGCCACGGCCAGGATCAGCAGCAGGTAAGGCACCGAGGTAAAGATACTGTAGAACCAGTTGAAAAAATCATCCACCTTGCCGCCGAAATACCCGGAGAAAGCGCCGAAGATCGTGCCCAATGCGGTCGCCAGCACGGCGGCCACCAGCCCGACCACGATCGAGGTTTCGGCGCCCTTGATGGTTTTCTTGATGATGTCATGGCCCCACTTGTCGGCGCCGAACGGCAATGTGGTCCGCTTCGCCGCCGCCGGCTTGCCATCGGCCGTACTGGTCCTGGCACGAATTTCGGCCATTTCCTTTTGCAGCGGATCGGTCACGCCGTAATAGTCAATCACCACCGGCGCCGCCGACCCGGCCGCGCCGCGCAATTCGCGGATGATGTCCTTGAGCGGATCGAGCGGATTTTCAGGGGGCGGCAATTCGGCTACCGCTTCCGGGCTTTCGGAGGCACGTTCAGCTGCCGACTGCGCGCCGACGAAGCTCGGCGGCGCATAGTTGACGGCAACTTCATCATCCCAATCGCCGGCAATCAGGCCGCTGACCGACAGCAGCAAGGTGATCAGGTACAGCGCGACGATGCCCATGCCAATCATGGCGACGCGGTCGGCGCGCAGGCGGCGCCATGCAAGCGCCCATAGTCCCGGTGATAGGTGTGTCTGGAGTGTGGACATGTGTGCTTTCTACTTCAATTGAACGCGCGGGTCGACGGCCTGGTAAATCAGGTCGGTCAACAGGTTGAATATCATCGTCGCGGCGGCGACATAGACGGTAATCGCCTTGATCACCGGGAAGTCGCTGCGTTCGACCGCCAGGATCACTTCGCGGCCGATGCCGGGAATCGAAAAGAAACGCTCGATCAGGAAGGCGCCGATCAGCAGCGCCGGCAGGTTCGACATCACATGCGTGATGATCGGAATCGCGGCATTGCGCAGCACATGGACCCACAGGATGCGGCGCTCGCTGACGCCTTTGGCGCGCGCGGTACGGACATAGTCCTGGTTGACTTCATCGAGCACGAACGTGCGAAACAGCCGCAAATTCGGCGCGATGCCGACCGCCAGTGCGATCAGAATCGGTAAAGCCGAATAGACGAACAGGTTTTCAAGGAAGTTGTTACCCCAGCCCTGCACCGGAAACAGGCCGAGCTTGTAGGCGAACCAGTACTGGAACACGATGATGTAGACCAGGATGCTGATCGACATGCCGATGGTGCAGGCGATCATCACTGCGCGGTCGGTCAGCGAGCCGCGCACGAAGGCGATTGCCAGCGCCAGCGCGACTGCGAAAAATGTTTCCAGGATCGTCAGCGGAATCAGCACCGTCAGCGACGGTCCGAGACGCGTCAGGATCACATTGGCGACCGATTCACCGGTGCTCCAGCTGGTGCCGAAGTCGAAGGTGACGATCTGCTTGATGAAGATCCACAGCTGCACATAGAACGGCTGGTCGATGCCGAGCTGCTTGCGGATGTTTTCAATCTGTTCCGGGTTCGACATCTTGCCGGCCAGGATGTAGGCGGGGTCGCCGCCGACCCAGTTGAACAGCACGAATACCAGCAGGATGACGCCGAGCATGGTCGGCGCCATCTGCCACAAGCGGCGCAATATATAGGAAGTCATGGTGGTCCTTAGTGCAGGCGTTTGCCAGAGATTTCGTCGAAGAAGGCCTTGCTGTCGGGCTCGCGGCCGAGGAATTCGCGCACCATGTCGGCACCGGCCACTTCGCCGCCGCGCGCCAGGATCGTGCGCCGGTACAGCATGCCGGTTTGTGGATTCATCAGTTTGCCGTCATAGCGCGACAGCATGTCAAGCGCCAGCACCTCGGACCACATGTAGCCGTAATAACCCGCCGCATAGCCGCCCATCAGATGACCGAACTGGCCCGGAAATTCGGTCCCGTCGACATGCCCGAGCGGCGTTGCTGCTTCCATGCGGTTCCAGATTTCCAATGGATCGCCGCCCTTGTCGGTATGCAGGTTCATGTCGAAGCTGGCGTATAGCAGCTGTCGTCCGTAGCGTATGCCGCGCCCGAAGTTATGCGCCGCCGTCAGCCGCGACAGCAGCTCGTCGTCGACGGTCGGACAGGGCGTGGCGCAGAAGTTGGCGAGCTGTGCCAGCGACTCCTTGCGACGCGCCCATTCTTCGTACATCTGCGACGGCGCTTCGACAAAATCACGCTCCACGCGGGTGCCGGCCTGCGACACGTAACGGGTGTTCGACAGCACGCCGTGCAGTACGTGGCCGAATTCATGGACCATGGTTTCGAGTTCGTCGCTGCTGAGGCCAGTGCGGTCGAAGTTGGTCACCAGGATCGAGATCGGGGTGCGTTTGGCCAGCGTGCTAACGCCGCGCACGCCGAACGCGGCGGCATGGCCGTATTTGCCTTCGCGCGGATACGGGTCCAGATAGATGCCGCCGATGCGTTTGGCCGAGGCGGTATCGAAGACGTCGTAGTACTGCACGTCCTCATGCCACACCGGCACGTTGACTTTCTTGAAATTGACGCCGTATAGCGTGCTGGAGATATGCATCGACCATTGCAGCGCGGCTTCGCTGGGGAAGTATTTGCGCATCGCATTCTGGTCGACGCTGTAGCGCGCCTTCTTCAGCTTTTGCTGCCAGTAGCCGGCATCCCAGCGTTCGATCCGCAAGTCTGCCAAGTTGGTAGCCAGCGTCTGGGACTTGAACTGGCGCAGCTCTTCCAACTCTTTCTTTTCCAGTTCAGCGACGGCGACCTTTACTTCATCGAGAAAGGTCAACACCGCTGTCGGTGTCATCGCCATGCGACGCCGGATCACGTAATCGGCGAAGCTCGGCAAGCCGAATAGCTTCGCCAATTCCAGCCGCAGCGCCATGGCTTCCTTGAGCAACAGCGGGTTCTTGTCGGTGCCGCGGTTGGCGTAAGCGATCTGGTAACGCTTACGGGCATCGGCGTCGTCGGCATATTCCATGAACGGCACATAGTCGGGTGACTCGAAACCGAGTAAATAATTACCCTTGTCGTCGCGTTTGGCGCGCGCCAGATAGGTTTCCGGCAAGCCGTTGACTTCGTCCGGCGAGAACACCAGCCTGGTCGTGTTGTCGCGCACATTGCGGGCAAACGCCTGGCTCATTTCTTCCAGGCGCTTGAGGATTTCTTTCATGCGCGCCTGCTGTGCCGGCGCCAGCGCCACGCCGGTGTCCTCGAAGCGCTCCAGCATGTCCTTGCGCAGCTTCTTTTCCACCGCGTCGCGTGGCGTCACCGCCTTGAAACGCGCATACAGCACCGGGTTCTGGTTTAGCGTGGTTTCGAACTGGCTGATCTCGACCAGACACGCTTCCATCGCGGTGCGCAGCGCCTTGTCGGGCGAGACGTTGCTGAGAATATCCATCGGCCCTTCCAGATCCTGCAACGCGATCTGCAGCCGGTTCCACTCGTTGAAGACGCGCGCCGCATCGCCCGCGCGCGCTTTTGGCAACGCTTCGAGGGCCGCCACGCGCCGGCGCAGGTCTGCCAGGCCGCTCTTGCACAGCGGATCGACCTGCTCGACCTTGATGAGGGGGATCAGCGCGCGGTCCGGCGCCGGTGCGGCAGTGGCGCTCGCCGCCAATAGGGCGAGCGGGACGAGCGTCATCGCGAACGGACGCAGCAATGAGGAAGGTTTCATCCGTTTCCTTGGTAAAAGACTGAAGAATGTGGCGTCGACGATTGCATCGGGCATGGCTTATTTACCTTTCTCGATATCGATGAACAGCCATTCCTGGTTCAGGATCGGATGCTTCTTGAAACCGAGTACGCGCGGTTGCGCCAGCATGGTGCGATAGCGTGCATAACCGATGCGCGCACCGGCAGTAACATCGAGGATGCGCGCCATCTTGTGGTACAGCACATCGCGTTCGGGGCCGGCTTGCATGACCTGGCTTTGCGCGTAGAGCTTGTCGTACTCGGCATCCTGAAAGCAGCCATTGTTGTTCTGGTTGATGTTGGGGCCGTAGAACAGCATCATGAAGTTGTCACCGTCGGGATAATCGGCGATCCACGGGTTGGTGCGGGTCTGCAGCTGGCACTGTTTTTCCGCTTTCAGAATATCCGGGAATGGCCGGCGGTCG
>JACMQD010000294.1 GCA_014377155.1 Herminiimonas sp.
ATTCAATCCATGCATCCGGGCGCCGTCCCACACGATGGCGAACGCATCGCTGCCTAGTCCGCACGATACCGGTTCGACGATGGTCAGCGCGGCGGCAGCGGCGATCGCGGCATCGACCGCATTGCCGCCCTTGAGCAGCATACGCAAGCCGGCTTGTGCCGCAAGCGGTTGCGATGTCGCCACCACGTTGCGCGCAAAGAGTGGCACGCGTGCGGTGGGATACGGGTTTTGCCAGTCGAATGTGGACATGATGGGCAGCTTTCCTCTATTGTTTAAACCGGCAGGTTGCCGGGTAATGAACATACTTTGCCGGCGCCGGCAACTTTTTCTGGTAAACGCCGCTTAACCTGATTCTAGCCTGACACGTTACGTTGGGCACGCAAGTCGACGCAAATTATGGTTGTTGTCAATTTGGCTACATGTTAATATTTCGGCACATTTTTTCAAGGTATGACATGCAGACTATCGAAGGGTTTTCCCAACAAGACAAGCTCAGGCTGGCGATCGAAAACGGTGCCGGCAAGTTGCCAGGCGATCTGGCAGACGACTTGCGCAAGCTGGCCACACCCGAAGCCGTGGCGATCATGGTCGGGGTGCTGGTGGTTTGGGCCGGATCGCATTTCATGGGTGTTGGCATGGTGGCCGACGTAGTCTTGCTGATCGTCGGTTTTGCGATGGCGGGTGCCTCGGCCTATGAAGCCGGCAAGTTGATCGTCCGGTTCGCCGACAAATCGCTCAACGCCAAGAGCAATAGCGATATCGACGAGGCGGGCAGTTGTCTGGCGGCGGCAGTGTCTCTCATCGGTGTGCAGGTCCTGGCGGCGTTGCTGTTGAAGACAAGACCCAAAACTTTCAAAGATTTTACCTTCAACCGGTTCGTCAGCGGGCCCCGACCGGCCGGCACGATGTTTTACAAGCCGACCATCAAGACGGGCCGCTCGCAGTTTGGTGAAATGGGGTTCACTTCTCAGTGGGGAGACATTCATGTCACCAGCACGCTGCCGCTGGTTGAGAAGCGCCTGACGCTCTATCATGAGTTGATTCATAGCGTCCTGTCACCGAAGTTGTATCTGTTTCGCGATTTCCGGGCAACGCTTTCTCAAAATGGGTACGCCGCGTCCCATCTCCTGCGATTCCTCGAAGAACTGCTGTGCGAAACCTACAGCCTGCTGCGTGTGAACGGCTTCAAGAGCAGGAACCTGATCGATGGTATCGCGTTCCCGATTCGCGGTCAGTACACGACCATTTCGGCTATGGGGTCCGAGGCTACCGGTTTGTTGCTCGGACCGATCAATGTCGCGGGAATGATCTATCAGGTCTGCGTCAGCGGCGCCCGATGATCACGCGCGAACAGGCATGCGACCAGGCGGCGGCGCTATGCAAGGCGCAGGGTATCGAATTCGGCGAGCAGGTCACCGCCTATCAGAGTGGCGCGTCGGGCGCAGGTGAATTTTTACGCCATCTGTTGTCAGGAAAAAAACAGCCAAAAACGTGGGTTGTCATCACTCACATGGATCGCAAGGGCGGCAACAAGGTGTTTGAATTCGATGCCGAAAGCGGCGCCCTGATCAAGGAAAATTTGATCCGGCGCTGATCTTCGAGCGAGCATGCCTGCTCAATTCTGCTCAAGCTGATCCGCGCGGCGTTGTTGCACTGCACGTCAAATAATGCCTTTGTCGCGCAAGCCTGCAAGCTCTGATGCGCTGCGCCCCAGTACGTCACGCAGCACTTCATCGGTATGCTGTCCCAATAGCGGCGGCGGCATGTCGTATTGCGGCGGGGTGGCCGACATCTTCATCGGACTGCCGACCAGCTTGACGATACCGGCGCTCGGATGCGGCAGGTCGACTTGCATCCGCCTCGCTTCGACTTGCGGATTGTCGAAAACTTCGTCGAGCCGATTGATCGGTCCGCACGGCACACCGGCCTGTTCCAACTGATCGATCCATTGTTGCTTGGTGCGGGTCTTGACCATTGCTGCGAGCAGGGGTACGAGGATGTCGCGATGGCGTACGCGCATCGGATTCGTGGCGAATCGATCGTCGCGTGCGAGATCGGGTTGGCCACCGGCCGTGACGAACTTCACAAACTGGCTGTCGTTGCCCACGGCGACGATGATGTGACCATCGGACGTGGCAAAGGTCTGATAGGGTACGATGTTCGGATGGGCATTGCCCGAACGTTTCGGCGCGATGCCGCTGGCAAGGTAGTTGGTATTCATATTGGCCAGCATCGCCACCTGCACGTCAAGCAGCGCCAGGTCGATGTACTGGCCCTCGCCGGTGCGGTCGCGGTGGGTCAGCGCAGCCATTACCGCGATGGTCGCGTACATGCCGGTCATCAGGTCGGAAATCGCCACGCCGGCCTTTTGCGGCCCGCCGCCCGGCAGGTCGTCGCGCTCTCCGGTAATCGACATGAAGCCGCCCATGCCCTGCACGATGAAATCGTAGCCTGCTCGTTGGGCATAGGGTCCGGTCTGGCCGAAACCCGTGATCGAGCAATACACCAGATCGGGTTTCACCTGGCGCAGCGACTCGAAGTCGAGACCGTATTTTTTCAGTTGTCCTACCTTGTAATTTTCCAGCACCACGTCCGACTGGCAGGCTAGCTCACGCACGATCGCCTGTCCCTCCGGCGTCGCGATATCGACGGTGACCGAGCGCTTGCCGCGGTTGGCCGACAGATAATAGGCCGCCTCGGTGGTGTCGTTGCCGTCGGCGTCACGCAAGTAAGGTGGCCCCCACGCGCGTGTATCGTCGCCAGTGCCGGGGCGCTCGACCTTGATGACGTCAGCGCCGAGGTCGGCCAGATTTTGCGCACACCATGGTCCGGCCAGCACGCGCGTAAGATCCAGAACGCGCACGTGCCCGAGCGATTTTTTTAAAGGCGATTTTTGCATGGCATTTTCCAGGAGCGGAGTTTGAAGAAGTTCGATTAGCTTGATATTCTATCTCCATAAGCCGCGCTGTAACGCATTACAATCATCCGTCATACCGACTGGGAACGCGCATGTGGACATATCCAAAAATCATTGCTCATCGCGGCGGCGGTACGCTAGCGCCTGAAAATACCCTGGCTGGTATTCGCTGCGGCCTGGCCCATGGCTTTTATGCAGTCGAGTTCGATGTGATGTTGTCAGCCGACGAGGTGCCGGTGCTGATGCACGACCCGCGCGGCGGGCGCACGGTGCCGGGCAGGCGCTGCGTGTCCGACTGCACTGCTGCCGAACTGGCGGCAATGGATGCCGGCAGCTGGTTCGGATCGCAATTTGCCGGCGAGCCGCCGCCGTCTTACTTGCAGGTGCTTGAATTCTGCACGCAACACAAAATCTGGATGAATGTTGAAATCAAGCCGGTGCCGGGCTTCGAATCGCGCACCGGTACCGTGGTGGCGGCCGAGACACTGCGTTTCCTCGCATCGCAGCCATCGGCCGTGATGCCGTTGTTTTCCTCTTTTGCAATGGATGCGCTATTGGCGGCCAAGGCCGAAGCACCGCACATCCCGCGCGGATACCTGATGGATCGCATTGCGTCCGACTGGCAAACCCTATTGCAGGAAACCGGCGCCGTCTCGCTGCATGTAAACCACCGGCACCTTAGTCCGCGCCAGACGACAGCGATCCACGACGCAGGGTACGGCGTTTTTTGCTACACCGTCAACGATCCGATAAGAGCCGAAGAAATCCTGTCGTGGGGCGTCGACGCCTTCTGTACTGATCGCATCGATCTGATCCGGTTTAGAAGTTCCTGACTTTACCGCTGGTTACATCGCTTACATCTTCGACCTCGTCAGAACCGATCGGGTGCGGCTTAATAACGTATGGGTCGGCACCATGCGATCCACTTCATCGACTACCGCCAAGGAAACATGAATGGGAATTGTCTTATTGGTATCAGCCGTATTGTCCGCGTTACTTGCCGCGTCGGCAATTACCCGTAACTCTGCACCAGAACTGAAAAGGATTCAAAAATGAAGCTTGCCAAATTATTGGGCGCGGTGCTTGTCACCGCATGTGCACTGCCAGTATTCGCCCAGACTGCGACACCGAACATTAATCAAACACAGCGCAACCAAGAAAATCGTATCCTGAACGGCTTGCGCTCTGGCGAGCTAACCGTGACGGAAGCGCGGCAGTTGCAAGCTCGCGAGAATGCCATCGATGCCCAGAAGCAGTATGCCAAGTCCGACGGCGTGGTAACCGCGTCGGAGCGGCGTAGCCTGAAGCAGGCTCAGGCCAAGGCAAACAAGGCCATCAAGCGCAAGAAGAACAACAACCGTACCAACATGTAAATCGGTAGCCATCCGCCAGCCCGCCCCTTTTCGGGCGGGTTTTTTTATGGCTTGTGCGTGGCGGATGCACTGGGGATATACCGTATAATCGTCGATTCGTAACGTCATTTCTCTACTTTCAAAGCCCATGAACTCGTCTGAAATCCGCGCTAAATTCCTGCAGTTTTTCGAATCCAAAGGACATGCGATCGTCCGTTCGTCGAGCCTCGTGCCTGGCAATGATCCGACCCTGCTGTTTACCAATTCCGGCATGGTGCAGTTCAAGGATGTCTTTCTGGGTCAGGACAAGCGCAGCTATACCCGCGCCACGTCGTCGCAGCGCAGCGTGCGCGCCGGCGGCAAGCACAACGACCTTGAAAACGTCGGCTACACAGCGCGGCACCATACGTTTTTTGAAATGCTCGGCAATTTTTCTTTCGGCGATTACTTCAAGCGCGACGCGATCCACTATGCATGGGAATTGCTGACCTCGGTTTATGGCCTGCCGAAAGAAAAGTTATGGGTAACAGTCTACGAAGAAGACAACGAGGCTTATGCGATCTGGGAAAAAGAGATCGGCGTGCCACCTGAACGCATTATCCGCATCGGCGACAATAAGGGCACTCGTTACGGTTCCGATAACTTCTGGCAGATGGCCGATACCGGTCCGTGCGGTCCCTGCACCGAAATTTTCTACGATCACGGTCCGGAAATCTGGGGTGGCCCGCCGGGTAGTGCCGAAGAGGACGGCGACCGTTATATCGAAATCTGGAATCTGGTGTTCATGCAATTCAACAAGGACGAGGCCGGCG
>JACMQD010000295.1 GCA_014377155.1 Herminiimonas sp.
ACGATAAGCATTGCCGATGCTCCAACCGATCGAGGATCACATGATTCATTTACGACTCCACAAAAACGTGGCGGCATTGTCGCTCCTGCTTTCACCATGGTTGGCTTTTGCGCAAAACGCCAGTGGCGATCCGGCAGCAATCCACCCTACCTCGATGCCGACTGGTTATCAGTCCGTATTCGCGGATTATAAAAAATTCAACGACCCGGAAGTAGGCTCCTGGCGCGCGGCAAACGAACAAGTAGGGATGGGTGGCGGCCACGCCGGACATCAGATGGGCGGTAGCCCAGCCATGCCTGCACCGGACGATCCGCACGCCATGCACAACATGAAATCGCCATCACCGCCTCGGGCGGCAAAACCCACGCCGGCAGCCATGCCGAATCATGGCGCAGAGCACAGTTCACATAAATGAAAAGGACGATGATGAACAGACGCCCTACCCTATCTGTAATTTCGCTGGCGGTGCTTGCGCTGAGCGTGAGCGGTTGCGCGAGTTTCACTCCGGACGGTGGATTCGATACCGTACGTTCGATGACGAGTGAACGCATCGGACAAAGTCCGACCTTACTAAAAACTGACGCAGACAATGCGACCGCCGCTGCCACGATTGTCGCGCTGCTGGAAAAGCCGTTGACAGCTGACGATGCAGTCAACATCGCGCTGCTCAACAACAGAGGCTTGCAAGCAGATTACGCGGAATTGGGTATCGCCGAAGCCGACCTCGTGCAAGCCGGTCGGCTCCCCAATCCGACATTTACCTTCGGTCGCCTGAAGCGCGGTAACGATATCGAAATCGAACGAAAACTGATGCTGCCGGTGATGAGCCTGTTGACGATGCCGATAACGTCGCGCCTGGAAAAGCGGCGCTTCGAGCAAGCGCAGTTGCGTGCGGTAGCCGAGACGCTTCGGCTAGCCGATGACACGCGCCGGACCTATTTCGCCGCCGTTGCTGCGCAAGAAAGCGCTACTTACGCGGAACAGGTAACGACCTCTGCCGAAGCAGGTGCCGAACTCGCCGAAAAGATGGCCAAGGTCGGCAACTGGAGCAAGCTGCGGCAGGCGCGCGAGCAATCGTTCTATGCAGACGCCGCCGCGCAACTGGCACGAGCCCGACAATCGCAGCTATCTAATCGGGAAAAGCTGACGCGGTTGATGGGGTTATCGGGAAATCAAATCGTCTTCACCTTGCCGAAGCGCTTGCCAGACCTGCCGAAATCGCCGCGCGACATCGCCGATGCTGAAGTGCAGGCAATGCAGAATCGCGTTGATGTAATGATGGCAAAGCGTGAACTCGCCGGGCTCGCCGATTCCCTTGGCGTGACTAAAACCACGCGCTTCATCAATGTGCTCGATGTCAGCTATTTGCGTAACGGTTTTAACGACGGCGGGCCACCTCAAAACGGTTATGAAATCGAATTGCAGATCCCGCTTTTCGACTGGGGCAGCGCACGGGTCGCGCGCGCTGAAACGCAGTACATGCAAGCGGTCAATCGCGCTGCCGGACAAGCGATCAATGCACGGTCCGAAGTACGCGATGCCTACGCAGGCTATCGCAGCGCGTATGACATCGCCCGACATTATCGTGACGAAGTGGTGCCGCTCAAGAAGCGCATTTCCGACGAACAGATGCTGCGCTACAACGGCATGTTGATCAGCGTATTCGACCTGCTAGCCGATTCCCGCGCCCAAGCCATGAGCGTGAACGCGTCGATTGAAGCATTGCGCGATTTCTGGATGGCCGATTCCGCGTTACAAATTGCCCTGACCGGGACCAGCGCGAATGCTGGCGCAGCGGCACGCTCGTCCAACATAAGCGCGCCGGCAGAATCTGCCGCCCACTAACCAATAAGAACGAAGGATTGCACCATGACTTCAAGAAGAGATTTTTTCCGCACGGCGAGTACGGTCGCGATTGGCGCAGGATTGGTCAGCCGCGCCGGTGCCGCCTCCTTGCCGGAAGCGCCGATGATGACCCTTGCATCGACCCAACCGCCGCTCGAACCCACCAGTGGTCGCCCCTACAACCCGGTGGTGACGTTAAATGGCTGGACTCTGCCGTGGCGCATGAAAGACGGCGTCAAGGAATTCCATCTGGTCGCCGAACCGGTCGTACGCGAAATTGCGCCCGGCATGAAAGCCCATTTGTGGGGTTATAACGGCCAGTCTCCGGGACCAACCATCGAGGTCGTTGAAGGCGATCGTGTGCGAATTTTCGTTACCAACAAACTCCCCGAACATACAAGCATCCACTGGCACGGCCAGCGACTGCCAAACGGCATGGACGGTGTCACAGGCCTAACGCAACCCGGCATCAAACCGGGCAAGACTTTTGTGTACGAATTCATCGCGCGCCGCGCCGGCACTTTCATGTATCACCCGCATGCGGACGAGATGACACAAATGGCGATGGGGATGATGGGATTCTGGGTCACGCATCCGAAAGATCCGAAAATGATGCGGGTCGACCGCGATTTTTGTTTTCTACTGAATGCCTACGATATCGAGCCCGGCAGCTTCACACCGAAGGTCAACACGATGCTGGACTTTAATCTGTGGACCTTCAACAGCCGCGCATTTCCAGGTATCGATCCGATGGTATGCAGCCTCAATGATCGCGTCCGTATCCGCGTGGGCAACCTGACGATGACCAATCATCCGATCCATCTTCATGGTCATGAATTCGTTGTCACCGGCACCGATGGCGGATGGACCCCGCCCGCATCACGTTGGCCGGAGGTGACGACCGATATTGCGGTAGGCCAGATGCGGGCGATCGAATTCGATGCGACCGAGGCGGGCGACTGGTCGGTTCATTGCCACAAATCTCATCATACGATGAATGCAATGGGACACGACGTGCCGACCATGATCGGCGTCGACCAGCGCGGTGTACTGGATAAGATCAACAAGCTCGTGCCCGATTACATGGCGATGGGTAACCGAGGAATGGCTGACATGGGCGAAATGGAAATGCCTTTACCGGACAACACGCTGCCGATGATGACCGGCACCGGTCCTTTTGGTGGCATCGAAATGGGCGGCATGTTCACGACGCTCAAGATTCGCAAGGGTCTCGCAAAAAATGACTACAAGGACCCCGGCTGGTACAAACATCCGCCTGGCACGCTTGCGTATGAATGGAGCGGAAGTCCCGCCGCGATGCCGGACGCTGCACAGGCGCCCGACAAGAAACGCATGGCAGCAAAGCCAGGCGAAACGATATTAAACGTAACCAAGGGAGGGTCGAAACATGCGCATTAAATCGAAAATTCAACGCCTGTCATTGCTCGCGGCACGCGGAGAAACAGTCGTGCTGGTGTCAAATCCCGGCACCGATATCCCATCACAATAAAGGTAACCACCATGAAATCCATCCACGCACTTGCAACCGGCTTATTGCTTACGATGGCGATGAGCTCAGCGATCGCCGCGATGCCCACCCCATCGCCGGAGACCAAAGCGACGAACGCAGAATCGGCCAACCGACCAATGAATGAAGGCGAGATCAGGAAAATCGACAAGGACGCCGAAAAAATGACGATCAAGCACGGCCCGTTGACAACACTCGACATGCCAGCAATGACGATGGTTTTTCGAGTGAAGAATGCAACGATGCTTGATCAGGTAAAAGTCGGCGACAAAATCCGCTTCGTTGCGGAACGGGCGAACGGCGCGTTAACGGTGACTGAAATTACGCAACAATAACGCGCTGAATGCAACCAGCTTCCTCGTCTTTACATTTGAAGAATTCACAAACTACTAGCGGTGTTTCGCCTCCGCTACGGCATTACCAGCAGAATGTTTGATGAATCGTAAATTCCAAAGCATCGGACTCTGGTCCAATTGACGCTATAGAATTTATAGCAAACCTGTCTCGCATGTGCCAGTCAGCGTTGCCGCGTTGCAGCCCTGCCACCCTTTTCCCACCCGTCCACCAAGTACCGCCCGAATGGGTCGTGATGGATTTTCATCCCGCAGCAGATGCCATGCAAATTAATGGGACTTCGAAATGAAAATGACGTTGCTTTTCGCACTCCTGGCCGCAATGACTGTCGCTGCCTGCGGCGATAAAGAAAGCGGCACTGA
>JACMQD010000296.1 GCA_014377155.1 Herminiimonas sp.
AAACTGGCGCAACGCGATCATCAGCAACGACGTCGGGAAATCATGATCGACTACCAGCCGAACTTCCGATTCGCCGCCGTGGCGGATGGTTTCGGCAAATGATTCCAGCGCCAGCGCTTCCTTGAGCAGATAGCGCGACTGCTCGAGCAGTTCACGTCCGGCGTCGGTGACATGCGCTTTCCGGCCGACCAATTTCAGGATGGGCACGCCGAGCTGCTCCTGCATCTTAGCCACCGTGTAGCTGATCGCAGACTGGCTGATGTGCAGGAATTTCGCCGCATCGGCGAAGCCGCCACAGTCGATCACCGCGTGCAGCATCCGCCACTGCTTCAGACTGATGCGCAGCTTGACCGCATCGTGCGGCCTCGAATTGCGTACGCGAGCGAAGACCGAACCGTCTGCATGCGGCATTGTAGCAAGGTCGTTTGGCGCGTCTTTATCATCCATGCTCGTATCCGTTAAATAGCGCGAAGTCGAAAAGCCGGCAGGCTAAAATCGCAGTGTCAATTCGTCTGCCCACATGTTGCGAGCAAGAACCTCTAAGCGTATTGATCTACATCGAAAGATGGATAGACCGTGTATTTTTTATACGCCGTGTTCGATACGAATTACGTACGGTTCGTCGCTGGAATTCCACCGGTGTGCGATATGGCCGATTTTGCGTTCAGGCAAAGAGCACAAGCTCTTACGGTTTGCGCTGCCTCAAACGTATGACCGGAAAATGATCCAACAATGAAGCGTACGGGCGCCTAACAAAGCGTGCCGTACCGGACGCTTTGCTGCACGCAGCAAGCCGCGCGACGAGCTGTTGCAAGACGCCCCGCGCGTTTCGTCAGGCGTTCTACCCCGGAACGCCACGCGCCCATCCGGCTGCACCATCAGAAGAGGTCTGTCATGTTGCTAAACACCACTCGCCGCGATTTCATGAAAACCACGCTGTACGGATTGGCGGCTGCATCGGTTGCCGGACTGCCAGCACGTGCCCAGACCGGGCTGCGGCAACGTCTCGACTGGGATACGTTCAGGCGAAGTCGCGACTATCCATCCTACGTCGATGCCATCGGAAAAATGCGTGCCAATACCAATGCCGCTGACAAGCGAAGCTGGCAATACTGGACCAATGTCCATGTCAGTTTTTGTCCTCACAGCTTTGCCTACTTCCTGGCCTGGCATCGTGGCTATCTCTATCATTTCGAGCAGCAGATGCGCGCGGTATCGGGTAACCGAGCCTTGACACTGCCATACTGGGACTACTACCAAAATCCGAGCCTCCCTGTCGAATTCACTAACCCCGCCAGCTGGAATCCGCTCTACGTACCACGTGTCAATGCCAATGTCAGCGAGGCGCTGACATTGGCACCTTTCGCCGATAGCGTGACCAACATGCAGCGTGGTCTGCTCAACGCCTTCGAGCCTTCGCTGGAAAGCATGCCGCACAATCCGGTCCACAACATCATCGGCGGCGTCATGGCCAGCCTGCAGTCGCCCACCGATCCGATCTTCTGGCTCCATCATGCTAATGTCGACCGCATGTTTTCGGCGTGGGTCGTCGCCGGCAACGGCCGGATCATGCCGGCGCGCAGCGACGCTTACTGGGATGGCACCTTTACCTATGGCACAAGACTGACACTGCCGCGCCGCAGTACCGTCGACACCCGAGTCGATCTGGGGTATTTTTACCAGAACGAAACGCTACCGACGGCGCTTGCGCCGGTGGCTGCCGCCTTCGTCTCCGAGTTCGCGGGCGCCACGACCTTCACCAATGCCGGGCTGCTCGACGTCGCCGGCGAGCTGGTCACTAAAAAGGCGCCGCCCCAGCCACCCGTTGCCAGTCTTGCCGTCACCAGAACGCGCGCGACCGGCCCGAACCGGGTATCGCTGGGCGGCGCCACCCGGCTCTCGCTGGACGAAAATTCGGTCAGCGCGCGCGTCCCGCTGGACCAATCCGGAAGCGACGCCGTGCAAGCGATCGTCGGCAGGCTGGGCGTCTCGCCTTTTCGGTCCGGCACGAATCCCAATGTCGTGACACCCTACACGTCGGTCCAAGTCGTTCTGGACGATGTGCAGATCGCCGGGCAAGGCAAAGCCGGCGGTTATTTTTACAAGGTGTTCCTGCAACTTCCCGCCAACGTCGATAGCGCGGCGGGCGAAGAAAAACACCTGTTAGGTAACATCGGGCCATTCGAGATCGCCGGCGCCGAGCATCATGATTCGGGCAGCTCGGGTGCAGGCGTCCGGCTGGTGTTCCCGGCCACGCAGTTACTGCGTAATTTCGCGCAGCAAGGTGTTTCCGAGTTAACCGTGTCGTTCGTGCGCATCGGCGGCAGCACGCCGGTGAAAGGCAATGTCATCACGATCGGCGAATGCCGCGTCGAGATTTCGACCGACGACGTGCAGTGACATGATTGGCAGCGGTGCCCGGTGCGTGACCTGATGGAATGCACCGGGCACCGCCTGGTATTGCTAGCGTCGGTGCGCTGGCATGCCAGGCATCAGACGATATAGTTCGCCGTATCCGACTGCAGCAACAGTACTGCGGGAACCGTCGTCAACGTGGTCAACGTGATGAAAGAATCGGCACCGCCGGTACTGTCGACCCGGACCACGGTGTTGCTGCCGGACGAAATATCGAAGCGCAGGAACCCTCCTGAAAAGGCATTGGTCCCGTTATAGCCGGCGAACGTTTGCAGCAGATCGCGCAGGTCGAGCACGTCGGTCCCGTTAGCGCCGGTCTTGCTGAAATCGGTGATGACATCGCCGGCATCGGTGAGCAAATTGTAGTCGAAGCGGTCATTGCCCAGCCCGCCGGTAAGGGTGTCGGCGCCGCCGTTGCCAGTGATCGTATCTGCGCCCGCACCGCCTCTCAGACTGTCGGCGCCCGCACCACCGTTAAGCGCGTAGCTGGAGGTCGCCCCTGTTTCCGCAGAAGCGTTGACGGTTAAGCTGTTGCCGGCACCGAGCCCGAAGCCGTCGATGGCAAGCGACTGGCCTGCGGCGAGCGTGCCGTCGCTGGTGGTCAGTCTGTAGTTGTTGCCGGTCTGGACGATCACCACCTCGACATTGGTCAGGGTCGCCGCATCGAACACGATACCGGTCGTGTAATCGCCGCCAAGAAAGAGAAAATCGACACCGCTGCCGCCATTGATACGGTCCGCTGCATTGAATGCCGATCCGGCGTCGACGGAATCTCGTCCGGCCCCGCCAGAGACGCTGTCATTTCCACCGAGCCGGATATCGAAGAAATCATTGCCGGCTCCCCCCGTTAGCTGGTCGTTGCCGGCACCACTGATCATGGTGTAGTTCGAATTTGCCTGCGTTTCAGCCGAGGCATCGATGATCATCGCATTGGTTGCGCCCAGCAGAGAACCGTCGATCGTCAGCGTATTGTCGGAAAGCGTCGCATCATTCATGGTAAGCCGGTAGCTGTTTCCAGCGGCTAGCACGATTAATTCGACATTGACCAGCGTCGTTGCACCCAAAGTCACACCGGCCGCGTAGTTTCCATTTAGAAGCAGTGTATCGATTTCGATGATGTCGGTGACTTCCGTGCCGCCGTTAATCCGGTCGGCTGCAGTAAACCTGGCGCCGGCGTCGATGACATCACTGCCGGTTCCGGCGAGTACCGTATCGTTGCCGCCTTGGGAAATGATAAAGACATCGTCACCTGCGGTGCCGGATAAGCTGTCGTTGCCCGCTGTGCCGATGAACGGCTCGTTGACGACATCGGTGACCGTCACAGCGATGGCTTGCGTGGTCGCCAGCGTGCCGTCGGACACCTGCACCGTCAGGTTGTAGACGTTGTTGGTACCGACGTCGGTGGGATTTTCGAAATCCGGTGCTACCAGGAAGCTGAGGGCGCCACTGGTGGCATTGATCGCAAAGCGTGCCGCATCAATACCGGCCACCAGCGAATAAGTCAGTGCCTGGGTATCGGTAGCCGTCACGGTCGCCACCGCCGTCGTGTTTTCAGCGTCAGCGAATGCCGCTGCCGATGTGATTACCGGGGCCGTGTTGACCACCACGCTGCCGACCACGCCGACAAAATCGGTGGCAGCCAAAATCACGGCGCCGGTGTTTTGCAATTCGATCATCAGTTCCGGCGGCGGCGTGCCGTCGGTATCGACATACACGAAGGTGCTGGTGCCGGATTTGGCGAACCACACCGCACCTGCACCGGGGGTGGTGTTGCCCCAAGCGAGATCGACGGCGCCCAGTAATGCCGCGAGGTCGATCCGGTCGCTGCCTTGTGTGAAATCGGTGATCACGTCCCACGTGCGCGGGTCGGCGACAGCGGGCAGCACCTGCCAGTTCGCATTCGGCGCAGAATCGGTCGGCGCAAGGTATACGAAGGTGTCATTACCGGCATTGCCGGTCATGCGGTCGGCGCCACCGTTGCCGGTGATCGTGTCAGCGCCGGCGGTACCGGTAATCGTATCGGCGCCGGCACCGCCGGTCAGCAGTTCATTGACGACATCGGTGACCGTGACGGCGATGGCTTGCGTGGTCGCCAGCGTGCCGTCGGACACCTGTACCGTCAGGTTGTAGACGTTGTTGGTACCGACGTCGGTGGGATTTTCGAAATCCGGCGCAGTTACGAAGCTGAGCGCGCCACTGGTGGCATTGATCGCAAAGCGTGCCGCATCAATACCCGCCACCAGAGAATACGTAAGTGGCTGGGTATCGGTAGCCGTCACGGTCGCTACCGCCGTCGTGTTTTCAGCGATAGCGAATGCCGCTGGCGATGTGATCACCGGCGCGGTGTTGACCGGCGGTTCGTTGACGACATCGGTGACCGTGACGGCGATGGCTTGAGTCGTCGCCAGCGTGCCGTCGGACACTTGCACCGTGAGGTTGTAGACGTTGTTGCTACCGACGTCGGTGGGATTTTCGAAATCCGGCGCAACCAGGAAGCTGAGGGCGCCACTAGTCGCATTGATCGCAAAGCGTGCCGCATCGATACCGGCCACCAGCGAATACGTCAGTGGCTGGGTATCGGTAGCCGTCACGGTCGCTACCGCTGTCGTGTTTTCAGCAACGGCGAATGCCGCTGGCGATGTGATCACCGGCGCTGTGTTGACCGGCGGTTCATTGACGACATCGGTGACCGTGACGGCGATGGCTTGCGTGGTCGCCAGCGTGCCGTCGGACACCTGTATCGTCAGGTTGTAGACGTTGTTGGTACCGACGTCGGTGGGATTTTCGAAATCCGGTGCTACCAGGAAGCTGAGGACGCCACTGGTGGCATTGATCGCAAAGCGTGCCGCATCGATACCGGCCACCAGCGAATACGTCAGTGCCTGGGTATCGGTAGCCGTCACGGTGGCCACCGCCGTCGTGTTTTCAGCGACAGCGAATGCCGCTGGCGATGTGATTACCGGGGCCGTGTTAACCACCACGCTGCCGACCACGCCGACAAAATCGGTGGCAGCCAAAATCACGGCACCGGTGTTTTGCAATTCGATCATCAGTTCCGGCGGCGGCGTGCCGTCGGTATCGACATACACGAAGGTGCTGGTGCCGGATTTGGCGAACCACACGCCATTGGCGGTTGGTGTGGTGTTGCCCCACGCCAGATCCGTGGTACCGAGAAAAGCGGCAAGGTCGATCCGGTCTGCACCTTGCGTGAAATCGGCAATCACGTCCCAAGTGCGGATATCGCCTGGCGCTGGCAACACTTGCCAATTCGCATTCGGCGGCGAGTCGGCAGCGGCCTGATAGATGAAAACGTCATTGCCCGCACTGCCAATAAGCCGGTCTGCACCCGCGCCACCGTTGAGGGTGTCGTTACCCAAGCCGCCGTCCAGCGTGTCGTTACCATCGAGTCCGCTGATCGAGTCGTTTTCCAGTGCGCCTGTCAACGTGTCAGCGCCAGGGGTGCCATTAATCGTCGCCATGTCTTCAACCTTTGCCAGAGTGTGACTGCTAGAAAATGTTCGTCCGATCGCGACCTTGCCAGCGCGCGGCTGCCATGCGGGAAAAGAAATTGGGATCAGGATTGAGGTGACGAAAGCATGCAACGCCGGGAAGTGACGGTTGCGGGCAACGTCGGCTGCGCGGCAACGCTTCAATCGCGTTGCGCAAACCGGCGCCGACCGTCTATGGCGCGCGATAGCAAGCGGATCACCTCCCGGAACAGCTATTGTGTTTTACTAGATTATCGTCGCCAGACTTGCAATCGCTGCGCTTGATCAAGCTTTGGTCGATGTAGTAAAAAATTGTGCGCAGCGGGTCTTACGCCTTGCCGACGCCGCCGGATGAGTGACAGGATGCACACTTGACGCCGTCGGCGGAATGTTTGCCAGGAATAACCTGTCAGGCGCGCCAGCCGCCATCGACACTAAAACTTTCACCGTTGATGAAGCCGGCATTCGGGTTAGCCAAGAAAGACGCCACCTCCGCCACATCCTGCACCGCACCGAACCGCCCTACGCTTGTAAAGCGTTTCATGGCGTCGAACGTAGGGCCAGAGGTCGGCACAGGCTCACCCTGGATTACCGCCGGCTGAATGTTGTTGACCGTGATCCCGAGCGGGCCCACATCACGCGACCAGGCCCGTGTGAAGCCTTGCACGGCAAACTTGGTGCCGCAGTACATACCCATGCCCGGCAACGGCGCGGCTTCGCCGAAAACCGATCCGATATGGATAATCCGCCCCCAGCCCTGTGGTGCCATCTGGCGCGCCGCTTCGCGGGAAAGCTGAAAAACAGATCGGACGTTGAGATGGAAAACCCTGTCGAAGGCATCATCGGTTGCATCGGTCAGGCCAGCATATTCGAAGGTACCGGCGTTATTGACCAGTACATCGAGTCGTTCATTGAAACGACCGCCAAAAGCGGATTTCATTTGTGCAAGCAATGCGTAGGCGCCATCGCTTTGTCCCAGGTCGGCACCAAAACATTCTGCCTCCCGGCCATCGCGTCTGATCTCATCGACAACGTCCAGGGCAAGCTGACGATTCGTATTGAAATGGACGACCACATGGGCGCCATCTTTGGCCAGGCGCTTGGCAATTGCAGCGCCGATTCCTTTTGAAGATCCCGTCACCAGGGCAATCTTGTTTTCGAGCGGTTGTATCATCGGATTCTTTCAAATGTGGGTCATAGATTCGGGAACAATGCAGCTTGCAGGGTACGCCTGGCAATAGTCCGAATCTAGCCCTTAAAGAAGAATGCTCTTTGAAGGCATCCTTTACAATCATCTGCATTGCCATTGAGCCCCCGATATGACCCCTGACCTGTTTCCTGCCATTGCAGTGTTCGCCCGTGTGGCGCATCACGGCAGCTTTACCAAGGCAGCTGCCGAGCTGGGTGTGTCTTCTTCTGCACTCTCGCAAGCGGTGCGCCAGTTGGAAGCAAAGCTGGGCGTGCGCCTCTTGATACGCACGACCCGTCGCGTCGGTGTAACCGAGATCGGCCAGCGATTTCTGACCGATGCCAGCGTCGGCCTCGCCGCTCTCACCAAGGCAGTGTCCGACCTCGACGAGTCGCGCGACCATCCGGCGGGTGTACTACGCCTGAATCTGTCGCGCACGGCGGCAGACATCGTGTTGCTGCCGCATTTGCCGGCATTCATGGCGAAGTATCCGGATATCACGCTTGAACTCGATTGCAACAACGGGTTTGTCGACATGGTGACGGGCGGGTTCGATGCCGGCATCCGCTTGGGAGAATATCTGGCACAAGACGTCGTTTCGCTTGCATTGGGAGGGGCGCAGCGAGTGGCCACATTCGCTGCGCCCGACTATCTGGCCAAGAACGGGATTCCGCGCCGGCCCGAGGATCTGATTGCACACCGCTGCCTGAACGTGCGTTTTCCCGGTAATGGCAAACTATACCGTTGGGAGTTCGCCCAGAAAGGCCGTCAATTCGAGATGGATGTGGGCGGCACGGTCGTTAGCAATGATGGCGACGTCTTGCTTTGCCTGGCTCGCTCCGGCGCGGGCTTGGGCTGTGGCTTCGAAGCGTTGATGCAGAGCGATTTTGCGGCCGGCACGCTGATACCTGTTTTGAAAAGTTGGTGGCCTACCTATAGCGGTTTCCACCTTTACTATTCCAGCCGGCTCCATGTACCGCGCAAGTTACGGGTACTAATTGATTTTCTACGCGTCACTCATGCATGACCTCGCTACACGTCACTTAAGCCTGGTCGTTACCGAATCATCGCGGACCGTCTGACGAAAGCCTAAGCGTCGGCAAAGCACTGTCCCCGGTGGACTTCATTGACGGTGCGCGGCCCTGCCGAGGCCATTGAACTGTCTGCTGGGGTGTACCATGTCCCAGGCGCTGCCAAGCTACAAGCGAATCCATAATAGCCGGCGAGAAAATTGTCCTAGACAATATTGACAACTAGCAATATAGAATTTATTCTATGCTCGAGCCGGTGGCCAATCCGCATACCTGCAACGACGTACAGAGGAAAAAATGAAAGAACTTGAACTGATCGGCTTTGGCAAATCGGACATTGAAAACGTGCTGAACAAGATGTCGCCGAAAGACATCGACAAACTAGCGTTCGGCGCGATCGAACTCGACAAGAACGGCACCGTGCTCAAGTACAATGCTGCCGAAGGCGCCATCACCGGGCGCGACCCCGGCACTGTGATCGGCAAGAATTTCTTCCGCGATGTAGCGCCTTGTACCGCCAAACCGGCATTCAAGGGCGTGTTCGATGCCGGCGTCAAGGAAGGTAATCTCAACACGATGTTCGAGTACGTATTCGATTACGAAATGAAACCCACCAAAGTCAAGGTGCACATGAAAAAGTCGATCAACGGCGAGTCGTTCTGGATTTTCGTCAAACGCATCTGACCGATGCTGCACGCACACTACGCCGATAATTCCTGCGCGGGTGAGTGGTGGGACGACGATCATGTCGTCCGGCGTTTTGTGTGCGATTTGATCGTCGCAGAATTGGCGCACCTCAGGCCTTCCGGCGTCACGCTGCCGGCACTGCCCTGGGGCGATGGTTGCAGCATCAGTCTCGATCTGGGGGCTGACTCGCTGGAGCTTCTCGGCCTGGCTAGTGCCCTGGCCGAAGCAGTACACCTGCACGAATCAGGCATCGAGGATTATCTGCTCACACGTACGACTGTCGGTGATTGGATCGCCGTCGTCCGTGCCGGGTTACGGCAGTTTTCTAGTGCATTGACATTTCGTACGTCCGGCACCGGCGGACAACCCAAAAGTTGCAGCCATCTGTTAGCGGACCTTTGGCAAGAAACACTCGAACTGGCGGCAATTCTGCCTCGCCGCAGCAGGATACTCAGCGCTGTGCCTAGCCACCATATCTATGGCTTCCTTTTTACTATCCTGTTGCCGCGCGCGATGCAGCTAAACGGTGCGTCGGTAACCGACTTGCGCGGTAGCACGCCAGTGCACCTTGCACGCGATCTGCGCGAGGGCGATCTGGTGATCGCGCATCCGGAATATTGGCGTGCCGTGTCGCGATTCGTGCCGGCGATTGTTCCCGGCGTAACCGGCGTCACGTCTACTGCCCCCTGCGCCGATGAGGTCAGCAATGCCGTTTGCCGCATCGGCCTCGATCGACTCCTGCAAATCTATGGTAGTTCCGAGACTGCAGGTGTGGGATGGCGCGATAGTGCCGCAAATAATTACCGCCTTTTTAGCCATTGGCATCGCTCTATGAGTGACGCCAATGAGTTGATCCGTGTCACGTCTGAAAGCCGGCATACGCTGTTTCGTTGCCAAGATGTGCTCGCGTGGTCGGACGAAAACCATTTCCTGCCTACAGGCCGCATTGACGACGTTGTTCAGGTCGGCGGCATCAATGTCGCACCAACCAAGGTACGCGCGGTCCTGCTACGCCACCCGGATGTGCTCGAGGCGTCAGTGCGCCTGATGCACGCTGACGAAGGCAACCGGCTCAAGGCGTTTGTGGTTCCGTGCAGCTCGGCACCTGGGCATGAGGTCCTGCACCAGCGCCTCGAACAATGGGTCAGTGCCCATTTGACACCTGCAGAGCGACCGAAAGCATTTACGTTCGGCGCACACTTGCCTGTTGGTCCGACAGGCAAGGATGCGGACTGGCAAATTCTCGGCACCGGCACGGTCATTCAGCCAAACATGATCTGAACTGCGCTGAGTACGGCCGATCCTCCGCAGAATGTTTTCCAACTCATCGATCAGCGACGTTTTTTTGTCTTCGACGCGGCCTTCGGCGATTTGCCCGACATCACTTCGCCCATCTGGCGGGTTCCTTCATTCACTAAGCTCGTCGCCTGCTTCTTCACCGCCGCAGTTGCGTGAGAGCGCGCGGCCCCGGCAACCGCATTGGCACCGCTTAACCACATGCTCATGAAAGGATTCTTTTTGGTCCACGGGTTTTTCATGTCTTTCGACCTTATCGTAATCTCGTACAACAACACTCTATCGACTTAGCGAAGGCAGCAACGGTGCTTATTAGCCGGCCAGTCAGCCCGGCGGCATCGGACACCCGACCCCGCCGTCTGATCACAGGCAGATGTGCGGACAGTTGCTATTTTTCGCTTTTGCGGCTGCTGTTACCGTTACCGTTGTCGCTCTTACCGCTGCCACCGTCTTTTTTATTGCTGGCGGCATTATTGTCCCTTTTGGTGCCGCCAGATGATTGCGTAGCGTCGCTGCGGTCAGCGCCGCCCTTGCTCGCATTGGCACGCGTACCGCCGCCAGCGTTAGACGAGGAGTCGCTATTGGATGAGCGCGACGGCGGCGACGCATTGGTAGTGCTGTTTCGATTTCCCGCAGCCTGGGCATTGTTGCCATGACTAGCTTCGCCTCCCTTTCGGCCGGCTTCTCGTGCTTCTTCCGAAGTGAACTCATGCGCAGTCCCCTTTTCATGGGCAGCTCGTCCGCCTTTAGCGGCAATCTCGCGCTGCTTGTCTTCATCCATCGAAGCGAAACCGCGCCCACTACTTTGGCTGCCACCTTGATTATCTTTATTGGCTTGGTTGTTTTTGTTGCCTTGATTGTCTTTGGCGTTCATGTCGTTTCCTTTGATTAAAATAATTACGAAAGTCTCTGCAATAAAACCAGCTACCACCCGCTGCCTCACCAATCACCGCGAGCCATCCTTACC
>JACMQD010000297.1 GCA_014377155.1 Herminiimonas sp.
CAGGCTGCCGCCGTCACTGGTCGCGAAATCGAACATCGGCGTGACCGCTCCGGGATACAGTTTATGCACTTCGGGGTGAATGGTATTGTTCAAGGTAAGCAGGAAGCTGCGCGTACCGGGCTGGCTGTTGAAAAAATTAGGGAAGCGGGTGGCCAACGAGGGCATTGCGCTCTGGCCGAACCATCGCAGGATGTCTTGGTCGGGCAGGTTCAACGCCTTCGATGCCGCAGCGACCAGTGCGACGATCTCGTCGTCGCCGTAGTTGCCGAGGGAAGTGTAAGCACCGGACAGATTCGCTTCATCAAGCAGCTTGTCCCAGGTCGCCTCGCCAAATTCCTTGCTGATGGCTTCCTCGAGCAGATTAAAAATGATGCCCTTCATATACTGCCTCGCTACGGTTGCGAATGTTGAATCAAACGTCCATTGTTGTTGCTGACGATTCTGCAACGTCCCAGTCTGCCGAAAATCACCGACTCACCCCAATTGCTTGCAAACGCTGGCGTAGTGAGCGATTGCCCTGATGCATGTGGAACGGTCCAAAGCGGTACCTTGGGTCGACCTAACATCGGCGCCAACCACCTAAGCGTTGCCTCGCGCTTACAAGCATCTTTTCCTGAAATACAAAAAACCAGAAAATGACGGGCAACTACTTATGCAGCAATGGGAACCGTTACTTTCTCCCATGCCCGAGGCTGAAAAGTGGTCAGCCAAACAACAATCAATTGTTTATTGGAAGAAATAATATTCCAAGTTGGATATTATCCTAGTTATGGTCGCTGAGTTGCAGCAAGGCGCAGATCACGACGTTCCATGCCGGTGGTGGCCGGCGTCGACGCGGCATCGACTTTCTGCTGTCTCCTGGCTGGCGCCGAGTATCGCGACACCGACACGTGCGCGGTCCATTTGCTGGACGCCTGCGCGCAGGGATGCGCCCCCGATCATCCCATTGCCGGTGGGGACCAAGGGCTGAGGGCCGAACAGAAAATAGCGATGGGCGACACGCCCTGCTATGGCGACGTCTTCCACATCGAGCAGCAATGCCAGAACCTGGCCAATGTGCTGGCGCGCGTGGCAAAGGGTGCCGTGTCGCGCCGCAAGGCGCTGGGCTCGAAAATGGCTGAAGCCAGGACGACCGGCTGCGGCAATACATTTTCGCGGGAAATGACGCTCGCGCGCCAAGCAGAACAGCGGGCGGTTCTTCTGATCAGGGACGCGAAGACCCTGGTCAATTGGATGAGCCACGACGTCCTTGCGCCAGCCGGTCCCGATCTGGCGCAGCGCCGAGCGATGTTCGATTTCGTTACTGACGAACTACGGAAGCGCGAGCACCTCGATCTGGCCCGCATTCGCCCACTGCGCAGGGCACTGGAGAATCAACTCGACTATTTGCTCGCGTTCGCCGGCGTGCTTGACGCCAAGCTGGCCGACATCTCCCACGAATCCAAGGTACCGCTCAATCTGGCGCGTACCGCCTGCCTGTTGCAAGGCAAGTCGCCCGTGCCCTCGGCCTACTGGCACCGGTGGTATCAGCTGCACAGAAAGCTCGCCGAAAAATTCCGCGGCGTAGTTAGCGCCGTCGCCCTGATAGTGAAGCAGATTCCCCGCGCCAGTTCGCTCGCCGAAAACCTCCTATCCGTGCTGCGCACCTATTTCAGTCTGCGCCGCCAGCTGGGCACGCCGTATCTCGGTCTTCTGCAATTCTTCCTGAATCTTCGTATCTTCGTTTGCAGCTGTCGACCGGAACTAGTTGGCAAGAGCCCCAAGCAATTGATGGCGCGTCAATGCCGTACGCAGTGGCTCGAACTGCTGGGCTTCACACGGTATCGAAGAGCCTGATTGTCCCGCTGGAGAGCCCACCACCGACTCTTCGCACCAAAAGCTTCAGCTAAAACCCTTCCTTTTTGGGTAGGGTTCCGGCCGCCTGTGTTACCCAAAATGCCTCGTTTTTAAACCACGCCCTATCACCACCATACGGGGCCCGATCTGCGGCGAGGCCAAGGCGTAGGTTGCGGCGCCGTCAGGATGAAAAGCGCCCAAGCGCTGTCGACGATGCTGATGTCGTTCTTGCGCAAGCTTGTCGGCCACTTGCAAAACTCTAGCGGGACCAATAAGAGCAGAGCTTGTAGCGTGACGGTCAGCATGTAAAGTGCGCGGCGCCCCGCGAATGGCGATCGGAAGGCGCCCACCAGCATTACTTCGGCATCAGCACTGTGTCGATCGCATGGATCACACCGTTGTCGGCGGCCACGTCTGCGGCAATCACTTTGGCGTTGTTGACCATCACGCCATTCGTCGTGCTAACGGTCAGCTGCGCACCCTGCACCGACTTGATCATTCCAGGCTTAATGTCTGCGGCCATGATTTTGCCCGGCACCACGTGGTACGTCAGCACCGACTTTAGCTTTGTTTTGTTCGCCAGCAACTTGTCCAGAGCAGCCTTCGGAATCTTCGCAAAGGCATCGTCTGTGGGCGCAAAGACCGTGAAGGGGCCGGGTCCCTTAAGCGTGTCCACCAGCCCGGCTGCCTTGAGCGCGGTGACTAAAGTTTTGAAGTTGCCTGCGGCTAATGCGGTATCGACGATATCCGCTGCTTGTGCCGACAATGAGGCCAAGGTAATGACGGCAGCGGCCAAGAAGTGTTTCTTCATGATGTTCTATCTAGGGAGGGGACTGCCCTGATGCTCAGCAGCATCGGGGCGCTTGAAAAGTCTTGCAGGTGTTAGGCTGGTGGCATCAGCACGGCGTCAACGACGTGGATCACGCCGTTGCTGCAGTCGATGTCGGTCTTGGTGACGTGTACGTTGCCATTAAGCTTCACACCACCCTGGGTGGAGATATTCACCTCTGCGCCATTCACCGTCTTCGCTGCTTTCCCGTCCATCTTCATCACATCGGCGGCCATCACCTTCCCGCTGACCACGTGGTAGGTGAGGATGGCCTTGAGCTTGGGCACGTCCTTGAGAAGCGCGTCCACAGTGCCGGTCGGCAGTTTTGCGAAGGCTTCGTCGGTGGGCGCGAATACAGTGAAAGGTCCGGCGCCTTTGAGCGTCTCCACTAGGCCGGCGGCCGTCAAGGCGGCGGCCAAGGTCTTGAAATTACCGGCTGCTACAGCAGTATCAACAATGGTGTGCATAAGGATTTCCTGTATGGTTTGGACCGCTCAACGGTGCGTTGAGCGTGATCCGATGCCGGTGGCAAGCACCAGCAGCCCTACATCGTGGATGCCGCGAGGCGAGGCGTCTGTGCGACAGCCCGCACAGCGACTGAAGCTTTCGATGCGAATTTCGTGACTGCCCGTACTTTCAATTCGCGAGTCGGCTTATTCCGGCTTCGGACCCGCGCAGCGATGTCGAGGTCAGCTCGCGAAACAGAATAAATCGCACATTGAGGAAACGCTGGTTAATTCGCATTTTCCCTGCTGAAAAGCGTAGGTTTATGATTCGACAGGGAACAATTTTTGCCAAACTGAATTAGTCACTATTTTCCTAAGGATCGCCGTATGAGGTCTTTTTTCGCCGCGTTTGCGACACTCCCGGTGACATGGTGGGTTGATCCGATTGCGCTGAAATTTCTGCCTCGGTAACGAGCACCAGGACGAATTCAACGTCTCAGCCCGCGATACTTGCCGCACTCCTAAAAAATGAAACAGCAAAGCGGCGTCGGGCGGATGCAAAAAAATTCACTGCTCCTTGAATATTTAAGCCTCGAAAAATTTCGAGGTTGATAAGCGCGTTTGCGCACAGCATTCCTCTTGAGCAGGCGCTACGTTGGTCCTCTTGTCAGTAACCCGCCCTCGCATATTTATTTCGAGGGACGCAGCTACTTTTTGGAGGCCTCATGAAAGTCGCAGGATACGCCGCGCAACATTCCTTTAGCAAGCTCAAGCCGTTTGAATTCGAACGTGCGGAAGCAGGCTCTGATGAAATCGAGATAGACGTCTTGTACTGCGGTGTATGTCACTCTGACATCCACCAAGCGAAAAATGAATGGGCCAATACGGTCTATCCCTGCGTTCCGGGGCACGAAGTCGTTGGCCGCGTAACGAAAATAGGCGCGAAAGTACGCTTGCACGCTGTCGGCGACCTGGTGGGTGTGGGCTGCATGATCGACAGCTGCCGGGAGTGTGCGCCGTGCGGATGCGGCGACCAGAATTACTGTGAAGGGCCCAATAGTTGGCTGTCAACTTATAACGGTCCGATGATCCCGGCTAAGCAGGCTCCCACAGCTAAGAACATGTATGAACAGGACAACACGTTCGGCGGCTACTCCACCACCTTGGTTGTAAAAGAAGATTTCGCCCTAAAAATTCCTGCCGGTCTGAAGCCGGAGATAGCGGCGCCGATTTTATGCGCTGGCGTCACCACCTATTCGCCGATGAAGCACTGGGGTGTGAAAGCGGGACAAAAAGTCGGCATCATCGGCTTCGGCGGTTTGGGTAACATAGCCGCGAAAATCGCCAAGGCAATGGGTGCCAATGTGACGGTGTTCACGACTACTGCCGAAAAGGTACAGGAAGCAGCGCGTTTGGGGGTCCATGCGGTGATGGAAAAAGACAAAGCGGAGTTGGCCCTGCTCGCTGCAAGCTTCGACTTCATGCTCTCCACCGTCCCTGAAAAGCACGACATCAACCCGTTTATCGAACTGCTCAAACGCGATTGCACCCTGTGCGTAGTGGGCGCACTCGAACCTCTGGTGGCGGTCGACAATGTGAAGGTTGCGTTCCATCGCAAGCGAGTCGCGGGCTCGCTTATCGGCAGCCTAGCCGATACACAGGAAATTCTTGATTTTTGCGCGGAGCACGCCATTGGTCCGGATATCGAGATTATCCCGATACAGGAAATCAACAGCGCCTACGACAGGGTCGAAAAAGGGGATGTGCGTTTTCGGTACGTTATCGACATGGCAAGTCTGAAGGGGGAACTGGCCAATATCAACTGACGATGAAAATCTGGGTTCTGTCCCGATCGCGCAATGGGGCCCGGTATTTCTGCGAGATCGGCGGCGATCAGAATGCCAGTGAGTAGAATTGATTGGCTGCCGACGAAGTTTGGTCTTTGATGTCGCCAAGTTGCCCTTTGCGAATCATGTGCATGATTTCTGGTTCTGTCGCAGTAGCGCGAGCGTTATACGGTTATGCAATGCCCGCAGATCAAAAACTGATGAACAAAATGCTCCGCCGCGCTTTCAAGCGGCTGCACTATCCGATTGAAGTCATGCTGACTTGCGTGCGCCGGCACGTGGCCTACCCGCTGAGCTTGCGACATCTGGAAGAAATGATGGCCGAACGTGGCGTGGAGGTCGATCATTCGACCATTCACGGGTGGGCCATCAAGATGCTGCCTGTGCTCTCCGCTATTTGCAGACGACGCAAGCGCCCAGTCGGCAAGAGTTGGAGAATGGACGAAACTTACATCAAGGCGGCGGGTCGGTGGAAGTACCTGTACCGAGCCGTTGATAAGGCCGGCGACACTGTTGACTTCCTGCTACGCGCCAAGCGCGATCATGCAGCGGCCCGAGCCTTCTTCGAACGCGCCATCGGCATGCACGACATGCCCGAGAAAACCACGATCGACAAGAGCGGCGCCAACACGGCGGCCATTATCAGCATCCAGGCCGACAGCGCTCTGACCGTAGTACTACGCCAGTCAAAGTACCTCAACAATATCGCCGAGCAAGACCATCGGGTCATCAAACGTGTCACACGACCGATGCTCGGTTTCAAGACCTTTCGCTGCGCTCGGACTCTCATCGCGGGCATAGAAATCATGCACATAATTCGCAAAGGCCAACTTGGCGACATCAAAGACCAAACTTCGTCGGTAGCCAATCAATTCTACTCACTGGCATTCTGATCGCGGCCGATCTCGCAGAGATCTTCGCTTGGTTGCGTTACCGCGACAGAACCCATTAATAGTCATCCGACGTGTTCTATCCATCTGGAATTTCTGTCATTTTTTCTCTGGAGCACCCAATGAACGATTCTTTCTCCACCCGCGACAGTCTCACCGTCAACGGCACCGACTACACCATCTTCAGCCTGGCGAAACTGGGCCGGCACTTCGACCTGACCCGACTGCCGTTCTCAATGAAAATTCTGCTGGAAAACCTGTTGCGCTGCGAAGACGGCGTGTCGGTCACCAAGGCCTCGATCGAGGCCGTCGCGCAGTGGAAGGCGACCGAAGAACCGAAAACCGAAATCGCCTTCATGCCGGCGCGGGTGGTATTGCAGGATTTCACCGGCGTGCCCTGCGTCGTCGATCTTGCGGCGATGCGCGATGCCGTGGTCAAGCTCGGTGGCGCCGCGGCCAACATCAACCCCTTGATCCCGTCGGAACTGGTGATCGACCATTCGGTGCAAGTCGATTCTTTCGGCAAGGCCGAGTCGCGCGACATCAACGCGCAAATTGAGTTTGCCCGCAACGGCGAGCGTTACAGCTTCCTGCGCTGGGGACAGAAAGCGTTCAAGGATTTCAAGGTGGTGCCACCCAGCACCGGCATCGTGCATCAGGTGAACCTGGAACATCTGGCGCGCGTGGTGATGGAGCGCGAGATCGACGGCGTAATGTACGCGTTCCCGGACACGGTGTTCGGCACCGATTCGCATACCACGATGGTTAACGGCCTGGGCGTGCTGGGTTGGGGCGTCGGTGGCATCGAAGCGGAGGCCGCGATGCTGGGCGAACCGAGTTCGATGCTGATCCCGCAGGTGGTCGGCTTCAAACTCACCGGCAAGCTGCCCGAAGGCGCGACCGCGACCGACCTGGTGCTGACCGTTACGCAGATGCTGCGTTCGCTTGGCGTGGTCGGCAAATTTGTCGAATTCTATGGTGACGGCCTGAACTACCTGCCGCTGGCCGATCGCGCAACAATCGCCAACATGGCCCCCGAATACGGGGCGACTTGCGGCATCTTTCCGGTCGATGGCGAATCGTTGCGTTACCTGCGCCTGTCCGGTCGCAGCGAAGAACAGATTGGCCTGGTCGAAGCCTACGCCAAGGCGCAAGGCCTGTGGCCCAACGACCAGGAAGCCGAGTACAGCGCGACCCTGCATCTGGACATGGGCACGGTGTTGCCGTCGCTGGCCGGCCCGAAGCGGCCGCAGGACCGGGTGCTGTTGTCGGACATGAAGAAAAATTTCACAACCAATCTGGGTGGCTTCGTCGCCAATCGCAAGCCGGGCAAGGTTGCGGTGCAACGCTTCGAAGACGAGGGTGGCGAGACCGCCGTCGAGCATGACGCCTCAGTCCACGCGTCGAGCCAGGCGTTGAAGGGCCGCGACTTCGCGCTCAAGGATGGCGCCGTGGTCATCGCCGCGATCACCTCCTGCACCAACACTTCCAATCCCGCGGTGATGCTGGCGGCCGGACTGGTCGCTCGCAATGCAGTGGCCAAGGGTCTCAAGGCCGCACCATGGGTCAAGACTTCCATGGCCCCGGGGTCCTTGGTGGTGACCGATTACCTGACCAAGGCAGGCTTGCTCGCTGACCTGGAAAAGCTCGGATTTTTCATCGTCGGCTACGGTTGCACGACTTGCATCGGCAATTCCGGACCCCTGCCCGACGAAGTGTCCAGTGGCGTCGCCGACCAGGACCTGGTCGTGGCCGCTGTCCTGTCCGGCAACCGCAACTTTGAAGGCCGGATACATCCGGAAGTAAAAATGAATTACCTGGCGTCGCCGCCGCTGGTCGTGGCCTATGCGCTGGCCGGCACGGTGAACATCGACTTGGCGAGTGAACCGCTAGGCACCGGCAGCGATGGTAAGCCAGTCTACCTGCGCGACATCTGGCCGTCCAACAAGGAAATCGGCGACTTGATCGCGGGCAATGTCAGCCCGGAAATGTTCAAGCGCAACTATGCCAATGTCTTCGCTGGTGACAGTCGCTGGAACCAGATCGAATCCCCGGATGGCGAGGCGTTCGCGTGGGATGACGCTTCGACCTATATCAAGAACCCGCCCTATTTCGACGGCATGCAGATGGGCGTCGGCAGCATCGAGGACATCCATGGTGCGCGGCTGCTTTGCCTGTTTGGAGACTCGATCACCACCGACCATATTTCGCCGGCCGGCAACATCAAGGCCGATTCACCAGCCGGTCACTTCCTGCAATCGCGCGGCGTGC
This sequence comes from Herminiimonas sp., assembly GCA_014377155.1. The sequence goes on from JACMQD010000297.1 coordinate 8,120, forward strand.
AGTCGGCGCATTTCAACTCGTACGGCTCGCGTCGGGGCCATGACGACGTGATGGTGCGCGGCACCTTCGCCAACATTCGCATCAAGAACCTGATGATGAAAGGCGAGGAAGGCGGTAACACCATCCACTATCCATCGAACCAGAAGCTGGCGATTTACGATGCGGCGATGAAGTACAAGGTGGACGGGGTACCGCTGGTGGTTATCGCCGGCAAGGAATACGGCATGGGCTCATCGCGCGACTGGGCGGCCAAGGGCACGGTGCTACTGGGCGTCAAGGCCGTGATCGCCGAGAGCTTCGAGCGCATCCATCGCTCCAACCTGGTCGGCATGGGCGTATTGCCACTGCAATTCATGGCTGGCCAAAATGCCGTGTCGCTGGGTTTGAAAGGCGATGAGTCGTTCGACATCACCGGCCTGCGCGATGGCGCCAGTCGAATCGCCGAGATAGTCGCCACCGGCAGCGATGGTCGCTTGATTTCCTTCAAGGCTCAGGTGCTGTTGATGACGCCCAAGGAGGTCGTATACTTCCGCAATGGCGGCATCCTGCATTATGTGCTGCGTCAGTTGGCGTCCAGAAAGGCCACGTGATCAGGCGTAGCGGCGGCCGATTTAACCAGTCGCTGCCTATGGTAGATGTTTGAGGTGCCGGGAAAAGTTCATAAAGGGGTTCTAAGCGCAAACCCCAATTACGTCCGCTTCGCAGTCCAACTGAAAATCCTTAAGTCGGTTCGCTGTCCCATTGCTCCCCAGACCCCAGGTTGATCGTAGTCACGCGAGACTTCTAAAGTGGACATGGAAATTTAACACTCGCAGCAAAACTCGCCTCAACAAATTCGCGCAGTTGCGACAGATCCCATTATTTGATCGGACCGATTGGATGCCGCCTGATGCACACGGCTCGCTCGTGTACTACGGAGGCCAGCTCAGCAACCTTTTGCTGGAATGGACAGCTCACTGCAATCGTGCCGAAAAGATCATTTTCTTCCCCGATTATGACGGTGTCGGATTGCTCAACTATGCGCGGCTAGTCGAGAAGTCGATTACTGCTGTCGAATTTTGGCTGATCCCAAACTGGCAACCTCTTTTGCAAAAATATGGTAACAATGCCGTTTGGCAAAACACGCGGCCCGATTTTGAAGCTGCTGTTTTTAGAATAAAAAATCATAAAATTCTTCGGGAGCTTGCCGAGCTCTACGAACGGATGTCTACGTCAGGACTAGCGCTCGAGCACGACGCGGTCTGGCTAAAATGCTAATCACGAGAACCTGTGACCTAGCCGAAATAGTTAGCGGTAGCGGGGCTACCGAAAATAACTGTGGCCCCCGCGTATCGATGGATCTGACCTGTGCCTTGCTACTGGCCGCGTTGCTTGACGACCTCGGCCTGCAATGCGTTGCTTGCAAGGGACGGTGTTAAGTGCAAAGAGCGCTTGAGCCTAAAATATCCTACTTGAGTAAGATAAAAAGTCGTACTAAAATATGACTTATTTGGTGCTGAAGGAGAATTCAATGCTGCAAACATTGCGGAGGTCTGGCGGATCGCTGGTGATGACTGTGCCGAAATCGTATATCGAGCAAAACGGCCTTCAAGAGGGATCGCAGGTCGAGCTTTCTTTGGAAGGTGCTCGGATGACCGTCAATGCGCCGCGCAAGCCGCGCTATACGTTGGCAGAACTGATTTCCGAAATGCCTGCCGGGAAATTGCCGACGGTTGAGGGGTGGAACACGATGCAGCCGGTCGGTCGGGAATTCTGGTAATGGCGGCATACGTGCCGAGTCGAGGCGATATCATCCATTTACAGTTTGATCCAGCAGCCGGGCACGAAATGAAAGGGCCTCACTTCGCGCTTGTTGTCAGCGGCAAGGAGATGAACGCGCGCGGGCTTGCGTTCGCTTGTCCCATCTCGCAAGGCAGCGTGACTGCTGCACGTACCCACGGCACGGTTGTGACGCTCATGGGCGCCGGCACGGATACTCAAGGCGCAGTGCATTGCCACCAGTTGAAATCGCTGGACTGGCGTGAGCGAAAGGCCAAATTCAAAGAGCGGATCCCGCAACCAATTATCGACGAAGTTTGCGCACGTCTTGATGCAATTATTAATGGCTGACGCGTGGTTGTGTGCGAGGCAGAGCGTGCTTCACATTTTTTGAGATTGCGCTTTACACCATATCCCTTGAAACGAAAGAGACTTCCTGCCGAGTAAAACGCCCTCGCAATCTTCTCCCCTGGCCCGCTTGGTGTTCAAGACATGTCGATCAAGCTTGGATCCCGTCGCCATCACGTGAGATACGAGGTCAATCGTGCTACCCAGATTGGTTTTTCGCGTTTTCATCTGCATTCGTGAGGTGCCGCTGGTCCGGCGTCCACTTTGTCCGACGCACTAACCGAGCCTTTGACGAACTGATTCGGAAGTCCATCTTCGCGATATTGCGCCACCGGATCGCGCTTTTTCGGCACCACACCCGGATCGATCACCTTGGTTTCCCAAGTTCCGGTATCGAGCCCCGTTATCGCGCGCAGCGACACGCCGTACCAAACGCCGTCAGGATAGTTGATGTTCTGATGGTGATGCCTTGAAACGCCTTTTTGACTTGTAGGTCTTGTGCCAGCTTTGTGAACGCGGACTTGCCAAAGCGGTGCAAATCTGGCGCTTCGTGCGTGACCAGGATATCGACACGCATTCCGGCTAGCCACCGGACCGTAGATGGGAACACGGTTGAGCGATGACGAAGCGGTATGCCGTCGCGCCACTTGTTACTTGGTCCTATCGTTTTCATGAAATCCCGCAGTGAATCAACCATCGGCGCCGCGTTCCCATCCCAAATCTTTTCACAAAAAACGCCGCCGATACCGGCGATCAGGATGCCGCCAACCGCAACGACACGACGCTCCTGGACGTTTCGACCTTTGGGATTCGACTCAAAAAGGTTGTCGTAATCCTCGGCATTGTCCGTGTCGTGATTCCCTCAAATCCAATAAATCTGCGTTTTATCGAGGATCAGCGCTAACTCCACATCGGACGGCCGCCCGGCGGTTTCGTCGCCCAGCAGCGTTGACGATTGCCCAGAACTGATCCCCCGGTGGTCCAGTTTTAAGCGATTTCCAACAGGCCTGTCGATTGTGCGCACCGTTATGACGCTGCATGGCGGACAAAGCACCGCATCTAGCAGCGAAGGGAAAACCCGGTTCATTCTCACGTTCCCCCGTGCGCCGTCGGTAGATGAACGGCCGATCTGACAGCAGGTGGGGGTGGCGCATTCGTGCAAAAAGTAACGCTAGGGAACCGGTCACGCCTTGTCAGCTTCTTCATGCTCGCATACACAGGCAGCGCATTGCAGCAGCTCGGGGGTGGACACTAAGCGCAGTCGGCACGTGTGGGGTAGACTTACAGCAACTTTTTGCCTTTGCTATCCCATTCATGGCCTCTGCCCTTCTTGCGACATTACACGCGTCCAGATCCTGTGCCAGCCGCTGGATCCAACGAGCCCGCGTCGGTTTTTGGAACGGCTTGCCGCGCGCGGCCCGATAGGTCCATCATGCCGGTCCCGCCTCCCATTGCTGTTGCCATTGACACGCCCGCCACAGGTGTTCCCCCAGCCGCGCCGCGCTGGTGGTGCAATACGTCAGTAATCGAGCGTTTCATCTGCGATCTAGTCGCTGCGGAATTCAGCGCGCTGCGACCGGCCGGCGCCGCATTGCCGCCGCTGCCCTGGGACCGCGAGCTGCACCTGGGCCGCGACCTCGGCGCCGATTCCCTGGAACTGCTACAACTTGCCTCTGCGTTCGCCGCGGCCATCCACCTGCATGAATCCGGCGTGGAAGATCATCTGCTGGCGCGCCCGACCCTGGCAGCCTGGATCAATGTCGCGCAGGCCGGGTTGGCGCAGTTCAGCAGGCAGATCAGTTTTCGCACATCCGGCAGTACCGGTCAGCCGAAGACCTGCATGCATACGCTGACGTCGCTCTGGCAGGAAGCGCAAACGCTCGCCACACTTTTTCCCGGTACCCGGCGCATCTTGTCGGCCGTGCCGGGCCATCACATCTACGGTTTTCTATTTACGATCCTGCTGCCACATGCGCTAGGCCTGGCCGACGTGCCAGTCATCGACTTGCGCGCCAGTTCGGCGTCGCGCCTGCGTCAGGTTGCGTGTGAAGGCGACTTGGTGGTCGGCCATCCGGCATTCTGGCAAGCTGCGCTGCTGGCAACCTCCGGCTTTGCCGCTGGTGTGACTGGCGTAAGCTCGACGGCGCCCTGCCCGGATGCGGTAGCCAGCGGCCTGCGTACGGCGAAACTGGCGCGTCTGGTCCAGATCTTTGGCAGCTCGGAGACTGCCGGGATCGGCTGGCGCGAGCATGAAACTGCACCATTCGCCTTGTTCGATTTCTGGCAGCGCGACCGTCCGGAGGAACAGGGCCTGGTGCGCCGCTTCCCCGACAGCACCGTCGCCGGTTTTGTCAGTAACGACAACTTGGTCTGGATGAACGACCGGCATTTCCTGCCGGGTGGACGGCGCGACGCCGCGGTCCAGGTAGGCGGTATCAATGTCTTTCCGAGGGTGGTCAGGCAAACGCTCCTCGCGCATCCCGAGGTGCATGATGCGGCGGTGCGGCTCATGCGCTGGGATGAAGGGGCGCGCCTGAAAGCCTTCATCGTGCCGCGCGACCGGCAGGCTGATCACGCACAGTTGCGCGCTCGCCTCTTGGCCTGGATCGATACCCGTTTAAGCACACCGGAACGGCCGCGTGCGATTAGCTTCGGCGTGCAATGCCCCACCGGGTCGACCGGCAAGGATGCTGACTGGATCATCAATTAGAACGGCACAGCGGAACTACCAACCCATCATGCACCGACCCATGCGAAAAGCATGAAAAAAGCCGGGTAACAGGAACGACAATAGGCAGCAATCGAGCGTGGCAGGCACGCATGGAAAAAGGATACAAGTATGGAATTCTTTCGTTATAAGGGCCGCGACGTCAGCACGATGCTGAACGAAATGCCGAAACATGAACGCGATGATCTTCCATACGGGATCATCAAGCTTGACCGGCTCGGTACGATCCTCGAATTCAACATGACCGAGTCGGCGATTACAGGCCGCTCCGTGGAATCTGTCATCGGCAAGAATTTCTTTACCGATGTGGCCCCCTGCACCAAGACACCCGAGTTCTACGGAAAGTTCGTCGAAGGTTTCGAGAAGCGGTTTCTAAACACCGTCTTCGATTATCTGTTCGATCATGAAATGGTACCGGTGAGGGTAAAGGTGCACATGGTGTATGCCGCTTCCGGCAGCGAAAGCAATGTCTGGGTAATCGTCAAGCGGGTTCTGGGGCAGTAGAAGCTGAAAACCGGGCAAGAGCAATCCAGACCGCCGTTCGGTCGAAGTCGCCGCATACGACAGGTCAGGCGATCAGCAAATCTTGTGATTGCTCCCATTCAAAAGGAAACGGCCGCATTCGGCCACAAGCAGACGCATCCTGCGCCGTCGGGAATTACCGCGGACGGAAGCATAGAGCGCTATACTGACCACGGGTGCTAACACTTTCTCCGTGTAGCAGGTGTGCGATGGTCGGGCCGCCACGCTGCTTTTCCAATGGAAAGCCATGGCAGCCATTCAGCGACCTTTGTCACACACCTTCAAGCGCTTCTTCGATTCCGAGAAGTCCAGCGGTATCCTCCTTCTTCTCTGCACCCTCATTTCACTCGGCGTAGCCAACTCGCCGTTTGGTGACGCGTATGTACATTTCTGGCACCGGCATATCGGCGGACTGAGTGTCGAGCTTTGGGTCAATGATGCGCTGATGGCGATCTTCTTCCTGCTGATCGGCCTGGAGCTGGAACGAGAGCTGTATAGCGGTGAGCTGTCAGATGTAAGAAGCGCCTTGCTGCCCATCTTTGCGGCAGTGGGTGGCATTGCCCTTCCGGCACTCCTTCATTACGGCTTCAATTCGGGCACGCCAACACAGGCAGGCATGGGCATACCCATGGCGACGGATATCGCGTTTGCGCTTGGTGTTCTCGCACTGCTTGGAAGCCGTGTACCCGCTTCGCTGAAAGTCTTCCTGACCGCGCTGGCAGTGATGGATGATTTGGGGGCGATTATTGTCATCGCCGTGTTCTACACGGCGGAGCTGGCCGCCGCCTATCTGTTCGCAGCGCTGGGTGTATTTGCCTTGATGTTGGTGATGAACCGGATTCTTCGGATCATGACGTTGCTGCCGTATCTAATTGGTGGTGTGGTTATGTGGTACTTCATGCTGAAGTCGGGCGTTCATGCCACCATCGCTGGCGTGCTGCTGGCCTTTGCCATTCCATATTCAGCCAAGCAGGATGATGATGAATCGCCGTCGCATCGGCTGGAGCATCTGCTGCACAAGCCCGTCGCCTTCCTGATTTTGCCGATCTTTGCCCTTGCCAATACCGGCATTGTGCTTGGCTCAGATTGGACGCAGGAGCTAATCAGTTCAAACAGCGTGGGCATCATGGCCGGTCTGGTAATCGGCAAGCCCTTGGGCATTAATCTGCTCGTGTTCATTGCGGTGTCCCTAGGCATCTGCCGACTCCCGCTCGATTTGAACTGGAAACATGTCTTTGGAGCGGGGTTGTTGGGCGGTATTGGTTTCACGATGTCGATCTTCATCACCAACCTGGCTTTTACCGGCCAAGCTACGGTCATCAATGGATCAAAGATAGCAATCCTACTTGCGTCCCTGACAGCAGGAATAATTGGATTCACCTGGCTAAAGTTGCTCGGGCGGGCGGCAGAATCGGATACTGATCCCGATACCCTAGACCTTCAGGCACCCTGAACGGAAGGCGTGGTCTTCACCGGCGACATTGAGAACGATGACTGTGCTGAAGGTCCGCTTTGGGTCTTGGATTCAACCGGTCAATGCTGCCCTGCGATCGGTGACTGGATTTCGCCGAAAGCCGCTATTTAACTCCTCGATCGATCTACAGCCGATCAATACGGCAAGCCTTCAAGGGCGTCCCGGGTAATTCCCATCCTTCCCATCGGTCGGCGCAAATACGCGAACGTGGCGAGGGTGGTCAGTGCTACCAAGCGGCCCTTCCGCCGCCTCGTCGCCCAGGGATGCCTTGGCTACCTATGCGGCATCTGTCGCGCCATGGTAAATCGTCTTGATATTGACGAATTCCTGGATGCCGAACCACGAAAGCTCGCGCCCGTATCCGGAATGCTTCACGCCGCCAAACGGCAGGCGCGGATCGGACTTAACCAGGGCATTGACGAACACACTGCCGGCATCGATCTGGCGTGCGATGCGATCGGCCTTTGCTTTGTCGCGGGTGAAGAGGGCGGCACCAAGGCCGAAAGCTGAGTTGTTCGCCAGGGCGATGGCATCTGCTTCATCGCGTGCGCCGATGATCGCCGCCACCGGCCCGAAAATCTCGTCGTCGAACGCAATTATGCCGGGTCGCACATCGGCCAGTACCGTGGGGGGGTAATAGGCGCCCGCCTGCTTCGGTATGTCGCCACCAGTCAGCAGCCTGGCACCTTGCGCGACGCTCTTGCACACCTGTTCGTGGACCTGGTCGCGCAGGTCGATGCGGGCCATCGGGCCGATGTCCGAGTTCGCATCGGTCGGATCGCCGAAACGGATCTTCTGAAATTGCTCGACATAGCGCCGGGTGAATTCCTCCCGCAAAGGCTCGACGACAATGAAGCGCTTGGCCGCGATGCAGCTCTGGCCGCCGTTGACCAGCCGGCTTTTGACGCAGGTCGTGACGGCGAGGTCGAGGTCCGCGTCTTCCAGCACCACATAGGCATCGCTGCCACCGAGCTCAAGCACTGTCTTTTTCAGTTCCGAACCGGCGATCGAAGCGACCGACTTGCCGGCCGGCGTGCTGCCGGTCAAGGTCACTGCCCGCACCAGCGGGTGGCGGATGATCGGCTCGACCCGCTTGCCCTCGACCAGCAGCGTGGTGAAGACGTTCGGTGGAAAGCCGGCTTCCTCGAACACGGCTTGGACGGCCAGCGCACAACCGCTCGCATTCGAAGCGTGTTTCAACAGTCCGACATTGCCCGCCATGAGAGATGGTGCGGCAAAGCGAATGACCTGCCAGAACGGGAAATTCCACGGCATTACCGCCAGGATCACGCCCAGCGGATCGCAGGCGATATAGCTTCGCGCCGCGTCGGTGACGACTGTTCTGTCAGCGAGGAACTTTTCGGCATTGTCGGCATAAAAATCGCAGCAGTCCGCGCACTTGTTTATTTCAGCCACTCCGTCTTTCAAGATCTTCCCCATCTCGTTGGCCATCAAGGCAGCGAATTCAGGTGCGCGCCGACGCAACACGCGGCCGGCGGCATGCATCAGGGCGGCGCGCTCGGCAAAGCGCGTGGTGCGCCAATGCTGGAATGCCTTGTCGGCAGCAGTAATCATGCGATCGACGGTGGCATCGTCATGTTCGTCGTAGGTGGCGATTTCCAGGAGGGTATGTGGGTTAACGCTGTGCATGGAAGTCCTTGAAGATTGCGCCGCGATGACCAGAACGGCATCCGGATCGGCGAGGAAGATTTAATGCCATTTTATGATTAAAATGATAATGCTGTTTCACGACGGCTGGCGCCTAAACTGGTCGGTTCGCCGACGAGCAGGTGTTCTCTCGGACCACTGGTTCGACCGCAGGGACTGCATTCGGTGCATTGCCTGCTCGAGGCGAGTACGCGCGAGAACCATGCAGCCAGTCGAACATTCACACCGTGAGCCTTCGTCCGAGGGCCACACATCCAGGAGAACCAGTGAAGCCTTACGTGATATGTCACATGATGTCGTCTCTGGACGGCCGCGCGCTTACCGATGGCTGGGACCGCACCTTCAAGAATAACGCCGGCGACCTGTATGAAAAGCTCGCCGAGCAGTTCAAATTCGACGCTTGGATCTGCGGCCGCGTGACGATGCAGGAAATTGCGCACGGGGACGAATATCCGAAGGGGCTGGCCAAGGCGCCGGTGCCACGGGTTCCGCATTTCGCGGACCGCAATGCCAAGACTTATGCAGTAGCAATCGACCAGGACGGCAAGGTTGCGTGGAAAACCAACCAGGCGCTCGGCGCGCACGTGGTGGCCGTCGTCGCCGAAAGCGTGGCGGATGACTACCTCGCGTACCTGCAGTCGATCGGCGCGTCTTATGTTTTCGGCGGCAAGACTGAGATCGACCTGGCACGTGTCGTTGCCATTCTTGGCGACGAATTGGGCGCGAAACGGTTGGTCGTGGAAGGCGGCCCGCATGTTAGTGGCTCGTTCGTCGCCGCCGGGCTGGTGGACGAGGTGAGCGTATTGATCCTGCCGTTGATCGACGGGCGCGGCGCCCATCCGGCGTCGTTCGAGGTGGCCGCCGACTCCTGGAAGCAGCCTGCTTATCTCGCGCTGGCGTCGGCCGAGGTGCAGGACGGTGGGGGCGTGTGGCTGCGGTATAAAAAAAGCGGGAGTTGATCCCGGCATTGCATAGCTCGTCCGATGCCACGCCACGGTCGAACCGTCCTGGCCGCGCTATTTTGCCGGCGCGTGCCGGTATTGAATCTGCAATCTGCTGATGATCTGGGCTCCTGAATTTTGACCTTCGAAAAATTTGAGAGTGCTAAGCTCGCCGGACGCAGTCACGCATTTTTGCGAGTCACGGACTGCTGCCGGAGCGCGCGAAGCATCGGCTGGCACTTTACTCCGAAATTTCGGTGAGGACGCGTCTGTGCTTCATCTTCACTGGTCTGCAATCGGCCCTGTGTAAAAACGCAATCCTGTTTGGGCATTGGGGCACTAAGGGCTCCATGCTATGTTTGAAGGGCTAGAAAGCGTTGTGTTGCGCCGTGTCGTTTGACGGCACTTTTGTTCCGGAATGCGGCGGCGATCGCCAGAAGTGCCGCTTTTAAGCCTTGCAACCTGATAAAAGCCTTGATGGCCTTCATCATATCTGCAATGGCGAGGACAGCGATCAGTCGCTTGAGGTGATAGGCGAGCACATCCAGGCTCATCTCGGTCTTCACGCGCTCCAACCCTTCGCACAGGAAATGCGTCGCCCCCATCCAGGCTTTGACGGTGCCGTATGGGTGTTCAAACGTGCAACGTCGAATTAGCATGGCGTCCGGCATTTCTTCGAGACGCGCCTGCACCTTCTCAAGGACGTCCTGATGTTCCCAGCGGGTCACGCGCCGTTGCAGACTTGGCGTGCACTTTTCTTTAAGCGGGCACGCCTTGCAGTTCGAGCTCCAATACCGATGATTCGTCATCCCCTTCTCCACGGTCGCAAAGCGCCAGATGAGGGATTGTCCTGCTGGGCACCGATATACATTGTTCTGTGGATCGTAGACAAAGTCGGCCTTGTCGAATCGCCCGTCAGCTTTAGCGTTTGAGGTTTTCGTTGGAGGCACCAAGGTGGAGATGCCGGCATCATGACACGCCAGTATTTCCTTGCCATTGAAATAGCCACAGTCTGCAAGCGCAGTGAGCTGCGTCGTGCCGATTGCGGTAGTTGTCAACGTAGTTGGTAAGATTTTCAGGCAAGCCGCAATAAGCTCTTGCCGTGTTTCAATCGGCAGCACCCGATCCGGATTGGGTTGCACTTGATCGATCCAAGACCAGTTGCGTGTCGCACCGCTCCAGCGTTCAGGATGCGCCAGTCGCGCGGTCTGATAGACCATGTGCCGGCGCTGCAGTAGATTGATCTCGTCCCTGGTGCCGCTGCGCTGGCGTGACGAAACGAATGCCGCTGTGCCGATGCTCGTTGCTGTACCAGTCGATGAAACGCGCTACCCATTGCCGTGCCAGGACGATCGTGGCAAATCCTTTGCGGGGCCATTTTGGCCA
>JACMQD010000044.1 GCA_014377155.1 Herminiimonas sp.
AAGCTGATCGTCGGTGTTCTAGCGAACTTAGCTGGCATCGGTTTGACTCAAAAGTTCAGCTGCACCGGGATCACCGCGCCGCTCGCTGTTCGATGCTGCCAACACGCGGTACAAGGTCAATGGTCGGCGGCGCTCATGGACGAAAAGCCGTTTGAAAAGTTTCAAATCGACTACGTGATATTTTAAGTACGGCATAGCTACCACTGTTGTCCGTGTTACAAAGCTTCTTCCATCCGCGGTGGCCGTCATGGCCGCTCCAGTGGCAACGAATGCCAGCCACCGAGCTCGTACCGCACCATCTGTGCCTGATCGAAGCGCCAAAGGTGCAGCCATCCGTTGTCCAGTAATTGTCGGATTACCGCATGTTTGCCAATCACCCTGTCGATAGCCTGATGCGGCGCATCGATCACCACCGTCAGACGCAGGGGTTCATGCCGCCACCGATTGCCATCGTGCAGCGATTGCCGAGACAGCCCGATGCGCAGGTCGCCACCGTTGCCCTCAAAAACACCGATGCGCCCGCCCACCACGTTGTGCAGTAGCTTATTGCCGCTGCCTAGTCGCGAGGGGTCGCAGGTGGACGCATGGTATTGCCAGTTGATCCAGTGCGCGACCAGCATCGGCGCCGTCATCAACAGTTCCAGCACACTGCCATCCGCGTCCTGATTGGCGTCATAGTCTTGCAGGAAACTGCGTCCGTCCAGCACCAGGCCAAGGCTTCGTTTGCGCGGCGCGATCACGAAAGCGGCATTGCCAGCGAGTCCCCATTCAGGACGCGTTTGCGCGCCATCATTGGCGCGGCGGCGCAATTGCTCGAGCAGCTCGTCTGGCGAAGCATCAGGATTCAAGCGCAGACTGGGCGCGCGCTCTCGGCGCACCTGATCGCCGGCGCGCGTAAAAACTTCCTGCAAACCGTCCCAGCGCACGCGCGCATCCAACGGTGCCAGATCGAGGTCAAATCCGTCTATTTCATCAGTCGTCGTATTGTGCAAACAGCCGATAAACCAGGTTTCGGCGGGAACGTCGATTCCTTGTATGCGCAGCCCGTCGCGAACAGCTGTTTCATTAAGCAGCTGGGCCAGGCTGCGGGCATTGACTTCGCCGGTCTGTCCGCAGCAAGCACCGCAATCGAGGGCGGCGGCGTGCGCGTTATTGTTCGACTGGCTGCCATGGCCGACCAGAAGAACGAGCGGCGCGAAATAATGTTCCAGACCCATGGCATGCAAGACACCAGAAGCAAGCGAGACTTTGGCATCAAGTTCGAGAGCGACAATCTGCGGCCGGCAGAGCGTGCGATAGCGTGCTGGCAGTCCTTCGAGGTCGTCACGCACCCTGCCGAGCTTGGGTGGCTTGACCCACTGACCTAACTTTGCCAGATAACCCAGGCCGGCTGTCTCCACAAAAGAGAATGCCGAGCCAGGCCAACGGCTTGCGGCAATCCATTGCGCAGTCCAGCTGAAGCGGTCGAGTCTCGCGCGCGTTGCAGCGTCTTGCAATATCGCATCGTTTTTATCGACAGCCAAGCCGGGGGAAACAATGCGGTCGGCCACTTCCATCGTTGGCGCCAACAGCCCCGGCAGCTGAGGACGTTTTGCAGTCGTCGCTAACGGTGTGTAAGCCGCTGGTATGCCGAAAAATCCGGCGAAACCGACGGTTTGCATGGTAGGCAAAACAGCTTCGAGCGCACGACGCATCGGTTCACTGCGAACATCGATGCAAAACGCCGCCTGTATTTCTATTTTTTTCGCTGCCGAAGGCTCGCCGCCGTTATGGAGGAGCTTTTGCGCCAGAGTGCGCTGATATCCCAGCTCGAGGGCAACTTGCCAGATCTCATCGATCAGCAAAGCGTCTTCAGCCTGCTGCAACAACGTCGCTGCCTGGCTCCATTGGCACTGCAATTCCCCGAACGCCTTTGCAGCTGTCGCGTCGTCCCTACACTCCAGCAGAACGGCGCCCCATGCCAGACGAATCGCCAGCAGGTCCCGAATATGCGTGTCTTCCCGCCCCTCCAGGCCGGCTTGCCAGCCGAGATAGGCACACCAGGAAGCCCAACCGTTTACGGTAAGTAAAACCGCCTCCAGGTAGTCAGCCCACACCGTCGCCGGCAGACCCAAACGTCGTAACACCCAACGCTCGGCGTCTTGACGCGTGGCTGGCAGCGCGTCGAGTGCGCGTCCCAGCGCCGGAAGTCCCATCAAGATACCGATGCCGTGGTCGTGCTGCAGTGTCTCGCGCCAGAAGGCATACAAACCCTGCGAACGCTCAGGCTGCCAATCCGCCTGATGCTCATCGAAGTAAGCAGCGCAGGTCTGGCTCACCTGATGGGTAACCGCATGCCGCCAGGACAGCCGCCTTTGACGTTTTGGATCGCTATCGAGCACGTCGATGAGTAGCGGCAAAGTAGGTATTTGGTACGGAGTGCCTAATGCATCGACACACTGTTCTGTCGTCAGCCCGCTCGACCTGGCCGCTGTAATGCTATGCAAAGCAAGGTGAAGATCGTCCTTGCTGATGCGCCCTTCCTCCCATGCGCGTTGCTGACCATCGCGCGGAGGAAATACCCGGATGCCGCCCAGAACTGCCATGCGAGCAGCCACTCGACGCACAGGTTTGTCAATGCGCGACCAGTGTGGATTGACGGCAATTGCCCGATCGAGCGGCCAGGCCGGGGCAATGGTTTTGCAGGCCCGGTCGCAAGCTATTTCGATCTGGCCGCATAACGCCGCGTCATGGCTCGGATCTCCTCGGGAACCGGCATCGATTTCTAATGTGGATTCAACGCAATCGGTCATTGGATTTTCCTTCAACAGGCATTATTTTCGGACTTCATGCGATGCGATCGTCGTCCCGATTTGGCCGGATTGGCGAGACGGTTCAGGGTTCCAACGGGTGGGCGCAAGCTGCAACGCCAAACGGGTGTAGATTTCATCCATGTAAAACCCGGCATATACCCGCCGTCGCCATGCGCCCATGAACTCTGGCCTTACCTGAAGGATCACAAGACAACTATAGAGCGCCACCATCCCGGTCAGAACGATGTGTCCCAGTGTATCGTTTGGGACGTCGTCGATACCGAGTGGCAGGGCATGCGCGAGAACGGCCATCCCGGTAAGCCCGACCACCATCAGTAGCCCGGAAAGTGCTTGCAGGCCGACCGTCCTGCGGCGACCCGCTTGCGCCGGCAACCAGAGCAAAGGCGCCCAAGCCAGACCCAGTACCGCACTCCACCACCAGGGCCAGGCCGCACCGCTCAATAAGGCGTGAGTCGATAGCACCATCGGCACGGTGATAGCCGGTGCCAGAAAAAGGCTGATCGGCGCCGGTGACATGTCGCCACGCATTACCTGAAAACCGGTCTGCCGCACCACCATCGACGCAGACAGAAACGCATGAGCCTTGTAAAGCGAATGCCCGAACAAATGCAATGCTGCCAAGGTGTACAGACCGACGCCGCATTCCAGCAGCATGAAACCCATCTGAGCGACGGTGGACCAGGCTAGTCGAACCTTGATACTGATGCGCGTCAGCATGACCAATCCGGCGATCACGGCGGTACCGAGCCCAAATGCGACCAGCAGCGCGCGAGCCGACAAAGCGTACTCCAGCAAGGGCGCAAAACGGATCAACACGAAACCACCCAGATTCACGACGCCCGCATGAAGTAAAGCAGATACGGGAGTGGGCGCCTCCATGACCTGAATCAGCCAGCCATGGACTGGCAGCAGCGCCGTTCGCACGATGACAGCGAGAACCAGACATACCGCACTGAGCTGAAGATCGGTTGTCATGCCCTCTTGCGCCAGAAATCGCCACAGGTCGGGAAACGACCCACTACCCACCTCAGCCCAAGCCAACGTCGCTGCGGCGATCAGAAGTGCATCAGCCAGCCGATCCGCGATCCGCTTCTTGTGCGCGGCCAGTAACGCGAACGGACGGTCACGGTAAAAGCACAGCAAATGCCGTAACGCCACTCCCACCAACGCCCACGCAGCAATCAGCACTACCCAGTGATTGGCTAGCAAAAGTAGATGAACCGCCGACAACACGCCTGCCAATGCCGCCATATAACGATGCTGTCCGGGTTCGCCTTCTAGGTAGCGCGACGAAAATGCTGCAATCACGGTGCCCAGCAGCTGTACGAGTACGGCCATGGCGAGACCGATTGGCGTCGCGCTTAACCAGTAATCGAGCCCGCTCAGTTGCAGACCAGTTCCCAGGGCTACTGTAGTACACGCTAGCGCTGCGCCCGACAGCCATCTGAACCTGCGCCAATGCGCCTCGACGGAGCCGCCGCGCCGTAAAAATAACAACACGAGGGCGAGCATGAGCGTTGCGGGCACTAGCACTACAAAGCCGGGATATAGGAATGTCATCGATGCATCTCTGTTACGAATTAACGACAGTTTGGACAAGTACGGTTATTCTGTAAAATACATTGATGAGAACGATTCAATACATAAAACAGAACGATGAAACTTGAGCACT
This sequence comes from Herminiimonas sp., assembly GCA_014377155.1. Next base: position 4,486 of record JACMQD010000044.1, read on the forward strand.
TGAATTTTCGGCACCTTTTTTATTTTTGGCGCGTTGCGAAAATGGGGCACTTGACCCACGCTGCCGAAGAATTGCACACATCGCAGTCCGCACTGTCGGCGCAGATACGTCAGTTGGAACAACGATTGGGAGAGGCCCTGTTTGTACGAGAAGGACGCCGGCTGGTGCTAACCGATGCCGGCCAACTCGTACTGGCTTATGCCGAAAACATCTTCGGCATAAGCCAGGAAATGTTAGGTCGCCTCCAAGGGTCTAGCGAAGGAATGACGCGGCTTCGCGTCGGCAGTGTGGCAACGCTGTCGCGAAATTATCAGGAGAATCGAATTCGTCCATTGCTGGAAGACCCGGGGTTGGTTCTGACTTTGGAGTCCGGGCTATTGGAAGACCTGCTCAGCCGTTTGATCCAACATCAGCTCGATGTCGTCCTGACAAACGAAACCGTCCCTTCGGAGCCGAATCGTCTTCTGCATTGTCGATTCTTAGGCAGTCAGGCCATCTCTCTGGTGGGTCCCTCCCATATTTGGAAATCACGCAGCTTGCGCGTACCAGAGGATTTGGATGGGCTCGACATCGCATTACCCGGGCGGCGCAGCGCGCTTCGAACCCAGTTCGACGCTCTGTGCGCGTCAGCAGGCGTGACGCCGCGCCTGCGTGCAGAGGTCGATGACATGGCTACGCTAAGGCTGATCGCGCGCGATAGCGGCTGGCTGACCGTGCTCCCCGAAGTGGTGGTTCAAGACGAACTCCAATCAGGCTACCTGGTTTGCGTCGGCCAATCGACGCTATTACAAGAGCACTTCTACGCGATCACCACGCCGCATCGTCATCGAATCGATCTGCTCGAGCGATTACTGAGCGGCAATCCGAATGACACCGCGGCACTTACGTAACACTCCGGGAACATTGCGCAAGAAATGGACTAGATACGCTTGTCTGTGAAGTTTTTAAACATCGCTAAGAATGGGAACGCCTCTACGTTACTTCCATGCTGACTCGGTTGCCCAACAGAGGCCCGACAGATGCTGGACCGACGTTCACGTAAGTGCTTCACGTAAAAAGAAATAGCATAAACCGGTATATTGCATTTTGCGGCAAACTGCTCAGCGCACTGGTTAATTCCGATACCGTCTCCACGTATAACGGTGGCGAAGGCATTTGTTTTCCTCGGCCTGAGCCGCTTTTTCGGAGATCGATCCAGTGAATATGCCCACCTTGGCCGCCGACAAGGCGACGCCCGAAACCATTACCCACATCCACCGCTGGACCGATACATTATTGTCGTTTAAAACCAGCAAGCCACCCGGTTATGCCTATGCGCCGGGACAGTTCGCGCGCATCGGGCTTCAGCAGAAAGGCGCAGTCGTATGGCGCGCCTATTCGATGATATCGACGCCTGCCGAAGCCGAACTCGAGTTCTACAGCGTTTTGGTACCGGGGGGCCTTTTTACCAGTGCACTGACGACTGCCCTGCCGGGCGACCGCATCCTTATTGAAAAGCAGGTGTACGGGTTCATGACGGCGGACCGGTTCGAGGACGGCGATACGCTATGGATGCTGGCAACGGGCACGGGCCTTGGCCCGTTCATTTCGATGCTGCGCAGCCCGGAAGTGTGGCAGCAGTTTCGCAATCTGGTCGTCGTTCATGGCGTGCGACACCAGGGGGAATTCGCCTATCAGGACGAACTGTTCGCCCTGCGCGATTACCCTCCCCCTGCGGCCATTAATCCCGGACGATTGCAGATCGTGCAAGCCTCGACACGCGACATCGACATTGCAGGAAACCGCTTGTCGGGACGCATCACGACATTGTTGGAATCCGGAACATTGGAAAAAGTCACAGGTCTGCCCATCACCGTGGAATCGTCACGGTTCATGCTTTGTGGGAACCCGGCGATGATTGAAGAAACCCGGCGCTTATTGCATGCACGCGGCATGCGCCCATGCCGACGTGCACTGCCGGGCCAGTTCCTGACTGAAAACTACTGGTAGAAAAGGATGCGATCTGCGGCATGACGGAAAAGCGGCATCTGCCAACTGCCTCGTGCGTGGTCAGTGTCCAAAAAGCGAAAGCCCCGCACTGCTACAAACGCAGTCCGGGGCTTTGGCTATTTCTGGAAGCGGGTCACTGACTGCGCGGTAATGAATACCGCGCTGACCCGCAAAGAATGCTAGTTGAAAGTCTTGCCTTCCGCTGCCAGTTTGGCCAGTAATGGCGCTGGCTTCCATGCTTCGCCATGCGTTCCTTTGGCATACTTGTTCATTGCGGCTACGACGTTGGACAAGCCGACTGTATCGGCGTAAAACATCGGTCCACCGCGAAACACAGGGAAGCCATAGCCGGTCAGGTACACCATGTCGATGTCGGAGGCGCGAGTGGCAATGCCTTCTTCGAGGATGTAAGCTGCTTCGTTGACCAGCGCATAGACCAGGCGCTCGACGATTTCCTGATCGCTGACCTTGGCGCGCTCGATGCCCAGATCGGCCGAGTGCT
>JACMQD010000298.1 GCA_014377155.1 Herminiimonas sp.
CTGCGTCCGGCAAGACCGCCGCCGCGCTGCAGGTCGCCGCCCGCATCGATTGCGAAATCATCTCGGTCGATTCGGCGCTGGTGTATCGCGGCATGGATGTCGGCACCGCCAAGCCGACGTCCGAAGAACTGGGTCGCGTGCCGCATCATCTGATCGACATCATCGACCCCACGCAGGCCTATTCGGTAATGCAGTTCCGTCACGCAGCGCTGGAACTGGTGGCGGACATCACCGCGCGTGGCAAGCTGGCGCTGATGGTCGGCGGCACCATGCTGTATTTCAAGGCATTGAAAGACGGCCTCGATGCGCTGCCGGTTGCCGATGCCGCAGTACGCGCCGCCCTCGACGCCGAAGCCGCACTGATCGGCACGCCCGGCATGCATGCGAAACTTGCGTTGATCGACCCCGACACCGCCGCCCGGCTCAAACCCAACGATGCGCAACGGGTGCAGCGTGCGCTGGAAATTTACCGTCTGACCGGTCAGCCGATGTCGCAGCTGATCGCACGGGCGCCCAAGACCGCGTTGCCGTTCGACATACTGCCGTTGGCGTTGGAGCCGTCCGAGCGCAGCGTCTTGCATGCGCGCATCGCCACGCGCTTCGATGCGATGCTGGACCCGTCCGATGGCGGTTTGCTGCAAGAGGTTGCGCAATTACGCGCACGCGGCGATCTGCACCTTGGGCTGCCATCGATGCGCTGTGTCGGCTATCGGCAGGCCTGGGAATACCTCGATGGCGAGCACGATCTGCCAGCGTTGCGCGAAAAGGGCATTGCCGCCACGCGGCAACTTGCGAAGCGGCAGCTGACTTGGCTACGCTCGATGCCGGAGCGCGTCGTGATCGACTGCGTCCAAGCAGATGCGGCGATGATCGTATTGGACGAGGTACAGTCAGCCCTGAAACGGCGATAGTCATCGAAGAGGATGATTTCCTTGCCAAGCATTCTTGACAGGCATCACCAAAAGCCGCATAATTTACGGCTACGTGGCGAATTAGCTCAGTGGTTAGAGCAGTGGAATCATAATCCATTGGTCCGGGGTTCAAATCCCTGATTCGCCACCACCCCACTTTAAAAAGCCCCTGATCGGACGATCAGGGGCTTTTTTCATGGTGGCTCTAATCCGGTCGAGCGCCCTTGCGGTTCGTACGAAACCAACCGGTTTCAAAATCCCCAAATTAATTTGTAAAAATTTGAATCCGTTAAAAATCGCGCACCGTATGAAGGGAGGTAGTCCCATTCATTCGATTTAAAGGAGAGCACCATGTCATCAATGTTAGTCAAGCAAGCTTGCGCCGCACTCGTTGCCAGCACCCTGGCAGGCGTTTTCGCCCTGCCGGCTGTCGCGTCCAGCCACCGCGAAGCGCCGTTTATCACGCGCAGCCCGAAGGTCGACGGCACCGACCTGTACATGTTCCGCAGCTACGAAGCGAACCGCGCCGCCTTCACGACCCTGATCGCAAACTATTCGCCGCTCCAGGATGCCTACGGCGGCCCGAATTATTTTTCGATGGACCCGGATGCACTTTATGAAATCCACATCGACAATAACGGCGATGCCAAGGAGGACCTGACCTTCCAGTTTCGCTTCAACAATACCAACAAGGATACCCAATTGACCGTAGGCGGCAAGAAAGTCTCGATTCCGCTGGTCATCAACGGCGCGTCCGACATCAATTCGATCAATTCCGCCGGCATTAATGTGCGTGAAACCTACAGCGTTACCGTCGTGCGCGGCGACCGTCGCAGTGGCAGCCGTGCAGCCGTGTCCGACGCTGGCACCGGCGGCACCACCTTCGACAAGCCGATCGACAACATCGGTAATAAATCGATTTCCAATTACCCGGCTTATGCAGCCAAGCACGTCTATAACATCAATATTCCTGGCTGCAACACGCCAGGCAAAATGTTCGTCGGCCAGCGCAAGGATCCATTCGTCGTCAATCTCGGTGAAACCTTCGACCTGATCAACATCAAGGCACCGGCCACAGCGTTCGATCCGAATGCCGAGAAAGCCGCCAAGGATGATCTGGCTGACAAGAACATCACCGCGATCAGCCTGGAAGTACCGACCGCCTGCCTGACCAATGGCACTGAGCCTGTGATCGGCGCATGGACCACGGCCAGTCTGCGCCAGGGTCGATTGATCAATCCGTCGCCAAAAGGCGGCCCTGCTTCGAAAGAAGGCGGCGCCTGGACCCAGGTTTCGCGCCTGGGTATGCCGCTGGTCAATGAAGTCGTCATCGGCCTGAAAGACAAGGACCAGTTCAATGGCAGCAAGCCAAGTGGTGATGGCCAGTTCATCGATTACGTCACCAATCCGACGCTGCCCGCCTTGATCGAAATTTTGTACGGTGCGGCCGGTGCCAAGGCACCGACCAACTTCCCGCGCAATGATCTGGTCGCGGCATTCCTGACCGGTATCAAGGGCGTGAACCAGCCAGCCAATGTGGTGGCCTCCGAGATGCTGCGCTTGAATACGTCGATTGCGGTCAACACCGGCGCGCAAAACCGCCTGGGCGTCATCGGCGGCGACAATGCCGGCTTCCCAAACGGTCGCCGGCCTGGCGATGACGTTGTCGATATCGCCTTGCGTGTGGTGATGGGTCGTTTGTGCATCTTGAGCATTGGCTGCGTTCCTGGCGATGCGCCGGCAGGCAAGCTCGATTTCACTGATGGTGCGTATCTTGACGCAACGTTCATCGACACCAGCTTCCCTTACCTGAAAAATCCGCTGGCCGGCTCGCTCAAGCATTAATCGCAGGCCCACTGCGTAACTTCATAAGGAGAGCAGCATGAAACAATATTTGGCAGTAGCGGCACTGGCGGTGGTACTCAGCGCTTGCGGCGGCGGTAGCGATAACCCGCCAGCGGCGATGGTGGAGACACCGCCGCCGGCTCCGGTGGTCGATGCCTTCACGGCCGGCGTGACGACCGTCGTGGCATCGAACTCGGACACCGCCGAACCAGCGGCATTCGATTCGATTGCAGCGACATCGCCTGAAACAACCGAGCCGACACCAGTCAGCTGAACGTAGCAGACGGCATGGCATCAGACGGCGCCTGGATCGGAAGATCCCGGCGCCGTTTTCTCCTTCAGCATACTACAGAACGAACGTCAATCCACTTACCAGCGCCCCTGGCAAGTGCGTACTGCCGGTCTGCCTTTCGCCGTACGAACTGCCATCGATCAGCATCTCGCGCTCGCGCGTCAGGGCAAGCAGATTATCGCCCAACAAGCTGAACAGCGATTCGTCGAAGCGCATCACGTTGAGTGGCGCCACGATCTTGCCATCCTCGACCCAAAATGTCGCGAAGCGCGTCATGCCGGTGATGCGGCAGCTGCTGCGATCCGAATAATTCAGATACCACAGATTACTGACATAGATGCCGGTCCCCAATGCAGACAATACCTCCGCCATCGGCAAATCGCCGCCGGCGATATCGATCGATGCCATGGTTTCGGAAGCGTCGGTGCCGTTGGGCGCGATGCCGTATTCCATCGCGGTACGCGGTGCCACCATGCTGCCGACCAGTCGGCCACGATCGAGCAGCACGACGCACGCTGGCTTGATGAAACCTTCGGCCTGAAAGCCGGGCGCGAGACCTTCTGCGGTATTCTCGGCCAGCGTCAGCATCGGGCTCAACTGCACGCTGTCGTGGCGCATGCGCCGCAGCGAACTCTGTTTGGTGCGCAAGGCCTTTTCCGAAAAGCCGTCCCAGTTGAACATGCTGATGATTTCGTTGAATGCAGTCGGCGTCAGATAGGCGCGATACGACCCTGGCGGCATGGTCACCGGCGGGCGTTCCAGAAGCGCGAGCTGCTCGACGGCTTGAGCAAATTTTGCATGAAAGACTGCGCTGTCCCACTCGACACCGGCATAGGCGCTTTTGACTGCCTTGTCGCGCGACTGATACAGGCTCCAGTCGAGATTGAAGCTGCTGGCCTGATGCCAGTTGCGCTGCCCGGACGAATTGGCGAAACCGCGATACACCGGCCCGGCCGCCAAGATGCCGACCAGGTCATGCCCTTGGGCCGCAGCCAGTACTTCGTCGACAATGGTGCCGGTGTCCGGCAAGCCGTGCACGCCGATGTGCTCGCTCGACCGTATCTCGTCGGCCAGCATCAGATGGGGATCGTCCGGCAAATCCGGCAGTTGCGAGCGCAATGCCTCGATCGCGTTTGCCACCAGCATCTGGTCCGCCGCTGGATTGCCGCTCAGCGTCAGCTTGCTGCCGGCGTGGCGCAGGCCGTCGATCAGGTCCAGCGTCAGCGTCACCTGTCGCACGTGTCCGGGCTGCCGGATTGCACTGCGGTTGAAACGCACGAAATCGGTTTCTTCGGCAGACAGCCAGCATTTATACTTTTCGCCTCGGCGTAGACAGGCTGCCAGAAAATCGGCCAGGTCATTGAAATATTGTTGCATCATGCCTGCCCTCCGAAAACTTCGACGTTGCCGAACAGGCAGGCCGGCGACGCATGGCCGACGCGGATGACCTGTGACGGTTCGCCCTTGCCGCAAAACGGCGTTCCCATAACATTGAAGGTGGATTGGTCGCCGACCGCCTTGAGCGAGCGCCAGAAACTTTCAGAGATGCCGCGATAGTTCGGGTTCTTCAGCACGCCTTTCAGTTCGCCGTCTTCGATCAGTTGCGCCGATTCGCAGCCGAACTGGAACTTGTTGCGCGAGTCGTCGATCGACCACGAAACGTTGGTATCCATCAGAACACCGCGTTCGACCGAGCCGATCATGCCGGCCAACGTACTGTCGCCAGGCTCGATGTTGAGATTGGCCATGCGATCGATCGGTGCGCGGTTCCAGCTACAGGCGCGCGAATTGGCGACGCCGCTGATGCCAGCACGCGCTTGCGATACCATGCCGCCGAGCGGACGTTCCAGCACGCCGTCGCGAATGACGAAAGTCTTTTCCGCGACATCGCCGTCGTCGTCCCATTGATAGCTGGCGAACTGTTCGGGCCGGGTCGGATCATGCGTCACGTTCAGCAACGGCGAGCCGTACTGGAAATGGCCGAACATGTCGAGCGTGACAAAACTGGTGCCGGCGAAATTTCGCTCATCCCCAAGAATGCGGTCGAGTTCAAGCGGATGGCCGATCGATTCATGAATTTGCAGCATCATTTGTTCGGGCATCAGCAGCAGGTCCATCTTGCCACTCGGGCAATTGGGCGCGGCCAGTAGCGCTATTGCCTGCTCCGCAATCCGACGGCCGGCACCGTCGAATCCGGCGTGCGCCAGTACTTCCAGTCCGCCCTGGCGGCAATAGCCGTTGTACTGCCCGCCCAGGCTGCGGGTCTGCGTATCCGCGCCGCGGTTGGCGGTGGCGGCAAGGTTGGGCATGACGAACCGAAAGTCCTGCGCCACATCGCCGCCGTCGGCTGTCAGGTACAACTGTGATGAGGTCACCGTGCCAAGCGACGCATACCAATCGACGATGGCGGAATCGATGCGGCAGGCGCGGGACTCGCGCATGAGCTCGGCGATGGTTTCCTTGCGCGACCAGGCGGGCGCGTCCTGCAGGGCGGGGCTGGCGTACCGGCCGCTCGCGCGTGGCATGGCGATAGCAGAATAATCGACGACCGAGCGTCCTGCGCTCTGCTGCGCCCAGTGCCGTGCGCAAGCGATGGCTGCTTTCAGGCCGGCGGCAGAAAGGTCGCTGGTCGCGGCATAGCCGTAGCCGCCACGGTCGATGACGGTGACCATCGCGCCGCGATCGATAACGGTCGAAAGCGGTTGCAGGATATCCTGTCGTACGGTGATCTGTTCGCTAACTTCGTCGACCACACGCAGCGAGCAAAAGTCGACGGCGGGGGCAAGGGATTTGAATAAGGTGCGAATGGTGTCGTGCAAGTGTTCCTCTGGACGTTGGTAGGCGACGGCCGCGCAGACAGGCTCTGGCATGAAAAACGGTGTTCGCCGGCAGGCGAAACATCGGACGCGTCTACACCTGATTCAAACACAGTTCTGCGGTTGCATCAACTGCTTGCCCAACGTAATGCACAGGCAACCACCGGGTTGCCTGTCAGAGAACAACGAAGGTTCGACCGGCTACTTGTCGCAGTAACAGTTAGCAGATGATTTCCCCACCGGCGCATCGGCCTCGAATGGAGCGTCGGTCGACAACTCGATCCGCATCTCGCCGATATGGAGCACCTGCCCCCTCGGCGCGTTTTCGCCGCTCACGCGCACGAGCGACACGGCGATTTCACGCAGTGCGGACTGGTCGAAACTGGCAAGCACTTCGGTGGCGGGATACACCAGCGTTGCCGATCCATGATGCGCGACGCCAGCAAGCTCGAAGGCACCCAGCGTCCCCACGAAATATCGCTGTCGCGACGCAGTGGCATCGCCGCTCTGCGGCAGGTTGAGATAGACGTTGTAGAAAAAACCGCCGTTCCTGCCGGCACCTGTGATTTTGATATCGTCCAGCACCAGCCGGACGGACTGATAAGGTCCTGCTGCATTTTTAGCACCCGGCGCCGTGGTGGCGATTCCTTGCAGCGCTGCCGTATCGGCTGGCTGCACCGGGATCAGCGCGCTGACAGACCGCTCGTCCAGCGTGACATCTTTCGCACCACCCACCGCGCGCCGGTTCTGCCCGATCGCTCGTCCGGGCGTCGTCGCAAAGTCACCGCGCAACGGGCGGTTCAAGATCTGGCCCCGCTGCGCTTGCACGCGGATAATGGGCGAGGACTGCGATTGCGGCGGCAGTGAGGTCGGCTTGCTGCTGCTGGCGTAATCATAGGACAGCCATCCCGGGTAATAAGCAAGGTATCTCGGCATCGTCAGGCCGGATGCATATGTGAACGACCCAGACCAGTAAGGATCGCTGTTGATCGTCGAATAAGGATTGGCCGTACGCGGAATTCCCTTGCCGTCGGGGAGTGCCCACGCATGCCAGAGCCGGTCGACGTTGGCATGATGCAAAAAGAAAATCGGATCGAGGGGCGACTCCATCGTTGCCATGTTGCCGCCAATGATGTTGTGCACCGGATTATGCGGGGCAGACTCGAATTTTGGTTCGAAGGCATTGGATTTACCCGTCTGAAAATTATAGACCGTCGAAGCAAAAGGCGCGAGATCGAGGGCGTTATAGACATTGGTTCCCACGCGCGACACGTACAAGGGATTGCCGGTTGCCCGATCGGTGAATTCGCTGGGTATTCTGGGATAGCGATAATAATCCCAGTACGGCAAGGTCAGCGTCGTGTTGCCAGAAACCGTACGCATGCGCTGTTCCAGGTAGTACAGATAGCCGCGATGCCACGCCAGGAAATACGGCATGCCGTGTGGGCAGAAGTTGACATGCACGTTGACCCAGTATCGCCACGACGACGCACTGGCGGCATTGGTATTGGCCTTCATGGTACGCACGGCGTAAAGAAACGATGCGTACTGGGTTGTAGTCTTGAACTGCTGCCATTCGAGGCGGGTCCTGGTTGTTTGGCCGCGGGCCATGCCGGGCAGCGAGAGAAGCGCGATACCGGGTGCGGCGGACTTGATGAAGTCACGCCGGTTGATTGTCGTGGTAGTCATGAAACCTCTTGCCAATGTGCCGTTAGGTTGAACTCCCTGATGGCCTGCCTTTTTCTATGTCGAGGCTGACTAACAAACGATACGACTTGGCGTTATACAAAGCTTGATCCATGTCATAGCCGATCGTGTCTGCGGCACGGAACGCCATCTGCCAGCGTTGTTTGCCAGATCACGTTCGACACGCAGATAATGCACCGTCACGGCGTCAATTCTTCTCCATGCAGCGGACAGATCGACGCGATGCCGATCTCTATGCAGAGTTGAAATCCATGTTGAATGTAGAGAAATACGGACACCTTGACTGCCGATTGAAAACGTTTCACCCAGGATATTTTTTACGGCATTTCCCAGGTTTTTCCGAACTTAATTTGGTGTCAATCGGGCTACCCTTTTTCCGAACAGTTCTCTCACATGCTCCACTTCGCGCTTGCCGGTGATTCTGTTTTTTTAACTGACAATCATCAGGTGTTTCGTCCATCTGAACAGCGTCATCAAGGGTCTGATTTTTGCAATGGCGTGCTCTACTGAATCGCGCGTTCACCGAACTGTGGTGCTGTGCGACTTTATCAATCTGATGGACCAAGGGTAAGTATGAAATTCATAGCATGTGGGTTACTGGTTATGTCTGCGTCATTGCCAGTCCTGGCAACTGCTGCCGATACGCTAGTCAAAATTCGCCAGACGGGAACTGTTACCCTCGCCTATCGCGAATCGCCACCGTTCTCCTATACGGATGAAAACAAACAGATCGTCGGTTACTCGATGGCGGTATGTCTGAAGATGGTCGACGCGCTCCGGCGTGAACTGAAGCTGCCCAACCTCGCGGTCGCTTATCTGCCGGTCGATTCGGCCACGCGTTTTCCGGCGATCATGGAAGGCAAGGCTGACCTTGAATGCGGCTCCACGACTAACAATGCCGATCGCCGCTCCCGGGTCGGCTTTGCGATACCGCATTTCTATTCGTCGGTGCGCATGCTGGTCAAGACCAACACCGGCATCAAAAACTGGACCGACCTGAAAAACCGCACCATTGCCATCACCAAGAGTACTACCACTGTCGATCTGCTCAACGAGCGCAACAGTATCCGTTCGCTTAACATCAAGGTGGTCGAAGGCAAGGACGATTACGATTCTTTTTCGATGATCGACCAAGGCAAAGCGGACGCGTTTCCGATGGACGACGTGCTGCTCTACAGCCTGAAAGCGACCGCCAAAAATCCTTCCTCTTATACCGTCGTCGGCGAACCGCTGTCGATCGAGCCTTATTCGATCATGCTGCGCAAGGATGATGCGGCTTTCAAGAAGATCATCGACAGCGAGTTGATCAGGCTGGTGGACACGCGTGAGATCTACAAGATCTACGATTACTGGTTCACCTCGGCTTCTGGCCCGAAGGGTACCAACATGTCGATGCCGATGGGATATTTGTTGCGGGATTCATTGAAGTATCCGAGCGATAGGTTCTAGGCATTGTCAATCAGGAGGAAATGGCTTTGCCTGTAACGACGATACTGCCGGCTGGCCCTCGACTCCTCGATGTCGTCAAAACGTATCGACAATCGAACACGCGGCTTGATGCAGCCGATGGTCCGGGAGAGGCGCGGCAGCCGTGTCGAATACGAAACTCTGCCACCTCGATGTCTAACAAGATTTACCGGCTTGCAGTCAGTTGCGCGTACCGTTGCCACATTGCATTCTGGCCGCGCCAGGCAGAGCCGGCAGCATCGGCAGGCATTGGTTTGAAATAGTAGTAGCCTTGTACGAAATCGGCTTCCATCTCTTGCAAGAGGCTAACTTCGGCAGCTGTTTCAGCGCCCTCGGCGACGACATCCATGCCAAGAGTATGTGCCAGCATTACGATCACTTCGACGATTTTTCGCTTGTCGTCCTGAGAGTCCATCTGGCTGACAAAGGAGCGGTCGATTTTCAACGTATCGATCGGCAACCGTCGCAATTGGCTAAGCGACGAGTAGCCAGTGCCAAAATCGTCGAGCGATAGCTTAACGCCTAATTGTTTCAGCTGCAAAAAGATGGCCAGCGCGCGTTCGGGGTCGGCCATTACCGCGCTTTCGGTCAACTCCAGTTTCAGCGTGCCTGAGACAATACCAGTCTCGTTCAGCGTCTGCGCGACCAGCGTGACCAGGCCATCGTCGGAGAGCTGCATCGCCGACAGATTCACGCTCATCGTCAAGGGTCGTCCGCTGTCGTCTTGCCAGATACGCAGCTGACCGCATGCCTGCCCGAGGATCCAGCTGCCTATCGCACCGATCAGACCGATTTCTTCGGCTACCGGGATGAATTCTGCAGGGCCGACCGCACCGTACACAGGATGGTTCCAGCGCAGCAGCGCCTCGAACCCGCATATCAGGCCATTTTCCGGCGTGACGATGGGCTGATATGCCAACCACAGTTCGCCACGGTCCTGCGCCAGACGCAGTTCCGATTCCAGTTGCAGGCGGCGCAAGGCCCTTTCCTGCATTGCCGTATCGAAGATTACCCAGCGTGCCCGACCCTGTTGCTTAGCGTAGTACATGGCAATATCGGCGTCGCGCAACATGTTCTGCACGTCGGTGTAGCCGCTCGTACTCAGGGCAATGCCGATACTGGCCGTAACGATGACCGACTGGTCGTCCAGTACGAAGGCTTCTGCCATAGCGCTGATCAATCTTTCGGCAACGCGCACGGGCACCAGCACGTTGCTGATATTGTCGAGCAGGATCGTGAATTCGTCGCCGCCCATGCGCGCCACGATATAGCCGCCGCCATCATAACCATCGCCGCGCGAGACCAAGTCTGTCTGGCGCAGCAAGGCGGTCAGCCGTTTGGCCGTGGCGATAATCACTTGATCGCCGGCCTGATGGCCCAGACCGTCGTTGACAGATTTAAAACGGTCCAGGTCGACGAACAGCACGCTAAACTGGTAGCCCGGCACGCGCTGGGCGCGCAACTGGGCCTGCTGCAGGCGGTCGAGAAACAGCTTGCGGTTACCCAGCTTGGTCAGCGGGTCGTGCAGCGCGTCGTGTATCAACCTGTCTCGGGTACGTTTGCGTTCAACCACGCGCCCGAGCTGGATGCCGATCTGGGCCATCAGGCGCAGCAACGCCTC
>JACMQD010000299.1 GCA_014377155.1 Herminiimonas sp.
AACGGAACTGGCGGCCACCGGCACCATCGGCGTCGGTTACAACACGATTCGTTTCGATGATGAAATAACGCGTTTCATGTTTTGGCGCAACCTGATCGATCCGTATGCGCGCGAATGGCAAAATAGCTGCGGCCGCTGGGATATTCTCGATGTAGTGCGTACCACCTACGCATTGCGTCCGGAAGGTATCGAATGGCCGAGGCACGACGATGGACGACCGAGCTTCAGGCTGTCGGACCTGACCGCCGCCAATGGCATCGTCCACGAAGCAGCGCACGATGCGCTGTCGGATGTGCGTGCCACCATCGCACTGGCGCGGCTGATCCGCGACCGGCAGCCGAAGCTATTCGAATTTTGCCTGGGCTTGCACAAAAAAGATCGGGTCGCGGCCGAAATGGGGCTGCCGGAACACAAGCCATTCCTGCACGTCTCGGGCATGGTGCCGGTCGAGCGCGGCTGCATTGCGATGGTATGGCCGCTGGCGATTCATCCGTCCAACAAGAACGAAGTCATCGTCTGGGACCTGGCGGCCGATCCGGCCGAACTGGCTATGCTGGATGCAGCGGCCATTCGGCTTCGCCTGTTCAGCAAGACCGAGGCTTTACCAGAAGGCGTGACGCGTCTGCCGATCAAGACCATCCACCTGAACAAGTCGCCGATCGTTATCGGCAACCTCAAAACCTTGTCTCCGGCCATGGCTGCGCGCTGGGGCATCGTAACCGAGACGGCGCTGCTGCATGCACAACACGCCGCCGCCCTGCCCGATCTGTCCACCCTGTGGCGCGACGTGTTTCAACGCGATCCACAGGCCACGCCCGATGTCGACGAAGACCTGTATGGCGGCTTCGTCAACAACGGCGATCGCCGCTTGCTGGACCAGTTACGCGCGCTGTCGCCTGCCGCATTGGCAAACGCAAAACCCGCATTCGCCGATGCGCGGCTGGAAGAAATACTGTTTCGTTACCGCGCGCGTAACTTCCCTGCCACGTTGTCGGAATCCGAAACCGCGCGCTGGGAAGAGCATCGCGCTGCCCGGCTTTACGAAGGCGCGGGTGGCGCACGCAACGTCGACATGCTGTTCGGCGAAATCGACGCACTGTCCGAGACGGCCGACGAACGCGCTGAAGCAATCCTCGGCACGCTCTACGATTACGTCGAAATGATCGCGCCGGCGCACTGACGCGGGCCATCGGCGAATATGGATCGATCCTCGGCTATCGGCTGGAGTCTTATCGCGCTGGCACTGTGCAGCAGCACTGCGCGCGCCGGGATATTCGATGGCCGTATACTGATGTCGATCCCGCTTGGCAGTCAGACATTTACCAGCGAGCAGGCCATCAAGGGCAGCGAGAGCACGGCCGAGCGCTGCGCGCTGGTGCCGGACGGATTCTGGGTCGAGGCCGATGGCCTGAAAGAATGCCTGCGGGTTTTCAAAAGTGGCTCACCGATGGCGGACGGCGATGCGGACAACGCCGCACCCACCGAAGCGGTGTTGCACTTTCATGGCGACGTGCTGCAGGGCGGAAGGTGGCAAGGACTACGCGCCGAGCTTATCTCGCCCGACATCTACACCCGCGAATCGCCCGCCTCGCTGGAGCGGGCTGCCACAGCGTTTTCGTCGTTGTACAAACTGCCGTTTTTCTGGATTTCGCGGCTCGGCGTGTATGGCAGCTCGGGTGAATATTTTGAAACCAACCGCAAGCGTGCACTGCCCTTGTTCGGCAAGCTGCTCGATCAGATCAAGGCGCGTTTTAAAATCGAAAAATTGCATCTGGCCGGGCAATCAGCTGGTGGCTCGATGGTCGCCGGCCTCATCGCGCAGCGCGCCGACGTCGGTTGCGCGGTCATGGCTTCGCCAAATGCCGACATGCGACGGCATGCGGGCTTTGCCAGCTACGGTGGCTGGCAGGATTATTTCAATCCCGCCAGCAACGCCGACACGGTGCCGAAAAAAAACGCCCCTCGAATTTTCGTGCTGTCCGACCGCAACGATCGGCAAGTGTCATTCGCGACCCAGCAAAGTTATGTCGACGCGTTGCGGCGCGCCGGTCAGACGCCGGTTCATGTGCTGGCCAAAGCCAGCGACGCCCGTTCCCACAACCTCGGTCAATGGGGTGCGGCAGCCATGACGATGTGCCTGCGCGGCGAATCAGACGAGGCCATCAAAGCCAGTGTCGAACGCGCCTCCGGTGCAACCGAACCTCTTCTGGAAAAAATGCAAGTGATGGCCCCCTAGCTGGCTCATCTTATTTAAACCATTTCACACTAAGGAGCCGCCATGACCGGTCCGCGTATCGTCCCAGGCATCTATGAACACTACAAGGGCAGGCGCTACTTCGTGCTCGGGCTGTCGATGCACAGCGAGACCCGCGAACATTGCGTGGTCTACCGGCCGTTGTATGACGGTGACTGGCCGCACCTGTTTCACCGCCCGCTGGCCATGTTTTGCGAACAGATCATGATCGACGGGCAGACCGTGCCCCGCTTTCGACTGATCGACGACTGACGCGTGCCAGGTCATTGCGCACGCATCATGATGACCGGCGGATCGGTGCATGCCCGCCATCTCAGAAAGCGCTGTGCGGATGACGCAGTGAATGGGCCACGCCCAGCATCATTTGCTGCGACTGCCGTTCGCTCTGCGGCAGGCCGAGCTGGCCCTCCTTGAACGCCAGCGCAATGCTCTGCGCCGCCAGCGGATGTTCGAGCGCCGCTGCGGTCATGTACAGCCGCAGCGCTTCGCGCGGATTGCGCTCGACGCCTTCGCCGGCAAGATGCGCATTGGCCAGCATGAACATCGCGTCCGGGTTGCCCAGTTGTGCCGAACGTTCGAACCATTGCGCCGACTGACCAGGATCGGCTGCTGTGCCATCACCATTTTTGTAGATGAGGCCCAACAGATAGGCGGCCTGCGGATGCTTCTGGCCGGCAGCCTTTTCGAACCATTGTCTGGCAAGGGTTGCATCTCTCTGGCGTGATGGCGCACCGTCGAAATACGCTTTCGCCAGCAGGTATTGCGCGCTGCTGTCGCCATGCTGCGCGGCTGCCTGCGCCAGTAGCAAACCGTCGCCGTCGCGATCCCATTGCGGATGATGTAACAGGACGCTGGCAGCGGCTTGCATCGCACCGGCATGACCCTGACTGGCGGCCAATCGCAACGATTTCAGCGCCGACGCATCCTTGCCGTGGTCGGCGTGCATGCGCAGCCGGTCGATGTCGGCAGGCGGCAGACGCGACAGATCGGGGTCGCGCAACGCCCACCACATACCCGCCGCCAGCGCCAGCAAGACAGCGGCAATCATCCATACGCGCTGCTCAAGATTGCGCATGACTAGTTGCCCAGATCAACGCGATACACCGACAGGCCCTTACCGCTACCGTCGTCGTCGACCAGTACCGACAGGTTGGTAAAGCCGGCGGCGATTGCCAGCGGCAACTTGTCCTTGGCCGATTTATAGGTCACCGGACCAGCGGTGACAACCCGTGTGAAGCGCCAACTGCGATCGGTGCCATTGCTAGCCAGCGTCAGATTTTTCCTCGCCTTGATATAAGCGATCAGCACATCGCGGTTGGCGTCCGGTGATTCGTAGATGGTCTTGGTGCCATTGATGCCGGGGAAATTGCCACCGCCGCTGGCGCGATAGTTATTGGTCGCGATGATGAACTCCTGGGTGGCGTCAATCGGATTACCCTTGTAGCGCAGATTACGAATGCGGCTATTCAGGTCTTGCGTAACATCGATCTCGTAGCTGATGTCTTTCGACGTGAACATGTCGAAGTTGTAGCCCGGGAAAGTGCTGATCAGATCCTGCGCGCTGGTCTTGGTCGGATCGATCTTGTTGAAACGCTTGGCCGATGTTTCCAGCCAGTTCTTGATGTCGGCGCCATTCACCTTGACGGCATAGACCGTGTTGGGAAACAGGTACAGATCGGCAGCATTGTTGATGGCGACATTGCCCGATTTGACATCGGTATAGTCATTGCCACCGGCAAAACCGCTCTTGAACGGCGCACTGACCGACAGCACCGGCAGCGCAGCATATTGCGGCAGGTTGGCCTTGACGTAGCTGCTGACGTAATCGGCCTGCGCCTGGTTCACGATTTGGATCGCCGTGACGTCGCCCAGATCGGCAAAGAAGCTGGACATGCCGAAATCGGTGGTGCCAATCGGCGTCTTGACATAGGTGATGGTCGACTGGTGCTCGGCCTCGATGGCAGCGGCCACGGCCGTGTCAGGCGCGACGAAACTACCGTCGGCATTCTTGGTGGAGCGCGCTTCGACCGTGGTCTTGGCTTTGTCGACCACCCATTTTTTGCCATCGTTACGCATCGAGAGCCTGATCAGGCCCAAATGCTGGCCCCAGAAGTTGGCCATCACGGTCGGCACGTCGTTGACCAGGCCCTTGACCTTGTCGACGCCGGGCAGATTGAATTGCGGTACGGTGCTGGTCGCGTTCGGAAAAATCTGGTGCGAGTGGCCGATCAGCATCGCATCGATGCCGGGCACCAGCGACAAATGATAGTTGCCATTTTCCATGGACGGCAAATAGGGTGAGTTATCCAAGCCGCCGTGCGAGATCGCCACCACCAGGTCGGCGCCCTTGGCACGCATTTCCGGGATATATTTTTGCGCAACTTCCTTGATGCCGTCGGTGTAGACCTTGCCGTCGAGCCAGCGCTTGTCCCAGCTCAATACGGTTGGCGGCGTAAAACCGATCACACCAACCTTGACGACGGATTCGACGCTCTTGCCGTCAGCACCGATGGCCGAGATTTTCTTGTCGAGGATGACGTAAGGCTGAAATAACGGCGCCTTGTCTTTTACGCTTAACAAATTGGCCAGCACTTGCGGGAAGGTCGGGCCGGCACATTTTTTCTGGTCCGCGACCGGCGGCATGCCGTCGACATTGAAGCGGTTACCGGTGACTTGCGCCAGGAACGGCAGGCCGTAATTAAACTCATGGTTGCCAATACCGGCAGCGTCGTAGCTGGCGTCGTTCATGACCTTGTACATCGCCAGCGTCGACGTGCAGTTGATCGGATTGACCAGCGCCTGGTAATCCGACAAGGCCGTGCCCTGGATGGTATCGCCGTTATCGAACAGCATCGCGTTGGCGTTTTCGGCGCGCGCAGCCTTGATCAGGGTGGCAGTGCGCTCGAAACCGATACCCTTGTCCTCGGCCAGCTTGAAATAATCGTAGCTGCGGATATTGGTGTGCAGGTCCGTGGTTTCCATCAGCGCGAGCACAGCGGTTGCGCCGGCCAGATTGACTGTCGGCGGCGCGGTAACGCCGCTGCCGCTGCTCAGAGAAGGATCGACATTGTTGCTACTGCCGCCGCAAGCGGCGAGCACCAGCGCGGAGCATGCGGGAATCAGGTATTTGGCATTGAACATGACACGTCTCGTCTAAAAAATGGGATGATCTGATGGATGCGGGATCGAAAAAATGCCTGACGATCGACTTGGGCGTGCGTCATGGCGAGGGATGATGCTTGGCCGGGATTAGTTGCCGGTTTCGCGCAGAAAGTCGGCACGCGCCGCGGCTGCGGTATCCGGGAAATCGGCGAACACGGCATCGACACCCAGCGTGTAGAACTGCTTAAACTCCAGCTTCGGGTCGCCGTTGTAATTGCTGGCCAGACGGCGCTTTTCGTTGCGGAAGGTGTAGGGATGCACGAACAACCCGAGCTTGTGGGCATCGCTCACCAGCGCGGTCGGCGCCAGCGTGGCAGTGTCCGCGTCATTGATCTTGCCATCCGCATTGGCGTCGATGATTTTGCCGTCGGCTGCGACCTGGCCCTTGACGCTGACAATGTAGCGTTTCCATGGCCCGATGCCATCGGCATAAGTCTTGATCTCGGCCAGGCCCGCCGGCGTGACCATGGCACTGAACAGCCGCTGGTCCCCCGAGAGAACCCAATCATACGGCCGGTCGTACGGCATCGCGTAGGTCAGCGCGCCGGTTTTCAGGTCGACATCGTCGGCATCGATGAGCTGCACCATTTTCACGGTCGAGCCCTTGCCGCGCATGTACTTCAGGCTGGAAGGTTCGAACGACTGCACGAAAACCGGCGCGTCACGATTATTCCAGCCGGCCTGGGTCAACTGGTCGAGCAGCTTGTCTTCGAGCGGCAGGCCGAGCTGGCGGTGAAAGGTCGGATTCTTGGTTTCGGGATAAATGGCGATACTGCGTCCGGTGCTGATGCTACGGCTTTTGGCTAACGCAATGATTTCCGCCAGCGTGACGATTTTGTAGCGGCCATTGAATTGCTGCGGCCGCTCGGCATCGGTAGACACGCCACCGAGTGTCTTGATTTCGGCTAACGTGAAATCGCTGGCAAACCAGCCG
>JACMQD010000300.1 GCA_014377155.1 Herminiimonas sp.
CGCATCGCGGCGCTACCTGCCGTGCGACAGTCGTTGTACGCATTGCAGCTGGGGTTTCGCGCTGCCCCGGGGCTGGTGGCAGATGGTCGCGACATGGGTACGGTGATTTTCCCACACGCATCATTAAAAGTTTTTCTCACCGCCAGCGTCGAGGCGCGCGCCGAGCGGCGATATAAGCAATTGATTGGCAAGGGAATTTCTGCTAACATGCAAGACCTTCTAAAGGATTTGAACGAACGGGATGCTCGCGATGCCAATCGCGCAATTGCACCGCTCAAGCCTGCTGAAGGGGCTTATTTGCTGGATACCTCCGATATTAACGCCGATGAGGCGATCGAAAAGGTACTTGGCTGGTACGCCGCAGTAAGGAAGCATCCCGAGCATCATGAAATACGCATTCCCTAGTTTTTTGTAAATCCTAACCGTGTTCGACCAGGCGCAATGCCTGGCGAATGTTAAAAAACCTAACCCATCACCGGTCGGAACAGTTTTTGTCCGAACCGTCATGGCAAACTCGTTCAAAACCTATGTCTACTGTTGCTACCTCCCCTGAATCTGCTGTTGGTATGGAAAGTTTTGCTGCTCTTTTTGAAGAATCGTTGTTGCGTCAAGACATGCGCTCGGGAGAAGTCATCTCCGCTGAAGTCGTCCGCCTCGACCACAACTTCGTCATCGTCAATGCTGGCCTGAAGTCTGAAGCCTTCATTCCGATCGAAGAATTCAAAAACGACAATGGCGAACTCGAAGTCAACGTCGGCGACTTTATTTCGGTTGCCATCGAATCCCTCGAAAACGGTTTCGGCGACACCATCCTGTCCCGCGACAAGGCCAAGCGCCTCGCCTCATGGCTTTCGCTCGAAAAAGCGATGGAGTCCGGCGAGATCGTCATCGGTACCGTCAATGGCAAGGTCAAGGGCGGCCTGACTGTCCTGACTAACGGCATTCGCGCCTTCCTGCCGGGTTCGCTGGTCGACACCCGTCCGGTCAAGGACACCACGCCATTCGAAGGCAAGACCCTGGAATTCAAGGTCATCAAGCTCGACCGCAAGCGTAATAACGTCGTGTTGTCACGCCGCGCCGTCATCGAAGCGTCGATGGGCGAAGAGCGCCAGAAGCTGATGGAAACCCTGAAAGAAGGCACGGTCGTTACCGGCGTCGTCAAGAACATCACCGACTACGGCGCATTCGTCGACCTCGGCGGCATCGATGGACTGTTGCACATCACCGATCTGGCATGGCGTCGTGTGCGTCATCCATCGGAAGTCCTGACAGTCGGTCAAGAGATCACTGCCAAGGTACTGAAATACGATCAGGAAAAGAATCGCGTTTCGCTGGGCGTCAAGCAACTGGGCGATGATCCGTGGACTGGCCTGTCACGTCGCTACCCACAAAGCACACGTCTGTTCGGCAAGGTCACGAACCTGACCGACTACGGCGCATTCGTCGAAGTCGAGCAGGGCATCGAAGGCTTGGTCCACGTGTCGGAAATGGACTGGACCAACAAGAACGTGGCACCGAACAAAGTCGTCCAATTGGGCGATGAAGTCGAAGTCATGGTTCTGGAAATCGACGAAGAGCGTCGTCGTATCAGCCTGGGCATGAAGCAGTGCAAAGCCAATCCATGGGATGACTTCGCGATCACCCACAAGAAGGGCGATAAAGTCCGTGGCGCGATCAAGTCGATCACTGACTTCGGCGTATTCATCGGTCTGGCTGGCAACATCGACGGTCTGGTGCACTTGTCCGACCTGTCGTGGACAGAGACTGGCGAAGAAGCAGTACGCCGGTTCAAGAAGGGCGATGAGTTGGAAGCAATCGTGCTGGCAATCGATGTCGAGCGCGAGCGCGTTTCGCTGGGCGTCAAGCAGCTCGAAGGCGATCCGTTCAACAATTTCGCTGCAATGAACGACAAGGGCGCGCTGGTAACAGGCACGGTCAAGTCGGTCGAGCCGAAGGGCGCAGTAATTCAATTGTCAGAAGAAGTCGAAGGCTATCTGCGCGCCTCGGAAATTTCACGCGACCGCGTGGAAGATGCCGGTACGCACCTGAAAGTCGGCGACACGGTCGAAGCCATGGTATTGAACATCGATCGCAAAGCACGCGGCATCCAGTTGTCGATCAAGGCCAAAGACAACGTCGAGACGCAAGAAGCCATGCAAAAGATGTCCACCGACTCCAATGCTGCTTCGGGCACGACAAGTCTGGGCGCGCTGTTAAAAGCGAAGTTCGACAACAAGAACTAAGGGTCGATCCTGTCAATGACAAAGTCGGAGTTGATTGCGCGCTTGGCTGAGCGATATCCGCAGCTGGTTGCAAAAGATGCGGATTACGCAGTCAAGACTATTCTCGATGCAATGACCGATGCCTTGGCGAGTGGTCAGCGTATCGAGATCCGCGGTTTTGGCAGCTTTGCGCTTAACAGTCGGCCGCCTCGCATCGGCCGCAATCCGAAGTCGGGCGATAAGGTGATGGTGCCCGAGAAACGGGTACCCCATTTCAAACCTGGCAAGCAATTGCGTGAGCGGGTCGATGCGATGGTTGGGCAACCGATATTGGAAGACTAGCTGGCACGCGACTGCGTCATTTGCAGAAAATCAAACGGCATCCTCGGATGCCGTTTTTTTTCACGTACAATTTCGTTTTGTTCAAGTATTCGGCTGCGTGCGCCATTGGTAAATTGATCGATGCTGCTAACAAGCGTGATCGCATGCTTTTCGTGGTAAGGCAAAGCGATCCAAGTGCATGCCGCCGTATCCAAGGTTTTGCCATACATGCATTCCCAATTTTTCTAACCCGGTATAAAGGACGCTCAGACATGAAACTTTTTTTCAGAATCCTTGCGACCATCCTGTTTATCGTATTTTTTGGTTTCGCTCTCAAGAACACGCAAGAAGTCGCGTTACGTTTTTTCCTCGACTATGAACTGCGCGGGCCATTGGTACTCGTGTTGCTCGGATTTTTTATTGCTGGCTCGGCGATGGGCGTGCTCGCCATGACGCCGACGCTGTTTCGACACCGGCGCGAGCTGGCGACCCATAAAAAGCTTGTGGTCGCAATGAAGAAAGACAGCGAAGCGCAGCACCTCGCGCGCACCCAGCCGCCGCAGCCAGACAGCGTTATCAATCGTTAGTCCTCTGCCGCTCGACATCAATTTAAGAACAAAACCGCATGGAATTTGAAACCTGGTGGCTGTTGGCGATACCGTTTTTCTTCGGACTCGGGTGGATCGCCGCGCGTGTCGACATCAACCAGCTTGTTTCCGAATCGCGCAGCTTGCCGCGCGGGTATTTCAAGGGCTTGAATTTCCTGCTGAACGAGCAGCCCGACAAAGCCATCGATGCCTTCATCGAAATCGTCAAGCTCGACCCTGAGACGGCCGAATTGCATTTCGCACTTGGTAACCTGTTTCGCCGTCGAGGTGAAACCGAACGTGCGATTCGGGTGCATCAAAACCTGCTGGCGCGCCCCGATCTGGCGACCGAGCATCAGACCCATGCACAGTTCGAGCTGGGACAGGATTATCTGAAGGCCGGGTTGCTCGATCGTGCCGAAGAAACCTTCAACAAGTTGGTCGACACGCAATATGCAGCCCAGGCCCGGCGGATGCTGCTCGAGATCTACCAGCGTGAAAAGGAATGGACACGCGCCATCGATGCAGCAGTGGCCTTGCAGGAATCGGGTGCCGGTGGCCGCCAAAAGGAGATTGCCCAGTTTCATTGCGAACTGGCGCAAGATGAGCTGGTACGCACGCATCCCGATGCGGCACTGGTACTGCTTGAAAAAGCGCTGGCGGTTGACCGCAATAATGTGCGCGCCACGATCCTGACCGGTGATGCTTACATGGAAAAGGACGATATCGAAGCTGCGCTCCTGGCCTGGCGCCGTGTCGAGCACCAGAGTGTGCCGCACGTGGCGCTGGTGGCGCAGCGATTGATGGATGGCTACCGCAACGTCGATCGCGCGCAAGAAGGCATCAACCTCCTGAAATCGTACCTGACCGAGGCATCCTCGATCGACTTGCTGGAAGTGGTGTTCAAGACCGAACTAGAAATGCACGGGGCGGACGCCGCCAATCAGCTTGTCAGTGCCCAGTTACGCCGCACGCCCACCTTGCTTGGCCTGGACAAATTGCTTGAAGCACGGCTGATGATTGCGCCTCTCGACGTGCAACCGGAATTATCGCTGGTCAAGGGCATCGTGCACGGTTACACCCAGAAGCTGGCGCGCTACCAGTGCAGCCATTGCGGCTTCAAGGCGCGGCAGTTTTACTGGCAATGTCCCGGGTGCAGCCGATGGGAAACGTATCCGCCACGCCGCACCGAAGAACTTAATGTGATGAATTAACTGCGGCGCATCGGCAAGCTCTTTACATCGGATTTTCATGAAAATACACTTCATCGTCACTGACCAATTCAGGCAAGGTATCGCAGCGAGCCTGGCGCAGTCGGACAACGCATGCTTATACCTTGACCTCGGTCGAGCGGTTACCGGCTCCGCAATGGTTTTTGCATGAAAAATTCGATGCCATTATCGCTCGGCGCAGCACGCATCCTGGTAGTGGGCGACGTCATGCTCGATCGTTACTGGTTCGGCGAGGTCAGCCGCATCTCTCCCGAAGCACCTGTGCCCATCGTGCGCATCGAGCGTCGGGAAGAACGGCTCGGCGGCGCTGCCAATGTCGCCCGCAATGCCGCGGCGCTGGGCGCGCAGACGGGCTTGCTCGGCGTGGTCGGTGAGGACGAGGCGGGCCATGTAGTCGAGCAGCTCTTGCACGACATGCGCATCCGTAGCTACTTGAAACGCGACGTAGCGATTTCCACCATCATCAAGCTGCGTGTCATCGGTCGCCAGCAGCAGCTGCTGCGGGTCGATTTCGAAGAGGCCCCCAGCGATACAGTGCTGCGAGACAAGCTTACCCAGTTCAGAGCACTATTACCGGACTACGATGTAATCGTCCTGTCCGATTATGCAAAAGGTAGTTTGGTCAATGTCGCGGACATGATCAAGTCGGCAATCGAGTCCGGGAAGAAGGTGTTGGTGGACCCCAAGGGAGACGATTTTTCACGTTATGCCGGGGCATCGATGCTGACACCCAACAAGGCTGAATTCAAACGCATTGTCGGTAGCTGGAAAAGCGAAGAAGAACTTGCCGAAAAAGCCCAGATGTTACGTCGGGAACTGCAACTCGACGCATTGCTACTGACCCGTTCGGAAGAGGGCATGACGCTTTATACCGACAGCAGCATGATGCACATGCCAGCAGTCGCACGCGAGGTCTTCGATGTCTCCGGCGCGGGTGACACGGTTATTGCAACGATGGCGACGATGCTGGGTGCCGGCATGTCGTTTTCGGATGCGGCATCGGTTGCCAACCGCGCGGGCGGCATCGTCGTCGGCAAACTGGGTACTGCCACGGTGACACCGGAAGAGTTATTCATACAGGGGCGGATTTAGTATTGCCCGCATGTCAACCGCTAACTATGCCCGGCGTTATTACGGACGAACAGCAGATGCTTCCTTGTTCACATTCGCCGGTTTCCACGTTACTTTTGAAAGAAAATCATGATCAAGAAATTACTTCTGGCTGTCGCCACCCTGATTGCAACGATGAGTTTCGCGCTGGCCCAGGTCGATGTCAACAAAGCCGACAAAGCAACGCTTGACGGCGTCAAGGGTATTGGTCCGAAAATGTCCAAGACCATTGTCGACGAGCGCAAGAAAGGCGATTTCAAGGACTGGGCAGACTTCGAAACCCGTGTCAAAGGCATTGGTGACAAGAGTTCCGTTAAACTGTCTCAGGCAGGCTTGACAGTCAACGGCCAGCCAAAAGCCGGCGCTCCAGCGACGCCTGCTACCAAGCCAGCAAAGGCCGCGGACAGCGACAAGAAGCCGGCCATGGCCACCAGCGCGAAGCCGGCCGACATGAAGGTTGTCACGCCCATGACAGCGCCTGCTGCGCCGGCGGCACCAACTGCGGTTGTGGTTCCGGTTAAAAAATAAGCAGTTAGCGCTATCGTTTCAAATAAAACCCCGCTGTGGTCATGGCGGGGTTTTGCGTTGGGCGGGCGGTTTGGCGGCACCGGTGTACGCCTTGTTTGAACTGCGATTAGAATGGTTGTCTTTTGCAGACGCATCGAGATCACGCCATGGCCTACCTTACTATCGAAGACACGATCGGCAATACGCCGCTCGTGCAATTGCAGCACCTTCCGGGCGAGGAAGCAGCGCGTCGTAACAACATCATCCTCGGTAAGCTCGAAGGCAACAATCCAGCCGGTTCGGTAAAGGATCGCGCTGCGCTGTCAATGATCAAGCATGCCGAAGCGCGTGGCGCCATCAAGGCTGGCGACACGCTCATCGAAGCGACCAGTGGCAACACGGGCATCGCCTTGGCCATGGCAGCGGTACTGCGTGGTTACAAGATGATTTTGCTGATGCCGGAAAACTTGAGCGAGGAGCGGCGCCAAAGCATGGCTGCTTATGGCGCAAAAATCATTTTGACACCCAAGACGGGCGGCATGGAATACGCGCGTGATCTTGCGGAACAGATGCAGAAGGATGGCAAGGGAATCATCCTCGACCAATTCGGTAATGCGGATAATCCCTTGGCGCATTATGAAGGTACAGGGCCGGAAATCTTTCGTGATACCGGTGGGCGAGTTACCCATTTTGTCAGTGCCATGGGCACGACCGGCACGATCATGGGGGTATCGAAATACCTGAAAGAGCGAAACCCGGCAATCCAGATCATCGGCGCCCAACCCGAAGAAGGATCGCAGATTCCCGGCATTCGCAAATGGCCGGAAGCGTATCTACCGAAAATATTCGACAAATCGCGCGTCGATCAGGTAGAAAATGTCAGCCAGGCAGCAGCGGAGCAAATGGCACGGCGCATGGCGATCGAAGAAGGCATCTTCTGTGGAATTTCTGCTGCCGGCGCATGTGCTGTCGCATTGCGGATTGGGGAAAGCGTGGAGAATGCGACGATCGTATTTATCGTATGCGACCGCGGTGACCGCTATTTGTCTACCGGCGTATTCCCTGCATAACAGGGAATACGGAGGCAGGGAACAAGAGCAAGGTCTGCAGTGATGGACACAGTCGAGGCGATCATTCCTGAATGCTGGAGCTGCCTTCCTTTGGCTTGAACTGCTTGTCGCTGATCCGGAATTTATCACGACGGTCGCCCATCAAAATTCGCAGGTCCTTTATGCTGAGGTCGCTCACCTCGTGCATCCGAATCAGCAGCGATGCACCGACCGGCAAACGACGGTGACGAATTTTGCTGATTACGGGCGGAGCCACTTCAAGCGCACGCGAAAGCGCTGCATCATTCTTGAGGCTGAGTTTCTCGATTAACGCGTCTAACAAATTGTTAGGATCGTAAGCGAGCTGGTCGGCGAGGCGTGTGCTAGTCATAGGGGTGTCCAACTGTGTAGTCATAATATTGATAATTCCATATTGCAAGATTAGTATGCCGGAAATACATTCATAAATTTACTGGGCAGGTAGGGAGCAAAAACATCAGGTTGTCGTTGAACGTGATATGAGTGAATCAGCTGTGCTCAGAAAGTTAAAGTATTGTATTGTGGCAATATAATGAAAAAATTGTAAAAATGCAACAATATTTGCGCTTGTCATTCATTTACATAAAGCGTGTAGTTCAATCCATCACAATCGATGTGGTGCGATGTTTCAAGAAATCAAGCTTTTATATATAGCTTAGTCATGCCCAAGTCATACTAAGTTCGCACTATTAATTGCATTAATTCAATTTAATTGTAACCAGCGCCGTAAAGACGAACTTGACAAATCGCAACGCTGACTTACTGCTCACCACGGACTACGGCAAAAGATGTGTGATTTATCTTGACAATGCCGCGGTGCCGCCGCAGTCCGTCATGGAAAAAGATCCTTTGGCGGCATCTGAAGCATCAACCGGTTCCAGCCGTCGTGGCCCAGGTCGCGCAACGTCTGCATATTCTTGTCGAAGATATCCTCTGCAGCCGGAAAGGCATCAACCGCACGTTCGACGCTCGCCTCGCGCAGCAAATGCAGTGTGGGGTAGGGTGATCGGTTGGTAAAGTTCTCTATGTCATCGATCTTGCTGCCGGCGAACTGATATTGCGGGTGGAAACTCGCCACCTGGATTTCGCCTGTCAGGTCCAGCGTTTCCACGGCTGCGTCGGCAACATCCAGAAAGTCGTTATAGTCCAGAAAATCCGCCAGAACGTACGGATGGATCAAGAGTGTGGTGTCGATTGCAGCCGGGTCGGACGCCGCCAGCAGTTCAAGCTCGTGCGTCAGATCTGCCAGCAGTGCATCGGGTGTGGATGCCGCGCTAACGACATACCGGATCTGGTTTTTGGTATGCACCGCTTTGGCAAACGGGCACAGGTTCAGGCCGATAACGGCTTTTTCGAGCCAGTCTCGGGTTGCCAGCATGATCGGGTCGGGTGCGCCACTGGTCGGGAATAATGTCATGATACTTTCAGTAAATGAATCGAAGGGCTGGTAAAAATCACCGGGTAAGATGCCTAAATCGGCTATTCTTCACCTCCCCGGCGGCAGAGGCTGTTCCGATGGGCTTTTCAGCGGTATCCGTACCTTAACGACATATTATCAAGTCAGGCACATGGCACTCAAAGCAACAATTTATAAAGCAGAGCTTCAGATCGCCGACATGGATCGGCACTACTATCAGGACCATGCGTTGACGATTGCCCGTCATCCTTCGGAAACCGATGAGCGGATGATGATGCGGGTACTGGCATTCGTGCTCAACGCAAGCGAGTCGCTGGCGTTCGGCAAAGGGCTCAGTGCCGACGACGAGCCTGACCTCTGGCAAAAGGACCTGACCGGCGCAATCGATTTATGGATCGAAGTCGGGCAACCTGACGAAAAAAGAATCCTCAAGGCGTGCGGACGCGCCGCGAAAGTCATCGTCTACAGTTACAGCAGTAACAGCAGCATTTGGTGGAATCAGATCAGCAGCCGCATCGAACGCGCCAAGAACCTCACCGTGCTTAATTTGCCGGCGGATGTCAGCATGGCACTTGCCAAGCTGGCACAACGCAACATGCAGCTACAATGCACAGTTCAGGACGGCCAGACCTGGATAACGGCGAATGGGGAAACCGTACAGATCGATCTCTCTACGGTCAAGGCATTGTCGGGTGCACCGCACTAGACGCATTGCAGCGCTGCGCGGCTCAGCTCATGGCCAAGCAGGCTTAGGGGCGCTGGCACGTGTCGGACCGTCGGTGATTCTTTTCCAGTACGATTCATGTGCAGGACTTCCCGACGGCCATTGGGCCAGGAAATCGGCGTGCCAGCGCGGCTGGTCGTACGCGATCGGCACTGCTTCGATAAACAGGTCGTCGATGCGCGCACGGCTTGCGACCGGCCCGTTTGCATACGGTGTCGTTGCAATACGGGTTAACAGACCGGCCTGGCCGGCTGCGAAATTCGGCATCCCGGCCGCGCCATTATTGGCGATCAGGCAGTCTCTTCCTCGGCTATCCTCGACAGTATGAAACACGGCTTCACAGGTATGACTGCAAGCGAATATCCGTACGCCCGACGCTTCGAACCACGTGCGCAGCTGTGTCTGGTGCGCGTCGAGTGCCAGATTTTCTGCTGCGAATCCCCATCCGGCAAGCGACTGCGCATCACCATGTACGACGGCGATCGGGACCCCGGCGACATCGATGCGCTTCCACATCGGCAAGCCTGCTAGTCGAGCCTGTAAGGCCGGGAACGCCGTGGCCGTGGCGGCCAGCGTTTGCATGATGGCGTTGGAACGTTGAACCACGCCATCGTCAACCGAGTCCGAATATCCGCATCCGCAACCTGCATCACTCAGTGCAAGGTCGCGCGGCGCCAATTCGGTTTCGACATTGCCTCGAATCGCGTCGTACGACAGCACAGCCCGATTGATGCGGCTGAAACTAGCCGGATCGATGTCGAACCAGTTGAAGTCGCCGTTGAAGATCAGGTGCTTCGGGCCTGGTTCTGCGGTGTAGGCTTCAACGACTGTACTGAGCGCAGCTTCGTTACCATACAGACCGCCGACCACGTACAGGGTTTCGGTGTGAATGAATGCCGGGCCTTGCAGGGATTGCGGGGCATAGCGATAGGACAAGGGGCAGTTGCGACCTGCGCTCATGCGATTATTCCTTTGAACGCGCCTACTTCCTCAGGGGCGCTGTGGTGATCGTTGGCCGATTCTGCATCATCATATAATTTGCTTAACAGCGCATCGTCGACACGGTCTACCGGCAGGTCGAACACCAGACGCCCACGCCGTAGTCCGACCACGCGATCGGCAAGTACACCCAGCAGCGAGACATCGTGCAGGACGCTCACCATGGTGATGCGTTGTGCGATGGCGATCGCCGCCAGCGTCGTGGCAATATCGGTCGAGGCAGCCGGATCGAGCGCCGCCGTCGGCTCGTCGGCCAGCAGCAGCTGCGGATCTTGCAGCAGAACACGGGCAATCGCCACTTTTTGCCGTTCGCCACCCGACAGGCGGTCGACCCGCACGTCGGCCTTCGTGCTCAGGCCAACAGTCTCCAGGGCTTTCCGTGCGCGCAGTACGTCGGCATCGGGAAACAGCCGCAGCCACGTCAGCCACGAGCGATTGCGTCCCAGGCTGCCCAGTAGCACATTGTCGAGTGCGCTCAGGCGCTGTACCAGATGCAAGCCTTGGAAAATCTGTCCGGTCTGTGCCTGCAACCAGCGTCGGGCAGTGCCAGAGCGCGTTTCATGCAGCGTCTGCCCAAGTACCTCTACGCGGCCATTGGCTGGCTGCAGTGAACCAGCGATCATTTTGAGCAGCGACGATTTGCCGGCCCCGTTTTGTCCGACGATGGCGATACGCTCGCCGCGCTGTACCGAAAGCGTCAGCATGTCGACCAGCACACAGCCACCGGCTTTGGCACTCGCTGCTTCGATGCAAATAACGGTGTCGTTCATAGCAACTCCTGCCGAAGTCGCCTACTCAAGGCGTCGAATGCCGAGACCACGGCGATCACCACCAGCAGGATGGTTGCCAGTCTTCCCCACTGGAACAGGGACACCGCTTCCGAAATCAGCAAGCCCAGGCCGCCGGCACCGATCATGCCGAGAATGGTCGAGTCGCGGATGTTGAATTCCCAGACATACAGGTGGCTCGACACCAGTTGCGGCAGCACGCCGGGCCATACCGCCGTGAAGAAAACCTGAGGCGGACTGGCACCGACCGCGCGCACCGCGTCGACCGCCGCCATGTCGAGGTTTTCGATTGCTTCGCTGTAGAGCTTGCCATAGGTGCCCATCGAATGCAGGGCGATAGCCAGAATGCCTGCAGTAGGGCCAAGACCGACGATGCCGACAAGGACCAGCCCGAACACGAGCGTATGAATCGATCGTGCAACATCGAGCACCGATTTTGCGAGCAACTGAAGCGCCTGCGGCGCGTTGAGATTGCGTGCGGCCAAAAGGCCGAACGGCAGGGCAAGCAACGCCGCCAGCAACGAACCCAGCGTGCCGATCTTGATCGTGGTCCAGGTTGCGTTCACAAGACTTTGCAGGAACTGCCGCTCGATGATCCTGCGGTCTTCGGTGCGCAGCACGATACCGTCGTCACTCTTGTATTCCAGCTTGGGATTGCCGAACCAGACATCGATGAAACTCGGGCGCGCGAATTCGGCGGCGGTTTTTTGCAGGTTGGTCCAGGGCTGGCGCCCGAACGATAGTTCATTGGCAGCAGAAAGGCTCCACACGCATGCCCCCACCAACAACGCATATCCTGTCAGCCAGGCCGCGAAACGCAGGCGCGCAGTCGGCATTGCGTTCATTACTTGGGTTGCAATTTACCGGTCGCCAGACCCGCATCGCGAATCGGTTTGTAGAACCGATTGTCCTGACTGACGAAGCCGGTGTAATGCGGTGGCAGCAATGACGGATTCGCTTGCAGCATCGGTCCGGTCTGCGCCAGCGCCGCCTGCAACTTCGCGACAAAAGCCTTGTCCTGCGCCAGGCGGGCGCTGACGGCGACGGCGTCGTTTGGCAGTGGCGCAGATTGCCAGATGATTTTCGAGCGATCGGCCTTGATCAGGCCCGATTCGATCATCGCGTTACGGTTGCGGTTGTAGTCTGCGCCGGCATCGAGCTGGCCGGCCGCGACCTGCGTCTCGATCGCCTGGTGTTTGGTATAGAGAACCTTGCTGAAGTAGGTATCGGGATCGATTTTCTGCTGCATGAAATAATACAGCGGAATCAGGTAGCCCGATGTCGACCCCTTGTCACCGAACGCGAAAGTTTTGCCTTTCAGATCCTGCGGGGTATTGATGCCGGAATCGGGGTGGGTAACGATGATCGCGTAGTACTCGGGCTTGCCGTCATAGAGAATGGTCGATACCGCTTGCGCACCGGACTCGTTGTTGGCCAGCACATAACCCCACGGACCGAGCAGGGCAATATCCGTCTCGCCGTTTGCAAGTGACTTTGCCAGGCCTTCCCAGGTATCGACCGTGCGCAGTTCGACCTCGCGCCCGAGTTGCTGCGCCAGGTGCCGGGCCAGCGGCCGATAGGTGGCGTCGTTCTTTTCCTTGTCCGGCTGGAACAACCCGACGCCGAACTTCAGCGGCGCGAGGTCGGCGGCATGGGCAGCCAGTGACAGGGCACTTGCACACAACAGGGTGGCAATTTTCTTGAGCATAGGTTCTCCGTTGAGCATGAAGGGTTGAGGTTCGTTGCGCCTGGAAATATCTCTCAGCTTCCAAAAAACCGGGTGTCAAAAACAGCAACGAGCCATGATAACAGCGCTGCGCATTCGGCTTGCAATCAAGGTATCCGGGCGCTCTCGGCGGCAAGAAATACCAGGTCGCCGTACCAGGCAACCGTGCTTTCGCCGGTATTGTCGGTGTCCGTGGCGACAGCGATGGCGACCACATCCGGTGCGTCCTCCCCGAACGCGGCCTTGAAATCGGCAGCGAGATCACGGGTTTCGGTAATCCATTCGCCCTGGCGGCCGGCACCGCTCTGCAGCACCATCATGCGTGCCCGGTCGGTGTAGGCATTGGGGGCGATGGTGCCGATCGGATGGCGGTTATCCCAGACGTAGTTCAACGCTGCCGTCGGAATTTTCTGGCCATAAATCGATTCCGCCAGCTTGAGTTTGGCCCGCGTGGCCAGCGTCAGCTTGGACGCCGGGTAATCGAACATCACGTAGACGCGGGCGGCGTAGTCATCACCGGCCTTGGTCGTCATGTCGGCACTCTTGAGCGGCGCCCGAATTTTCCAGCGCCAGCGCAGTAGTGGAAACTGGCGGATGTCGACTTTCACCGCATGGATCAAACCGGACATGGAATTGTTGGCATCGGCTTGCAACACGGTTTGCTTACCACTGACAACCAGGCTGTAACGCGTATCGCTGGCTTTTGCCGACGGTTTTAATGGCTGCCAGCCGTCGATTGCTCCACCCGGCGTCATCGTCGAGAAAGCCGGCGGCACGGGTGTCGCCGCAATTGCGGGTGCGCAGCGCAGCGCCAACACGACAGCGCCAATCAACGCGCATGCGGCACCGGTCACGCTGACCGATCGGGTCGGATGTAAGCGGATCGCCAGCTGCCTCATCGCGTGCGCGCCGACCGTACAGCGCGGCCCAGATCGACCACCGACATTGCATAGAAGAAGCTGCGGTTGTACTGCGTAATCGCAAAAAAATTGCCGGTGCCGAGCCAGTACTCGGTCGGCTCCTGGCCGTTTTGCAGGTCGACCAGTCCATAGGTCATGTCCGGCGGAGGCTCGAGCCCGAGCACGACGCCGGCCGCCTTCATTTCATCGAGCCGGAATCGGGCTTCCAGTCCCTGGTTGATGAAGCGGTCCCAGCCGCTGTTTTCGCCCGTCACTGACGGCGCTGCAACCGTCGCCGGAAAGACGATCGGATTGCCGCGTTTCCAGCCATGTTCGACCAGAAAATTGGCGACGCTGCCGATGGCGTCGATCGGCGAATTGCGCAGGTCGATTTTGCCATCACTGTCGAAATCGATGCCGAACTTGCGTATGCTGCTCGGCATGAACTGTGGCCATCCAATGGCGCCGGCGTAAGAGCCGACGAGCGAAAACGGATCGATGCCGGTGTCCCGCGCATACAGCAACGTGTTTTCAAGTTCGCCCTTGAAATAATCCATGCGTGCGATACGCGTCGGCGTTTGCGGATAAGCGAACGCCAGCGTGGTCACCGCGTCCATCACCCGAAAATTGCCGACGTTGCGGCCGTACACGGTTTCAACGCCGATGATGCCGACGATGATCTCGGCCGGCACGCCATAGCGTGCTTCGGCACGCGCCAGCGCATCGGCGTGGGTATCCCAGAATGCGACGCCGGCATTGATGCGGACCGGTTCGACGAAGCGCGCTCGGTAGGCGGCCCAG
This sequence comes from Herminiimonas sp., assembly GCA_014377155.1. The sequence goes on from JACMQD010000300.1 coordinate 14,422, forward strand.
TTCTTGGGTCGGCCGGGCGGGGCCGGTTTCATGAGCTGGATCGCGGTTTCGACAAAACGGGTTTTGCGCAGCAGGGCTTCGAGCGCTGTCCTGTCGAAACCATGTTTGATGACCATCTGATCGAGGAACGCCGCTACTTCGTTCCATTCACTGAAATTGGCATATTCGCCGGCCGGCTCGGCGTCCCGGACGACCTTGCGTACGGTCGGTTTCGTCGACGCATCGGCTGCGCTGACAGGGAGATTAAACAGGGCGGTTGAGGCAACGGCAAATGATAGGGCCAGCAGGCGCGCGCGAGGCGCCGGGTACAGTGAAAATTTCATCGGGTTTCAGATAGCAGAATCTTGAGTTGAGTGATTGTTGCGGATGGCGAGTGTTCGTCCACGCGGCCATAGCGAGCTATTTCATACAGTTCCACAAAACGCCGGACTGCCGCTTTCCGGCCTGCGTCGAGCGGTGATTCTGCTGCTGTCAGACGCATTCCATAGGCACGTGGTCCTTCATGCGTGGCGCGTTTCATGCCACTTTTTTCCATTTGCCGGCACAGCGCATGGTACAGCGCATCGGCCGGATTCATGGTAGTACGATTGATCAGCAACGGCAGCACCACGACTGCCATGGCGCACGTGCCGGCCACCAACAGCAGTGCGATCAGCGTGCGCCAGTCGGGGTCCTTGAAACCAAGCGTCTGCATGAAGCTTTTCTGACGCTCGGGCGAATAATTCAGGATCCACTGGTTCCAGGCGTTGTTGGTAGCGTCGAGCCGAAGACGTAATCCCGAAAGCCAGGAATTGGACGACAAATCGAGGCCGATCAGGGCGCCCAGGCCAGTTCTTGGAAGCACCCGTGCAAGGTTTAGTTCAATGCGTTCCGGTGCTACCGCTGCGGTCGGGTCGACCCGTACCCAGCCGCGCTTTTCCAGCCAGACTTCGGCCCAGGCATGGGCGTCGGATTGACGAATCGTCATGAAGCCGTCGACCTCGTTGACGTCGCCGCCCTGATAGCCGGTGACCACCCGCGCCGGTATGTCCAGTGCCCGCATCAGTACCACGAACGAACTGGCGTAATGTTCGCAAAAGCCGGCCTGCGTTTTAAACAGGAAATCATCAACCGCATCGCGTCCCAGCAGTGGGGGCTCCAGCGTATAGCGGAAGTTCTTTTCACGAAAAAACTGTAGGACATTATCGACCAGTTTTTGCTCATTTTGCGTCTGATTGCGCAGCGTTGCCGCAAACGCCAAAGTCTGCGGATTGAAGTTTGGCGGCAATTCCAGCCAATCGCGCAGGGCGACCTGCGATTCGTTCGCCTGCATGTCGAAGTCGATGGCCGAAACGACGTCATAACGTACCCGGTCATTCAGGGGGTTACGGGTCGTTATCTGCAAATCCTGCGTGACGGCGACGACGTTGCCGGCGATTTTCGGTATCGCCAAAGGCTGTTCCAGGGCAAACAGCCAGCGCCTTCCGTTGGCTTCCTGCGTGATCTGATAACGTACTGCCGCGCCGCGCGTATGGATGTTGACATTCGGCTTGCCGGATTGCGGGCGCTGGGTCCAGGTGCGGCCATCATAATCACCCAGTACGATGCCACGCCAGTAGAGTTTCGACTTGACCGGTACCACGTCGGTGAATTTCACACGGAACACGACATCATCCGACAAAGCCAGGCTTGAAATGTTTCCTGGTGCCATAGTGTCGGATAGGCCCGAGCGCCCGGCCTGGGCATCAGTGGGCAGTCCCCACAGCGGGCCTTGAATCCGCGGGAACAGGAAAAACAGCACCAGTGTCAGCGGCAATGCGAGTCCGAGGATCAGGCCGCCTAGCCGCAGGCGCTGCAGCAGTGACGGTACGGCACCGGTAAATTGAAACGACAGCTGCGTTGTCAGGATCGCGAAAACGGCGGCGATCATCATCACTGCCGTCAAGATCGATTGCGAATAGAAAAAATTGGTCAGCATCAGGAAAAAGCTGACGTACACCACCACGAAAAGGTCGCGTTTGGCATGCATTTCAAGCAATTTGAAGACCAGTAGCAGCACCAGCATCGCCACGCCGGAATCGCGGCCGAAAAAGGTTTTGAAGTTCCAGTACACCCCGGCCATCGCCAGCGCCGTGATCGGCAACAGTAGCCAGCGCGGCGGCATGCGATTGCCGCGAAAAGTAACCCAGCCACGCCATGCCAGGATCGCAGTCGAGGCGAAAGTGGTCCACAGGGGCAGATGCGCTGCATGCGGCGCCAGTACCAGTGCGCAGGAAATGATCAAGAGCAGCGCGTCGGCCTTGTCGCGCGACATGGGGCGCGACATCGATTGCCCCATGGATTGCCCAATGGATTGCGATAGCGATCGAGACAGAGTGCGGGCAATGAAAGCGACAGGGCGCGGCAGCATCGTCAGTATCCTTCGAACAGGGCCAGTGCGCGCAGGCATGCGGCCTGATGCGCCGCCCCGACTGCCGCCGGAAAGCGGGTCTCACCCAGCCGGAATGCATAGGGCAAGCCTTGCAGCTCGGCATCCAGCACCCAGCGTGTCATGCGTGACAGCTTCATTTCGACATCCATCAAACGCGGCAGGCCGCCAAAATCGAGTAGCGTCTCGCTCGCCGCGCCGCCTTCGAAATGCTTGGTTACGAGCGTGCCGCCATATTCCAGATCGACCTTGGCGATTTGTTTCCACGCCATGTGTTTGATCGCGTCGCCGGCCTGATAAGCCCGGATACCGGCAAAATCATCCTGCCCGCCGCGGCCGTTGCCATCCTGACGTACCTCGCCCTGGATCGGCAGCGGTGGTGCATGTTCTTCCGGCGCCGGATAGACCAGCACCTTGGCGTCCGGACGCCAATAGCTCCATGCCCGTACCAGGCCCAGCGGAAATCGGGTTTGCAGACGCACCCGCGGCGCCCGCAGCCATCCGCGTGCACGTGCCGGTGCGTTGAGCAGGACGCTGCTGGTAGCGTTGCCAGCGATGTCGACCGCCTGCGGCAGTTCCGGCAAGCCCGCTCCGATGAAGTCGAGCCAGACGGCATAGCGGTCGTGCTTGCGGCGGTTGATCAGATGCAGTTCGAACTGTGCCTCGTCGCCGGAAAATACCGGTTGAACGCGGCCGGCGGACAGATAAAGATGGGCCAGGTTACGAAACGTCAGGTGCAGGTCGATCACGGCGCAGGCGGCGATCAGAAAAGTCAGTGCAAAGCCCAGGCTCAGGTTGTAGTTGACCGACCCCAGAAACATCAGTACCAGCATGACGCCGAACGACAGGCCCGGCCTGGTCGGCAGGATAAAGACCCGCCTTTGATTCAGGAATACTTCACCCGGCTCGAAGTCGCGCAGTTGGAACAGCCATTTGTCGGCCCAGTGGCGAGTGAATTGTTTGAAGGCGGAGCGCATTCTTGATGGTCCTGGTCAGACGCTCACGGATCTCATCAACTGCAAGATCAGGTCGCGGCTACCGATGGCGGTGCCGCCGCTGGACTTGATCGGACGCAGCCGGTGTGCGGCAACCGGCACCAGTACTGCCTGAATGTCTTCCGGTATCACGTGGTTGCGGCCTTCGATTGCAGCCCAGGCACGCGCAGCCTGCAGCAGGGCGATGGCTGCACGCGGACTTAGACCTTCGGCGAACATGCCGTTCTGGCGCGATGCATGCGCCAAGGCCTGCACGTAGTCGATCAGTGCCGGCGAGGTATGAATCTGCCGCAACGCCTGTTGCGCGCTCAGCAGTTCGGCAGGCTCCATGGCGGTCGGCAGCGACTTGAGCAGCAGGCGCCGATCTTCGCCCATCAGCAAGGCCCGTTCGGCCGCCGCATCCGGATAACCGAGCGACAGGCACATCAGGAAGCGGTCGAGCTGTGATTCCGGCAGCGCGAAGGTGCCGATCTGATGTGACGGATTCTGGGTAGCGATCACAAAGAACGGCGAGGGCAGGTCGCGGGTACTGCCTTCGGCCGTGACCTGGCGTTCTTCCATCGCTTCCAGCAGCGCCGATTGCGCCTTGGGCGTGGCACGATTGATTTCATCGGCCAGCAGCACCTGGGTAAATACCGGGCCGGGATGAAATATGAAGCTGCTTTTTTCGCGATCATAAATCGACACGCCGATCACGTCGGCCGGCAACAGGTCACTGGTGAACTGCAGGCGATTGAATTGCAGGCCCAGTGAAATCGCCAGCGCGTGGGCAAGTGTGGTCTTGCCGACGCCCGGCACGTCCTCGATCAGCAAATGACCACCGGCCAGCAGACACACCAGCGCTTGACGGATTTGCAGGTCCTTGCCGACGACGATCTGGCTGACTTGCTGGGCAACGGCATGTACTTTTGAAAACATTAATTTTCCGGGTGACGGTGAGAAGTTTGGTTGTTCCTGCAGAACATCTATTGTGAATCAAATTGAGAAAACGCAACGGCAAATGCCTGCAAATAATTGCAGCGCCATGTCAGGGCAGTTATTGGTTAAACTAACAGCAAGTCGAGAGAACGTATTCGACAGTCCTATAACCGAGACAGCCTTTTCTTTTCATTTTCCTTTGATGACTACTGCTTTCTACTCTCATCCCGATTGCAAGCTGCACGAAATGGGCGCCTGGCATCCGGAATCGCCCGAGCGCCTGCAGGCGATCGAAGATCAGCTGATCGCCAGCCGTATCAGCGACCTGATCGAATACCGCAGCGCACCGCAGGCACACATGGCGCATCTGGCACGGGTCCACAGCAATGCCGCAATCAAACTGGTGCATGACAACACACCGTCACTGGCCCCCGGCAGCGAAGCCTATTATCCGATCGACGGCGACACATCCATCAATGCGCATAGCTGGAATGCAGCCTTGCGTGCGGCCGGGGCGGCCGTTGCTGCCACTGACGCCGTGATGGCCGGCGAAATCGAAAACGCCTTTTGCTCGGTACGCCCGCCCGGGCATCACGCGCGGCCTTCGGTACCGATGGGATTTTGCCTGTTCAACAACGTCGCCATCGCTGCCATGCATGCGCTGGAAAAGCATGGCCTGCAACGTGTTGCAATCATCGATTTCGATGTTCACCATGGTAATGGCACCGAAGAATCGTTTGCCCACGAGCCGCGCGTACTGATGGCGAGTTTTTTTCAGCACCCGTTCTATCCATATAGCGGTGTGGGCCGCGATGGCCAGCCGCGCGAAGGCATGGTCAACGTGCCGGTGCCGGCCTACAGCAAAGGCGACGTGGTGCGCGAACTGGTCAACGACAAGTGGCTACCGGCGCTGCACGCGCACCGGCCGCAGATGATCTTCATTTCGGCCGGTTTCGACGCCCATCGGGAAGACGACATCGGTCAGATGGGACTGGTCGAAGACGACTACGTGTGGATGACACAACAGATCATGGCGGTCGCGGACCAACATGCGCAGGGCCGTATCGTCAGTTGCCTCGAAGGCGGCTACCACTTGTCCGCGCTCGGACGCAGCGTCGCCGCGCATGTGAAGGCACTGGCCGGTCTTTGCTGAGCCTCGGTTCTCGCAGCTTCTACGCCAAAAGGCAAAAATCGATGCGCAAGCGAGTAAAATAGCGCCTTGATTCCGCTTATAAAGTCAGTGCATGTCCATACAATGGTACCCCGGCCACATGAACGCCGCCCGCAAGAAGGCGGCGGAAGCCATGGAAAAGGTCGACATGGTGATCGAGGTTCTCGACGCTCGTTTGCCGCAGGCCAGTTGCAACCCGATGATCGAGCAGTTGCGCATATTCCGGCAGCGCCCGTGCCTTAAAATCCTCAACAAGAGTGACCTGGCCGACCCGGTCGTGACGCAATCCTGGAACGATTTCTACAACAAGCAGAAAGACGTGCGGGCGGTCGCTCTCAGCTGCAAGAAGCCATCGGATTTCGCCAAGATCCCCAACTTGTGCATCGCAATTGCGCCGCATCGCGGCACGGCTCTGAAACCCTTGCGCATTATGATCATGGGCATTCCCAACGTCGGCAAGTCGACGTTGATGAATGCGCTGCTCAAGAAGCGCGTGGCCAAAGTCGGTGACGAGCCGGCCGTGACCAAGGTTCAGCAGCGGCTTTATCTCAACAACAACATCATTCTCACCGATACCCCCGGCATGCTGTGGCCGAAGATCCAGCATCCGAGCGACGGCCTGATGCTGGCCGCCAGCCACGCGATCGGCAGCAATGCGCTGATCGAGGAGGAAGTCGCTACTTTTCTGGCGGATCAGATCCTGGTGCGTTATGCACACTTGCTGACGGCTCGCTACGGCTTCCCTACTGCCGGCATCGATGGCGTCAGCGTCATCGAAGGCGTGGCGGAGCGCCGTGGTTTCCGTTTGAAAGGGGCGACGCTGGATCTGGAAAAGGCCGCGCATACGCTGCTGCAGGATTATCGTACCGGGGCGATCGGGCGTATTACGCTGGAGACGCCGGAGTCGCGCGCGGCACTGGTGGCGGCGCATGAGGCAGATATAAAAGAGCGCGCACTCGAGGCAGCAGAGGATGCCGCGGAGCTCGAGCGGGAGAAAGAGGCGCAAAAAAAGGCATGGGACGACCGGGTTGACGAGACCCGCGACGAAGCGTAAATGCTTTAATCGGCTGCGTCGCATGTGGCCGCCCCGACTGCATCGGGCGTCCATCGCATGTCAGCCGCATACTGACTGCAATTTATCAGGTCCTCCATGTCGGGAATCCTTAGAAATCTCTTGACCGTCCTCTGTTCGCTTTTTCGTTATGGAGCAGAACGATCTGCCACCGTCACCACGAATTTTGTCATTACGCCGCTCGATACCGGCATCGCCGTCCTGAAAAGCGATCGCTATCTGCAACTTGCCGAAGCCGCGCAACTCGACATGCTGATCCGGACCGGGCTGATCGGCATCCTTCTCAGGAACGGTTACCAGTTCGTCAATCTGGCGCAACTGATCAAGTTCGCGCGTCCGGTGCCGGTATTTTCACGTGTTACCGTGGTGTCGCACGTGGCATATTGGGATGACAAATCCGCCGTGTTCGAGCATCTCTTCAGTCTCAAAGGAGTGCAGTGCGCACGGGTTTTGGTGCGCATGAAATTCAAAAAACACGGACGTACGGTTGCGCCGTCCATCGTCCTGGGGGCGTGCCTCGTCGAAAAGCCACGGCATCTGACCGACTGGGAAAACCTGATCAGCATGCTGTGATGATTAATGCGTCGCTAGGTGCAGTTATGTAAAACAGCCGGTGTCGCCACGCCTGCGTTCGCCAAAAAAATGCCCGCATCGCTGCGGGCATTTCCAATTCTAGCGCAAGGCGCCGGTGCAAATTGCATCGCACCGGCCATCGGCGGCAAATTACATCATGCCGTCCATACCACCCATGCCGCCCATACCACCCATGCCGCCCATGCCGCCACCGGCTGGCTTGTCTTCGGTCAGTTCGCATACCATGCAATCTGTCGTCAACATCAGCGAAGCGATTGACGCTGCGTTTTGCAGTGCCGAACGGGTAACCTTGGCTGGATCCAGAACACCCATCTCGACCATGTCACCGTAAGTGCCGTTGGCAGCGTTGTAACCGAAGTTGCCCGTGCCTGCCAGTACCTTGGCAACGACGACCGAGGCTTCATCGCCAGCGTTTTGAACGATCATGCGCAACGGCTCTTCCATTGCGCGCAGAACGATCTTGATACCTGCATCTTGATCCGGATTATCGCCCTTGACATTGATGTTGGCACGCGCGCGCAACAGCGCAACGCCGCCGCCTGGAACGATACCTTCTTCAACGGCTGCGCGTGTGGCATGCAACGCATCTTCAACGCGTGCTTTCTTCTCTTTCATCTCGACTTCTGTCGCAGCACCAACCTTGATTACCGCAACACCGCCCGCCAGCTTGGCGACGCGCTCTTGCAGTTTTTCACGGTCGTAGTCCGACGAGGCTTCTTCGATCTGCGTGCGGATCTGCTTGACACGCGCTTCGATCGTTGCTGCCTGGCCTGCGCCGTCGATGATCGTCGTGTTTTCCTTGCCGATTTCGATACGCTTGGCTTGACCGAGGTCTTCCAGCGTGATCTTTTCGAGTGTCAGGCCGACTTCTTCAGCGATAACCTGGCCACCGCTCAGAATCGCGATGTCTTCCAGCATGGCCTTGCGACGGTCGCCGAAACCTGGCGCCTTGACAGCGCAGGTCTTCAAGATGCCGCGGATGTTGTTGACCACCAGCGTTGCCAGAGCTTCGCCTTCGATGTCTTCAGCAATGATCAGCAGTGGACGGCCAGCCTTGGCGACTTGCTCCAGTACCGGCAGCAGATCACGAATGTTGGAGATCTTCTTGTCGCACAACAACACGAACGGATTTTCCAGAATCGCTGTTTGCTTTTCCGGATTGTTAATGAAGTACGGTGACAGATAGCCGCGGTCGAACTGCATACCTTCGACGATGTCGAGTTCGTCGTTGAGCGATTTGCCATCTTCAACAGTGATGACGCCTTCCTTACCGACTTTTTCCATCGCTTCAGCGATACGCTCGCCGATCGAATAGTCCGAGTTAGCCGAAATCGCGCCAACTTGCGCGATTTCTTTCGTTGTCGTGCACGGCTTCGAGATTTTTGCCAGTTCTTCGACCGTGGCAGCGACTGCCTTGTCGATACCGCGCTTCAAGTCCATCGGGTTCATGCCGGCGGCAACGAACTTCATGCCTTCGCGGACGATTGCCTGAGCCAGTACGGTAGCTGACGTGGTTCCGTCACCGGCGTTGTCGCTGGTGCGGGAAGCAACTTCCTTAACCATTTGCGCGCCCATGTTCATGAGCTTGTCTTTGAGTTCGATTTCCTTGGCAACAGAGACACCATCCTTGGTGACGGTCGGGGCGCCGAACGAGCGCTCAAGCACGACGTTACGACCTTTAGGACCCAGTGTTACCTTGACCGCGTTGGCCAGGATGTTGACGCCTTCGACCATCTTGGCACGGGCGGCGTCGCCGAAAATTACTTCTTTAGCAGCCATGTTCAATACTCCTTGGAATTCGTTGATGAAAGCCCTTGCCGACGCGTACGTCGAAACAGCTTTTGCAGTGCAGATGTTCAAGTGCCGCCATTCTCACAGGATTGGCGCGGCGAATCCGACTACCTCGCGGCTGGCGCACAGGTGTCGAAAAGGCGCTTACTTTTGAACGATTGCCATGATGTCTTCTTCACGCATGACGAGCAGTTCTTCGCCATCGACCTTGACTACCTGGCCCGAATATTTGCCGAACAAGACACGGTCGCCGACCTTGACGTCGAGCGCGCGTACCTTACCGTCTTCGAGGATCTTGCCATTGCCGACTGCCAGGATTTCACCTTGATCCGGTTTTTCTGCCGCCGCTTCAGGGATGATAAGGCCGGACGCAGTTTTGGTTTCCTGGTCGAGGCGCTTGACGATGACGCGATCGTGCAAAGGACGAAGGTTCATGTAAACTCCTTTAAATTCAATTGATTATGGATGCTTGCGGCAATCTGCTGCAGAGCGTACTTCACAGCACAGATCGACCGCGCCAGAAAGTTTGTATGTCAGGAAGTTGCTAGCACTCTCCCCTAACGAGTGCTAAGTATATGGGCGGTTGGTCGTTTTTTCAAGTCAGGATGGTTATTTTTTTGGAAAAGACGTTCGACGCTCACTCACATATAGATGATCCAGAATGCAAAAAATCCTGCCACCGAATTTCGGTACCAGGATTTTTGCTTAACGTTTAAAGATGGCATACGCCATCGCTTACGGTTCTACGAGCTTACTGCAACCGGCTCGATGCCGTCGTCGGTTGGCGCAGTGATGGTGTCGATCGCTACCGGATCGGCACTGTCACTAGTCATCAGACCTTGGATATAGGCGATGAAGCTCGCAACGGACGCCATTGGATCGGCCGGGGTGGTCGGCGTAGTCGGCGTAGTTGGTGTGGTAGGCGTAGTCGGTGTCGTGGTGGCAACTGGCGGTTCGTTTTTCCCGCTACCGCCGCAGCCCGTCACAACGGCACTGACGGAAACCGCCATCAGTACACCTAAAAGCAATTTCTTGGCTTGCATGCTGATCTCCTTATTGGTTGCCAGGCAGCGGTGTGTTCAGGTACGGGAAACTCGTCTTGAACGTACTCGCGTCCTTACGTACGCCATC
>JACMQD010000045.1 GCA_014377155.1 Herminiimonas sp.
CAGGTCATCCGAACAACGTACCTCTCCTTCGGTGACGCGCGAGAGGCACGAAATCCAATCGTTTCAAACCCAGATTCAGCCCATGAGCTTCTGCATTTCCTGCGCCAGAATCCACAGCGCCCGGTTGAGCTTGATGTTCTGGTCGATCGCCGTCACCGGCCGGGTCGTGATGCGGCTTCCGTTGGCGCTACGGCCACGCTGACCGCCAGAGACGAGATTTTCCTGCGTCCGATTGAAGGTCGTCCAGAGATCGTCGCGCATGTCTTCAACGCGTTTCGGCTGCAGGACCTGCGCCTCCGATATCGGCAACGCACCGGTGCTGCCAACATCGTATTTCAGCGCCAGCGCCGCGCGCGCAAATATCTGCTGTTCGGCCGGGCGCAACGTCAAGGCTTGCATCCCCTCCTTTGCCTCGGTCACTTGCCCGAAGTCCTCGAGCACGCGAAAGGCCCCCTCGATGACGTTTTCCTTGATATTGCCTTTATGCGCGATCCGGATGTCGGACAAGGTATTTCCGCACACAAGTCCGTTCTTGCACACGAACCGAAAAACGCCTGCCAGCATTTGATAGGACGATGTGCCGTCATGGCTGTTCAAAAGAATGATTTCATTGGCTTCGCGCTCGCCGATTTGACCGGCATGTCGCAGCCGCAGCATGTGCTTGGTGTGATCGCGCTTTGCATCATCGCGCGTTCTTGACTGGCACACCATGAACGGCATGAACCCTTCTTTTCGCAATCCCTGCAGGAGGTCGATCGTCGGAATATAGGTGTAGCGCACCGAGCGGCTGACGTGTTTTGCCGACGCAAAGATCGACGGCGCAACGGCCCGGATCTGGTCATCGCAAAGTGGAATGTCGGCACGAAGAACGGTCGCAGTACGGGCGAATCTGGAAGCGAGTTGCATGGTGTTTCCCTTCAGAAGTTCGGAGGCTTGCCGGAAGTGGATCCTCTCGCTCGCACCTCTTCGCTCCCGCCCTGGGGCGGGCGGGGGGTGGGGGAAAGCCCTTGCCCTCACGGGCAAGGGTTGGGATCGGGTGGGGTGGCTTTGCGGGGGCACGGGCCGCGTGGTCTTTACCGCGCCGCCGATCCCCCCACAAGCCCCCTTCGCCCGTCACAGGGGCCTTGTGGAGGGATCGGTGGCAAGGCGCGCGGCCCGTACTGCGGGGGGGTTGCGTGATGTTGTTCTGGTCGGGTGTGCGGCCGGTTTCATAGCGCAAGCGACGGCGCAGCGCGCGTGACAGCGCTCCTGGCTGGCGCGCGCGCTGCAAGCAGGCCCGGCCGCATTCCAGGCGTGAGTTTTTCGCAACGCGAAAAATGCCGTTGCATGAGTTGCCTGGAAGGCTGGCCAAAGGCCAGGTCCGCAGGACTGAGCGGCAGCGAACCTGGAAGGTAACGACCCTGCGCAGCAGGGGCACGCCCCACAAACGGATCGATCGATGCAGCGAGCACCGCTCGTGCGTTCGGTCATGCGTCCGGTCATGCATCCGTCGCGCAACCCGCGAACCGGAATAACCGTCAATCCGTATGCAACCAGCGGCCATGCGGCACCCCCCGCAGCCCGCCCAACCGAACCGCACGCATGATCGAAGTGCGGATCACCGTATCCATGAGCCAGCAGGGCATCCCCGCGCGGATCACGAACACCCGTTCAGTCCGCATGCGCCAGCGGTACATCAGACCAGCGCGTCGTGTAATCCGGCGTCTTGCGCTCGCGCCGCATCTTCCAGTGCTGGGCGGTGCCGATCGCAGCAAGTGCCAAAGAACCGCGTCCGAATTTTTCGTTGATCGCGTCCAGCGTCTGCATGACAGCCGCCGATCTTGTCCCGGTGCCAAATGTCGGCAACAAAGACTGCTGCAGCGAAGTCGCGCTCCCGATGCCCTGCAGGATGACCCCCGCTTTCTTGTACAAATACCCTGGTCGATAAATCTGCTGCAAACCGAAACGCGCCGCGCGCGCCAAAAACCGCGTATCGCTGCTGGGATTGGGCAAGGCAATGGTGATCGCATTGCCGTACTGCGGATCGCTGGCGCGAAAGCGGTTCGTCTGCACGAACACCTGCAGCGCCTCGCATACCGAATCCTGGCGCCTGAGCTTTTCGGCCGCGCGTGAGACGTGGGTGGCCACCGATTCGCGCAACCCATCGATCGTCAGCACCGGTGTGCCGAAGGACCGCGAAGCGATGATCTGCTTCTTGGCCGGCGCGACCTGCTCGAGTTCAAGGCAGGACACGCCGCGTAATTCGTTCACCGTGCGCTCCATGACCACCCCGAACTGCGCGCGCAGCCAGGCCGGCGACGCATCCCGCAACTGCAGCACGGTGTCGACCCCTGCTTCCTGCAGATGCCCGGCAATGCGGCGACCCACGCCCCACACCTCCCCCACCGCGATCCCCGCAAAAAGCGCATCGCGCTCCGCCGGTACCAGCGCCGTCAGATCGCACACGCTGTCGAACATGACCCGCTTCTTGGCAATGTGATTGGCAAGCTTGGCCAGTGTCTTGGTGGGCGCAATCCCCACGCAGACGGGCACGCCCACCCACTGCCGCACGCGCTGCCGGATCGCCTGGCCCATGTGGGTCGGCGACGCCCACAAGCCCGACAAGCCGGCCAGATTCAGAAAACTCTCGTCGATCGAATAGACCTCCACGTCCGGGCTGAAGTCCCGCAGCACTGTCATGATGCGGTTGCTCATGTCGCCATACAGGGCGTAGTTCGACGACAGCGCAATGATTCCGTGCTGGCGGGCCAGGTCCGCGAGCTTGAACCATGGCTCCCCCATTTTCACGCCCAGTGCCTTGACCTCCGCCGAACGGGCCACCGCACACCCGTCGTTGTTCGAAAGAACCACCACCGGCCGGTTTTCCAGGGAAGGATCAAAGACCCGCTCGCAACTGACGTAGCAGTTGTTGACGTCGACCAAGGCAAACATGCGTGCCGTCGGACTGCACGTGGCAGCAGAAGGCCAGCGCGTCATGATCAGGCCTCGAACCGGCAGACCGTTCCCACCACCACACCCCAGATCTCCAGGCATTCGCCGTCCTGAAACCGGATCGGCGCATACAGCGGATTGGCCGCCCGCAGCTCGACGACCGCACCGCGTCGGTAGAGCTCCTTGATCGTGTAGCTGGCATTGACCACCGCCAGAACAATATGGCCATGGCGCGGCTGGATCGACCGGTCCACGACCAGCATGTCCCCGTCGAAGATCCGCGCCCCAGTCATCGAGTCGCCCTGCACGCGGAAATAAAATGTCGCCGTCCGGTTTCGGACCAGATAGGTGTTCAGATCCAGTCCCTTCTCCAGATAGTCCTCGGCAGGAGAAGGAAATCCCGCCGACACGCGTTGCAAGAACAACGGGCGCACGACTGCCGGCGGGCAGCTGCAGGCTGCCACGGTGGCGTCCGGCATTGGATTGGGCAAAGGCGGCAGCGCCGGGGCGACAGGAAACGGCAGGGACATGGACAACGCTCTTTATACTGTTTTTTTATACAGTATATAAGCAAGGATGCGCGTCCGACAAATAAATCAGCGCGGCAATGATGGCAATCGGGGAAGCATTGGGTAGAGCCACGCCCGGGTGTGCGCAATCCGTGCGGCGCGATGGCCCAGCCCACCCAGTGAGCACGCGCTCTCAGCGCGACAACGTCCCTTCAAGCAGATGCGCGCCGAAAGGCCGGCCCATTCGAAAGAAGTGCCGAAGGCGTGGACCGAAGCTCACATGCGCTCGGGCACGCAATTGTCGCCACCGTATCAATGGCTCGCCCTGCCGGAATTAGGTGGAATGTAGACGTAGTGATCTTCGTCCGAGTTTTTCCGGTCTTTGCAGGGTTAGTCACAGGTACGACAATCGCAGCAGCCCACACTGGAGCAAGTGTCGGCCGCCGTGGAAATGTCAGCCAGGTCGCATGCGCAGTCGCCAGTCAAATCGCAGCTGAAGTCACAAAACCCCGCTTGCGAATTTGACGCCGGGCTTCGTGGCGGAGCAAAGCGGCGATGGGCGACACCACAAAGATAGGTTCGCTGCCCCAATATCCCCAGTCCCGCAAGAACGCCGTACATCCGTACTGCGCGATAGCCCAAGACAGAGAAACTCGGCCTGCCAGGGTGAGCACGATACGCGCAAAAAAATCCTTTGTACGGAGAGAGATAGCGTTGATAGAAACGGATTCCCAACATGATCAGTCGGCGCAGGCGTCCCTTTCAGCGAAGTGGGCGGCACTGGTTCGCAATCACAAACCGATGGCAGATCGCCGTATCTGCGACATGCATGGCTACCGGATGAGAACCCTTACACCCCCGGCCCTGACGATCGCGGTAGACAGATCGGCGTCCAGCGTTGCAAGCGGCAGCCCTTCACGTAAGGCCAACTCCAGATACGCGGCGTAATAGGCGGACAGATCATGCTGGAGGGCGATGTTCGAGGTGCTGTGCAAGGCGCGTTCGTGCGTTGTCGCATCGGTCTCGATATCGAGATCGGCAAGCAGCGATAGAAAAACGCGGGCATCCGCTTCACTGACCAAGCCGCGCTTTTGCGACTTCGCGAGCACATTGGCGGCTTCCAGAGCAAAGAGGTTGGGAACGACCGCCGTGTCGCCGCTTGCCAGAAGCTGTAAAACGCTCCGCGCGTACTCCTGCACCTCGGCTGACCCGTCGTCCAAAAGCCATCGCATCGCGACGGAATTGTCCAGAACGAATCGCATCAGTCGCGGCCCTCGCCGACCAGCGCCTTGATATCGACATCGACTGGTGCGCGAGCCGACATTCGCTGCAGCAGCTTTTCGGCGGCACGCTTCGAGCGCATCTGCCGGCTGTCGACCTGCGGCGGAATCAACTCCGCGATCGGCTCGCCCTTGTGCAGAATCGCTCGCCTGACTTCACGCCTTGCAGTATCTCGGACCAGTGAGTCCGCGCCTCGTAGTTTCCAATAGTCTTCATAAGTCCTCCTAGCGACCAGTCGCGTACTGTTTTCAAAAATTCTATGACCGTTGCTTCAGGCACCGGAAACGCACGGCCCAATTCTGTATCCAGTTTAGATCTGATCTGGACCAAACCAGAGCAGTAAGATTGGCAAAACCTTGCGGGTCGGACTTCCAGAGATTAAACAGTTAAGAGCCCCGTCCCCCAAACTCTTTTTGAAAGAGTTAGCACTTACATAGGCGTATCAAGGGGTATGGCTAATTAGCCGATCAGCTCAATTTTATGGCCGGCGTATTCCCGAAAATTCTCATTCACATGTGAGCCGTACCGCAAAAGTACTGGCGATAAGGCATACGTCCGATTCACCCAGCCGGTGTCGTCGGCGCTGGCCTCAAAAGCTCTTCAAAACCCTTTCTCGTTGATCAGCCAGTTCGTGAGAGATGCCTTGACGATCATGTTGTTGACCCCGTTTTTTCTGTAAAACGTTTTCAGGGTGCCGCCCGCCTGCTGCAGAAATTGATCGATCAATGCATCCCTCGCATCGGTGTCGGTCATGGCCTGGAATCGCGCCCAGGTCTCCGCGCACCGGGTGAGTTGCTGCTGCTCGAGCGCGATTTCTTCAGGCGAAGGAACCGTTGCTGCCGCCGTCGCGGAGGTGAAGCCCGCCAGAGACGCGGCTTCATCGGCATAGCCATGCTCCAGGGATTTTTTCAGAAACGCGATCTTGTTCACCAGCGGCGCCGTGTTGACGTTGCGCCCGCGATTCTCCACGTAGTCCAGGTGGCGCAACAGGTACGCCGGATCATGGGCGTATTGGGCGCAGAGGCGCTGCGCAACAGTCGCCGAGGCCCCCAGGGAGATGACCCGCAGCAGATGTGGCGAATCGGCCTTCTCCCCCTTCGCAACCGCCGGCGCAGCAGGCACAGAGGGCACGGAACGCACGGAACGCGGGACAGTCGCCCCCGGAACCCCAGCGGCACTAAGTGCACCAGGGACACCCGGCGCAACCACCTCTGCCACCGGCACCGGCACCGGCACCGCCCGCAGGCTGGAATCGAACACCTCTTTCCTGAAAACCCGGAACTGCAGTTCGCCCACCTTGCGTCCCACCTTGTGCTCGACCAGCTCGACGCGCAGGTCGGTAATCTCGTTGATCTCTTCGATCGCCGTCAGCAGCACGTCGCGCTTCAAAAACTTGTATTCGTAATCGGCCTTGCGCGAACCTGTGAGCCGCGGCATCCATTCGGCAATCGTAGCGCGGTTGGTCAACCCGCCCTCCCCCTTGCCGTGATCGTTGCTGACGTACTGGCAGCAGATCTCGTAGAGCGCAATCGAGGCCCCCGAGCGCAACCGGGTCATCATCTCCAGCGAGATCCGGGTGAAGAAGCCGCGCGGATCGAGCAATCGCGCCCGGATCATCTTCGGCAGCTTCCAGGTCACGATCGTGCGGGCGCCCCTTCCGTCGATCAGCCCCGGCTCCTCGATCAGACCGACGTTCTTCCAGACATCGCGGTCCCCCTCGCGCACGTTCCAGTCGACACCGATGGCGCGTATGTCGCGCAACACTTCCTTTACCTGTGTCCGGTTCGACCCGGTCGAGTTCGCCGCCGCGAGCAGGTCGTTCAGGATCGCCGAATATTCCTCTCGCTCACCTTGCTGCTGAGAAAAGAGCAGCATGACGCTGTAAAGACGCCGGATCAGGTTCGTGATTCGCTGCTTGCCATTGGGAACGATGCCGATTGTTTCGTTTGGCCGCTTGACGATTTGTTGCGCTTTCTCCATGTTCCGAGGCTATCAGATCGGTGAACCGGAATCAATTATTTCCTCACCAAAACTTATCCACAGGGGGTAGTAGATTTGCCTCACCGTTGCCTAAAAGTTTTGAGATTTTTCTCACCTTGGTAGTAGATTTCCCTCACCTTTGGGGTCTAAAGTTTTGAGATTTTTCTCACCATAGTAGTAGATTTGTCTCACCTAAAACGCCGCAAACCCGCATGGCGCCTGGCTTCGCAGGATTTCAAAGGTTTACAAAGTAGTATACAAAAAAACACACAAGGAAAAAGCGTGTGTGTTTTTTGAAGCACCCCCCAAAAACATGAATCAAAAGCAAAACTTCGGCAGATTTTGCATCGTATGGCAAATTACCCGTAGACAATGATATATTTCTCGAATCCGACATTCGAGGAACATGATGCTCAACCCTGACTTAATTCTTTCCCCGCGCGTAACGATCGAAGAACTCGCCAAGATGGCAGCCGATTCGGCTGACGTGCTTGAGCAAGTACGCGACAAGATGCTGGAACCCTTTCCCCGCAAGCAGTCGCCGCACTTCTCGATCCCCCAGGTCGCGGCGCTCTGCGACGTGGACCGTGTCCAGTTCAAGAACCTGACCAAAAAGCATGATTTGCCAGCGGGCGAATTCCGCAACGACGAGAAGTCGCGCTCCTACACCCTCGAGGAAGCCATCCAGTGTGTCCAGGCGATCGGCAAGCGCCCTTCCCGGCCCGCCGACAGGCTCGGCAAGGTCATCGTCATCTCGAACTACAAGGGCGGCGTCAACAAGACTACCTCGGCCGTCTGCCTGGCCCAGGGCCTGTCGCTGCGCGGCCTGAAGGTGCTGTTGATCGATCTGGACGGCCAGGGCTCGGCCACCATGCTGGCGGGACTGTCGCCGGAGCTGGAAATCGAGCACGACCACACGATCATGCCGTTGCTCTACGGGGAAGAAACTGACCTGCGCTATGCGGTGCGCGATACCTACTGGCACAACATGGACCTGATTCCGGCTTCGAGCGCCATCCTCGCGGCCGAGTTCGTCATTCCCGCCAAGGCACGTGACGCCAAGCTGCTTTCGCAAGGCTACGAGTTTTGGATGGAGCTCCACAACGGATTAGGGCCTCTACGAGGCGAATACGACGTCATGGTGATCGATACGAGCCCATCCCTAGGGTACCTCACCCAAAACGCTTTGGTGGCCGCTGACGGGCTTCTAATGCCCTGCCCGCTCGACGCCCTCGACTATGCGTCCAGTACCCAGTTCTGGGGGGTGTTTGCCGAACTGGCGGCAACCTTGCCCAGTTTTGCTGCAACCAAGCAATACGACTTCGTCGAAGTGTTCCTGACCAAGACCAAGTCCGAGTCCGACCTGATGGCCTCTGCCGTGCGTGGCTGGATCCAAGCCTCCTACGGCACGCACTTAAGCGCCATTGGCATTCCCGAAAGCTCGGCGGCGAAATCGGCTGCTGCCCAGCTCAAAACGATTTATGACCTGCATAAGCCGGACGGCTCGATCGAAGCGTACAAGCGCTACAAGGAACCGATGGATTCCCTGGTCGACCATGTTCTGGCGCAGTTGACACTTGCCTGGAGACGCACATGACCAAACTCGGATCAAAGATTTTCGGGAAAACCGAAGGTATCAAGCCGCGCGAGCGTGCCGAGTCCCCTGCAGCCCGATTCAAGACAAGCCCAGGCATGTTCCTGGACTCGCAGCACCGGGCAGTCAAGGCCGAGGCGGAAATCGCCGTGCTGCGCGACCGGCGCGTCAAGCTCGACGAACTCACAATTGTCGCTGGCCGGCGCCGACAGCTGACGGCCGCAGAATTCGGCGAGTTAAAGGCCAACCTTGAAACATTTCCCTTAATCAACCCTGTGACGATCCGCGCATTGCCGCAAGGCGGCTACGAGCTGGTGTCAGGCCACAACCGGGTCCAGGCGTTCATCGAGCTCGGCCGCACCGAGATCGATGCGCACGTGATCGATCTGGCCGAGGAGCAGGTCCTGCCGGCGGCGTTCTACAGCAACCTGCTCTCCCCTTCCCTGCCCGATTATGAAAAATACCTGGGCTTCAAGCAGCTGCAAATTGCCACCGGCAAAACGCAAGGCGAGCTGGCCAAGGAAAGCGGCATCTCGAAATCGCTGCTCTCGTTGCTGTTTGCCTTTGATGGCCTCGGCGAAGCCGCGCACGTCGCCCTCTCGACCCAACCGCAGTTACTGACCGCAACCGTGGCATCGAAGATCCGGCATCTGCCCTTCGCCGACCAGGCCATCGCGAAACTGGCGGCCGGCGAGATCAGCCAGCAGCAAGTGATCGCAGTAGCGGCCAGGCTGGCGGCGCCAAAAGCCGCGCCGATGAAGCCCGCGCCGGTCGTCGTCAAGCAAGGACAAAAGCGGTTCGCCGAGATCACCTGCCGGGGGGCTACGGCCGTGGTCAAAATGGCGGACGCATCCCGGATGCCGGCCCTTGTGAAAAAACTGGAAGCGCTCTTGCGCGAGGAAATGGCAAGCGAAGCGGGGCAGCAAAATCCTAAGTGATTGATTTCAAAGGATTCCAAAGTTTGGACGCGCGCAAGGTGACTTTACTACCCCCGAGTGTGCGTCCACAGCCTGGAGGTCTCAGCCAAAAGATTTTGGGTCAATATTCAAGGCTCGGCTGGTGGGCGATCAGTGATAAAAATGGAGGCGCCCTTCGTGCGGGAATCCTTAGCGCCGCCGAGCAGCGAAATTTTAAGTGATTGATTTTAAAGGATTCCAAAGTTTGGACGATTGCAAAGTGACTTCCGCATTCTCAGCAACACCCGGCAATTTAAGATCATCATTTCAAGGATATTGCGCACGCGATTAATCCGCGAACGTTGCGCGATCATGGGAAATAGTTGGTAGATTCCCCTCACCTTCTGGTGTTGAATTCTTGACGCCGCTTCAACCCTTAATGAATTGCATGGGAACCCAAGAACTGCCCACGAAATTGCGCATGCTGGCAGGTGGATCCGGCCGCGGCGAATCCGCGCTCACGCCGAATCTCGCGGCAAAGCGGCCAATAGCGGCGAGGAAAGGCAGACTCGGCGGCGATTGACCCGCAACGAACAACTTGATCGATCTCGCGGCGAAAAAGCGGGTAGAAAAGCAGGTAGTTTATTCATGAGGCGATGGCACGTTCACACTGCAAGCTGGACTGATGTTGCGGCAAGTACGGCGTCAGCAACTTGAAATGACCCATCGAATTCCAAGAAAAAACGCGTGACGCTAAAAGGCGTTGAGCCGTTCAACACCGACGTCGATAATTTGGCTGGCGCGCACATCCGGGGCCTGTCGGAGAGTGAAGGCGCTTCGGCAGCCAGTGTTCGAACGGACAGGGGAGGGAGCTCGAGAGGCGAGACCACGAGCGCCGCTGTGGTCGCAGTCTAGGGCGCGGTCGCCATACGGCTGCTCCACAATGTCAGGTGAGCCGGTGCCGTCGCATAAGTGCGTTGCTTGCCAATGCCTGCCACCGGGTTCCACCGCACCCGATCGAACGGCGGCTTAAAGCGGCGCATCGCCCGCATTGGGTGTAGGCAACCGCTTCGGCACCCCGGCCCCCTGATCAGCGATGTGACATCGATCCAGGGGTGCGCGCTTTGGAATCCGCCTTGGCGGTTGATTGCGACAAGACGGGAAAGATGACAGGCGTGGAGACAAGATTTTCCAGCATGAAGGTTGCCGCCTTGCTCAGCCCGGCAGTGCTTTTGAGCTCGATTGCCCGATCTACAATCGCCCGCATCAAATTGTCTGCGCGATATTCGTGCTGGCGACTATCGGGAGAGCGATACATGTATTTTCGTAGGGGAGGGTGGGACTTTGCGCTGAAATACCCCCGCGCCGCCAGAAAGTTGATGGTACGACCATGAAAACCAGGAAGCCATCAGACATTTCCCGAATAAAACTCCGGCCTAATCATCATCCTGTGTGGTTATCCGTCAAAGCCGTACACATATCGGGATCCGAAGCGACCCAGCACGTCAATTGACAGTCGGTATTCAAGCCGGTTCAACATCACTGCCGACGCTTGTCGGTCAATGGTCAACAAAGGGATTTATGAGACGCACGCCGGTGCCGTCGAAGTCCGCCGTGTTTCTGGTCACCACGGTAAAGTCGTAGAGCAGGGCGATTGCGGCAATCTGGCGGTCGATGGGATGCTGCGGGCTCCGCGCCAGCAGGCGTCCCCACATCTGCGCACATTCATGATCGAAATCGAGGATCCGGTCCCCGTAAAACTGCACGACCTGGTCGAGCCATTGTTCGAGCCGCTGAGCCTGATCGATGTCCCTGCACAGGCGGATCGTTTCAGCACCCTTGCGCAGCTCGCCAAGTGTCTGGACTGGTAAAAACAGGCTGTCAGGGTCGACCGTCCGCAAGAACCGCACGACGCCTGCGTGAGCGCGTTCACCCTTGCGCAGCTCGCTGATGACATTGGTGTCGATGAGGTACACCGGTCAACCCTAGGGCCGGTCCGAGGCAAAGTCGGCGTCGGTGCCGACGTCGGGCATGCTGAGCAAAATCTCGGCAAAGGAGCGCCGTTTCGGCCGGTGCAGCGCTTGCTTCAGGATTTCACGATGTTCAGCTTCGGCGCTGCGGCCGTGTAAGGCAGCACGCTGTTTCAGGGCGAGGGCGACGTCTTCCTCGACGTTGCGGACCACGAGATTGGTTGCCATGTTGAGCTCCGAATAAATGGGAGAAACACAGTCTAGCGGCTCTTTGCAATCAATGCAATCACTTTAGAATAGCGATCGTCGGAGCTGAGAATAGGGCGTGTTTCATCCTTTCCAATGGTGCGATCGGCAATGCACAGGTAGGCAGCCCTTGGCGAAGAAAAAATCGCCTGCATCCAGAAATGTAGTAACATCTCTACACCAATGGTTCGGAGATCCATCATGGGCATCACAACGCTATCAAGCAGGCAATTCAACCAGGACGCAAGCGGCGCCAAGAAGGCCGCCCAAAATGGCCCGGTCTTCATCACGGATCGCGGCAAGCCCGCGCACGTGCTGCTGACGATCGAAGAGTACCGTCAGCTGACCGGAAAACAGGACAGCATCGTCGACCTGATTGCCGTGCCTGATGCCGCCGACATCGATTTCGAGCCGGCCCGAGCGTATCTTCATCCCCGCGCCGCCGATCTGACCTGATGTTTGTCCTCGATACCAACGTCATTTCAGAGTTGCGCAAAGCCAAAGCAGGGAAGGCGGACCCCGGTGTCGTCCGGTGGGCGGAGAGCGTTCCTGTGGGCGCCTTGTTCCTTTCCGCCATCAGTGTCCTGGAGCTCGAGACCGGCATCCTGCTGCTCGAGCGACGCGATGCCAGGCAAGGACGTGTATTGAGAGAATGGTTCGACGTGAATGTCCTGCCTGCTTTTTCGGGGAGAATCCTGCCGGTCGATTGTGCCGTTGCCTTGCAATGCGCACGCCTTCACATTCGTGACCCCAGGGCCGAGCGCGACGCTCTGATTGCAGCCACCGCCATGGTCCACGCAATGACCATCGTCACCCGCAATGTCGCCGATTTCACGCCAACCGGCGTGGCCATCCTGAATCCATGGAGCCAATGACCGGGCGTGTCCTGTTGGCCATCGCCTCTTGCAAGGCGGCCACAGGCAACTGACGAAGTCGGCGTCCGCAAACCGTCCCCGTGCAATGAATCGGAACGCGCGTCCAGCATGACGTTTGACGCCTCAAAGGCTGCGTCGGTTCGGTGGTAAAACCTTTTTGCATGGTCTGATAGATGGCGTCCGGGGCGCCGTGCGGCGAGATGAGGGCGGAAAGTAAAACATTGGTGTCGAGCACAACGCGCATCAGTGGTTGCGCGCCCAGGCAATCGCCTCGTCGACCAATGCGGCGAGATCCGGTTCGCTCATGCCCGCATTGGCGGTCTTGACCTGTTCGGCGGTCAGCTCCAGGATATGGGCCCGAACCGCTTCCTCGATGAACCGCGACAGGTCGCCCTTGCGGCCACCGCCCTGGCTAGCTAAAAACATGCGCAGTGACTGATCGGTGTCGGGCGACACGGCAATGTTCCAACGGACGGTGGGCATCGATAAACCTTTCTTGGTCGGTGTTTGGGTGTTTATACACCGATCTACTTTAGAGCAAAACCCATCACTGTTAGCCAGGCCACGACGCAACGGCGCGGCTTGGGGGCAGCGATGCTTTCGCAGTGGGTGCTGTGGGTGCGATCGCAGTAGGCGGGCCACGCCCGACGCAGGCTGCGCAACGCCGCACTGTGATACGGCAGCATTCTGGCGTCGATCGTCCGTCATGCCCTGACGTTCAGTCTTTTCCGACACGCTGCGCGTACTCCGCCACGGAGGAGGGCGCGTCACGGGAAAATTCACTTGCCGCCACGCAAAAACGGGCGGGCGGCCGCAGAGTTGATGCAGAAATTACGTGCCGCTCGGTCTCGTAAAACATTTTTTATTTAGTCTGATAATTCTCTAATCCCTGTGACATTAAGCGTTGGCAGTCATTAAAAAACCTCCTTGAATTTTTTATTCACACGCGTATAGTGTACGGACATCGTCCGTACAAACAA
>JACMQD010000301.1 GCA_014377155.1 Herminiimonas sp.
ATTCGTTGCCCGGCGGTGGCCACCTCGTGTGATCCAGTTACATAAAAACGGCCTTTTTTAGGACCGTTTTTTCGAGGATCAAAATTGTGAGGCGCGCTGCTCCGCAAAGCTGATAAGGGTGAGAAATGTCTGAACCCTTGATGGCCGATTTTCGCGCTACCTTTGGTGGTACGTCACGAGGCCGCGACCTTAGGGCTGTCTCTGCATCGACGATGCAAAGACTTTTTACTTTGCCCCGTTGCGCAGCGCTTTTGCAGTACTCGCTGCTGCCTCGTCAATGAAGCCATGAATCCAATTGACGACCGGTGCAAATTCGGCGGGGGTTAGATTCTTGTAGTCGGCGGGCTCTTTGAATCCGGCCAGTGGCAGTACTCTCAGTTCCAGTTGACTTTTAAGGGGCTGCGCGCTGCTGAGTTCGACCGCAGGGTCCAATATAAATACTTTCATTTCCATTGCCGCGACTGCCCTGAACCGACTGATATTCAAGAAGCTAAGGCTGAACAGTCCGCTTCTTTCCATCTGACGATCTGAACATGGTCCTCCGGCGCACCCAAGATCAGCACTTACACGAGCCTCAGTCATGACAACAATGGCTCGGAGGCCAAGTTCATTGCGTAAGCGGTTAAGCTGGGTCAACTGATCTGGATTAGCAACCCAATGTTGCCCGTCACTTTTAGCGAGTGCATTGACGTCTGAAATCTTCCAGCCTAATGGCTTCAGATCGACCGGCTGGAATCCATTTTCCCGCAGCCGTGTAGTGATCCTGTTGGTGGCGCTCGCGTCCAACGTTTCTGGAAGTTCATACGGCTTCGTAAAATTATTGAATACAGTCGTTCCGATATGAAGATGTACGGGCGACGAAGGCAGCGAGACCAACAAGCCTACTTTGCTTCCCGGCGAAATTGCGAAGCTTGGAACCGGTACTGGCGCCGTTGCGCACCCAGTCATCAAAATCAAAATAAATATCAACAACGATGTGCCAATTCGACTCATGGTACCTCCCATAATTTTCAATGGGTCAGTATAAAAACACCCTTCGACATAAGCTTTCAACGATCTCCGTTTTAGTCCTGCTGGTAACTTCGCAGCTCTTAATAAGTCATACCAAGTAATGTCATGTAGGTTGCCTACTGTGTTTCAATGCCGAGCAACACTGAGAGACGACAAACGAGTAAGGTCTCCGCCAAAAAGTTACTTTTGAGATATGCTAAACGGTCAAACATCGAGCCAATGAAAAGGTGATCGCCTCGTGAGCAAACCCTGTCCATTCTGCACCTTAGCTCCCGAAAGGATCATCGACACCAATGGCACTGGCGTTGTAATTGCCGATGGTTTTCCGATTTCACCGGGCCATACACTCGTCATCCCGCAACGCCATGTCGCTTCATTTTTCGAACTTGACTCCAGGGAGCGGGAGGGTTTGCTGGCATTGGTTGACCGCGCGAAGGCCACGCTCGATCGGGACCTGCACCCCGCCGGCTACAACATCGGCATTAACGATGGCGCCGCTGCAGGACAGACGGTCCCTCACCTGCACATTCATCTGATCCCACGCTACGACGGCGACCAGAAAGATCCACGTGGCGGTGTACGCTGGATTTTTCCGGACAAGGCAGACTACTGGACGCCGTGACGCATCGGTCGTGGCCGGAACCGGACGCGGCTGCGCGGCTCGCGTT
This sequence comes from Herminiimonas sp., assembly GCA_014377155.1. Next base: position 1,680 of record JACMQD010000301.1, read on the forward strand.
CCTCCAGCATTTGCAGCGCCTGTTCCAGGAAGGCGATTTTTCAGCGACGTACAAGTACGCATTGCTGCTCGCGCTGGCCGAGCTGGCGATCGAATGTGACTGTGCCGATGGCGCACCGCTGGAGATTCCGATGCGCCGCCTCGCTGACAAATTCGCAGAGTTCTACTGGCTGCAGGCCACGCCCTATATCGGTACGCATGACCACGACGGCGTCCTGATCCAGAATAAGGGCAAGCAGGCGGCAGTCGTTCGTCACCTGATCGCCCTGCGCGCGACTGGCGCCACGACGCTGGCGCAAGCGCACCAGCATCCGCGCTGGAACAGCACGATCCGCGACATCGCAAAAGTCGTTCGCGACATGCCAGTGCGCTTCCTGCAAAACATCCCTGGCGGTACCGTCCATTTTCTGTACGACCCGGAGTCGGCGCAAACATCGCTGACCTTGTTACCAGGCGTCGCCTTCAACTTGCGCCGGTTTCAGGGGTTCATTCAGCAGCTGGTTCGTGCAGGTTGGGTCAATCACATCAGGAGCAACCGGTGCAATGCGCATCTAGTGGGCGCGGGCGCCGATCTCGAATCCTTCATGTTCGGAACACCCCGCGCCTTACTGGCAAAGGTTCAGAAGGTCCTCGCGCCCATGCAGGACCACCGGTGCTTTTTCTGCGCCGAGGCGCTCGATACCCGGACCGCCGTGGACCACTTCATTCCCTGGTCGCGGTACCCGCGCGACACCGCACTGAATTTTGTCGTGGCACATGCGACATGCAATGCCGACAAGCGCGACCTGTTGGCCGGCGGGCGGCACCTGGAGCGCTGGCTGGTGCGCAATGGCCGCGATGGCGACACGATCTCGGGCGAATTACAGCTGGCTGGTTTTTCATCCGAGCCGGGCGTGGCATCGACGGTGGCTTCGTGGGCATACGGTGAGGCGGTCACGGCAGGTGTGCACGTCTGGCAGGCACGCGGCCAAACGGAACGGATCTCACCTGATCTGTTGCGGGCGTTTGCATGAGGCCGGTTGAAACGTCAGTCTTGATCAACCACTATAAATCTGCTCAATGACACTTCCCCAAGGCCTGTACGACCGCTTGATCAATGAAGACGAAGTCGCGTCACTCGATTCGATTGCTGCGGCTTTTGGGGCGTTGATCGACAAGCCGTCGCGGGCACAGCAACGCGAACATTTGATCGACTCGCTGACGGCACGATTGCCCGAACTGCTTGATATCGTTGCCAACGGTGCGAAGGGCGATGCCGAACAATCGCGCGCCGAGTTGCAGCTGATTGCGGGGCTTCTACGCGAAGCGCGCAAGCTGGGTGGCGATGACGCGGTCGGCGCTTCTCCAGCAGAGCCGCTACGCGTACTGCGCGCCTTGCATGCCCCGAGCGTCGTGCCGATCCTGCCGCAGACCGGGCTGCGTCAGCCCTGGATATTTACCTCTGCGCGTACCGACCCGTCGCTCTTGAACGAGCTTCGTGCCGAGCTCAGTTCGGTTGATCGGGTCGATATCCTGGTGAGCTTCATCACCTGGAGCGGTGTGCGCAAGCTGATCGATGTCCTGCAACTGGCGACTGCACAGGATGCGAACGGTCAGCCCCGAACCCGATTCCGTATCCTGACGACGACCTATATCGGCGCGACCGAGGTGAAGGCGGTCGATGCGCTCGCCGCCCTTCCGGGCGTCGAACTCCGGATTTCACTCGATGGTCGTCGGACGCGGCTGCATGCCAAAGCGTGGCTCTTTCACCGCGCGACCGGATTCGGCACCGCGTTTGTTGGCAGTGCCAACCTGTCCGAGTCCGCACTGATCGGTGGCATCGAATGGACCGTCAAGTTCACCCAATCTGGAAACGTCAATCTGTACACGGCAGCCTGCGCGAACTTCGAGACGCTGTGGAACGACGGGGAGTTTCAGCTTTACGATCCGCGGGATGAAGAACAACGGACCGCCTTGATGGTTGCGTTGACTGAGCAACGCCGGCGTCCAGGCAGTAAGGCCGACACTTCGGAACCGATTTCGATCCACACCTGGTTCGACCTTCGTCCCAAAGCCTATCAGCTTGAAATGCTGGAACGCCTTGCCGCCGAGCGCAAACACGGGCGCATGCGCAATCTGGTCGTGGCTGCCACCGGTACGGGCAAGACGGTGGTCGCCGCCTTCGATTATCAACGCTTGGCGCTGAAAGAAGGCAGTCCCCCACGACTGCTTTTCATCGCGCATCGCATCCAGATATTGAAGCAGGCGCTCGCAACATTCCGGCAGGTGCTTCGGGATCCATCGTTTGGTGATCTGATGGACGGAGAAAATGCGCCGTCGCAGACCACCCATCTTTTTGCGACGATCACGACTATCCATTCGCGCCAATTGGTTCAGCAGCTTGGTGCAGAGTACTGGCGCGTCGTGGTCGTCGATGAAGCGCATCACTTGCCCGCGACCACCTTCGATCAGTTCGTCACTACGATCCGTCCGCACATCCTTCTTGGTCTGACCGCCACGCCGGAGCGCACTGATGGTCGCAGTCTGAATGCCTACTTCGATTGCCGTCCAGATGGTTCGCCTGCGGTGTCACTTCGACTTTGGGACGCGCTCGGGCAGCAGCTACTGGCGCCCTTCGAATACTATGCGACTGCCGATGACACAGATCTACGCAGCGTCAGCTGGAATCGCGCAGAGGAAGTCAGCAAGCTCGACTCCCTTATTTCGAGTAATACAGTGCGCGCACGCCTGGTCATCGAAGCGCTGCAACGCTACGTGTCGCGCCTGGATCAACTCAAGGCGGTCGTGTTTTGTGTGAGCGTGGCCCACGCCAGGTTCATGGCATCGTGCTTCGAGCAGGCAGGGCTGAGGGCATGCAGCCTGACTGGCGCGAATTCCACGACGGAGCGCGACCAGGCGATTCGCGATCTGCGTGGCGGCACCATCAAATTGATCTGCACGTGCGACCTGTTTAACGAGGGTGTCGATATTCCTGAAATCAATACGCTGCTGCTTTTGCGACCGACCCAAAGCGCAGTGATTTTTCAGCAGCAGATCGGCCGTGGGCTGCGCTTATCTGATGGTAAGGACAGTTGCCTGGTTCTCGACTTCGTCGGGATGGTTGGGGACGGGTTTCGCTTCGATACCTTGCTACGATCGATTACCGGCCAGACTCGTGCCCAATTGAAGGATGCGGTTGAAAACGGATTTGGCCTGCTGCCGACCGGATGCCACATCCAGTTCGACCGGGTCGCGCGTGAGCGGGTGCTGTCGAGCCTGCGCAGTGCGCTGCAATTCAATGCCGTCAGGTTGAGGCAGGAACTTGCGGCCTGGGCTGCATTGCGGGTGGGGAAGCCGATCCGCTTGAAGGATTTCATACGGGAGAACGCGCTGACGCTGGCCGATCTTTATGCGAACAATCGGTCGTGGACCAGCTACAAGCGCGATGTCGGGCTACCGGTTGACCCACCGGGGACCAGGGAATTGGAGCTGTCGCGCAGGATGGGAAGCCTGCTGCACACAAATGATCCGGAATTCATCGAGTTGTGGGGCAAAGCGTTCGTGACCGGCGAAGTGCATCAGGTGCGCATGCAGATGCTGGCCTATCAGGTGTTGCCCGATGCGGGTGAACTCATCACACCGGATGGTTTCGCCGCGCTCATGCATGCGCATCCGGCTTTGCGCGATGAGATTCTGGAAATCGGCGAATGCCTCATGGATGAGACAACCGTGTTCTGGGAAGCGCTTCCGGTGGCCCCGGCCACATGGCCGCTATCACTGCACGCACGCTATGGGCGGCGGGAGATCCAGGCGGCGATCGGGCACATCACGCCAACCACCCGACCGCAATTCAGAGAGGGATGCTTGCCGCGCCCGGCAGAGAAGATCGAGCTCATGTTCGTCACGCTCGACAAGCGCGAAGGCTTTGGCGAGACCGTACAGTTTCACGATTATGCGATCAGCCCGGAACGGTTTCATTGGCAGACGCAGAACCGAGCCGGTCAGAACAATGCCACGGGCAAGCGGTATCTGGAGAGCAAAACGAATGGCTGGGGATTTCAGCTGTTTGTTCGGGAAGATACGGACAGCGCTTTCATTGCGCTGGGGCCGGTCGACCTTGAAAGCTCCGAGGGTGACCGGCCGATTTCGATTGTCTGGCGACTGCGGGTACCGATGCCGATCGAGATGTTCCGGAGGTTTAGTGTGTTGCGGGATAGTTAGTCGGTGGTTGGCGTCATCCAACACTGACAGTGGCCGATGCCCCATTTATCCACAGGCCAACGGTTGAATTACTAGGTCAGGCGAATCACTAATAGTCATTCGCCAGGGTGGTGCTAGTAACTGACGGCGAATCACTATGCAACGGTCGCCTAGCACCACGTTCGCAACGTATCCGCAAGAACACCCCGCCGAATTACTAGATCCTCGAAAGCGTCTTTTTCGTACCGTTTTTCGACCGGAAGATAGTTGGGTCGCTAGCTCGCGCCAGTAGGCACGTGCAGACACACGCAACATCGAACGATGCATGATTGCGTGAACTCAATAGCTGGGTGGCATTCGAGCAAACGCCCTAGTGATTCGCCGTGGATTTGCGCTGGTCGGCATAGTGAATCACCCGGCGGTGTACTTCATGTAGATTGGTCTGGCAGACACATAATCGAAAATCGAATGACTACAACTTAGCTCGGCCAAATCAGGTGAATCCGGCAAGTGCGTTTTTCATGAGAATTGCCCCATGGACGGAACAAGGTTGCCAAATATCCGAACCCCGCGACCGATCATTCTTGCATCGGTTTGGGGCGCCCGTCAGCAGCCTGTCGCACGGTACCGAGCACGACTTTGAAACAAGCTATTCTGGATCATGTGCTGCCCGGCCGCGCCTGCAGTCCGTTCAGCCGCCTCGCTCTCCAGAATGCGCCGGTCAAGCGCGGCACACTCGTTTTTCGCACTAGCCGATAAATGGAACCGCTTGATCTGCGTCTCCCGCTCTTTCTGGTTCAACCCGGTAATCGGTCTGATCGCCTCGCCCATGATTTCGCTGTGCCGTTCCCGCAATACATCGGCACCCGTCAATTCCTTGCCGGTGGATTTGTTCATGCCGCGCGTCGGTGTAATCTCGATTCGCTGGGCGCCCAGGCACGGCGCATCGCTGTAAGTTGCTTTGCCATCGACCACACATTTGAAGACGGTACGAGTGGGACTGGGGAGCGTACCGGTTTGTGCGACCGCCGTCATCGGAACGACCGCACTGATTAATGAAATGGAAAACAGCCAAAGCGAATTTGATAGGACTGCCATGATTGCCGCACTGGTGTGGTGATTGAACTTCAGTTGGATATCGGCCTCGCACGCGGCAAGGATCTGCTCAATACTGAGCGGGCACTATGGTGCGGCTCCATCGCCTGAACCGGGGATACCGTCAGGCTTTGATGGGAAAGGCGCTTCTGCAGCGGGGGAAGTTCAAGCATCCATGGAATGGACCACGCTTGCCTTCACGCCGAACCATCTTGATGCCGCACGACGCACAGGACGGCGTGCTGTAGTCACCCTCGAACGCAAAGGCGAGCAGCGCTTTCTGTGCCGATTCCGGCAGGCCGCTGATCTTCGCCAGAAACGCAGGTCCGTCGATGAGCTGGATCGGATTGGCAGATGCAAATGCGATCGCCTCGTTGCTGAAGGTGGAGGTCGTCACTAAAATGCCGCGTCCGACCTTCCCCGACGTGATCACGCCAAGGAGTTCGCGTGCTGTCACTACCCCGACTTTTGCATTGTTGCGCGCCTTGCATTGGACCAGCGCGATTGGATTGTTCGGATCGCTGCGGTAGAGCCTGATATCGATGCCGCCATCTGGACCGAATGGGATGGTCTCCGTCTTGAATCCTGCAGCTTCGTAGTACTTTCCGCAGAGCAGTTCAAAGCGCTTCCATTCGATTGCGCGGAGTGCGTCCAGCGTCCATTCGTGGAAGGTGGTCGCCGTTGCGGTGGATTGCCCGGAAGCTGCTGCGTTATGACCCCATTGCTCTTGTCCAGCGGTCTGGCTGGAACGGGCCGTCCATGGCGGCATCGGGCGGTGACCATTCGCCGATGCAAGCGGTTGCATCTGTTGTAATGCATTTGGCTGTGTCAGTGAGCGCACCCAGGCGACCAATGCAACCATGCCAAACAGCACCACAGGCATCCAGGCCAGTGAAGGTCCGACCGGCTTCAGGATAGGCGGCAGTAGCGCAGGCATAATCCATCGACAGGCAATGTACCCACCGGCCGCGAAGGACCCACTTACCCACCACGGCAAGACGACCAGGATGTCGACCAGACTTTCTGCTTTTTTGCGACGCGCCATACCGTTAGTACCTGCGAGGATGTAGTGCTGGGAAACCCGGGTCTGGGTTGACTGCCTATTAAATACTAAAAAGTTGCCTTGTAGTATTAATTTGAGATTGATCGAGTCGTAAATTGCATTAGTGCGACACTTTTCAGTTGCCGGGCGAGGCTCAAACAGCGTATGAGGCAAGTCGATAGATTCCCTGAGTACTGGCGCCGTCTTTTCATGTGAGCTCGTGCCTTCCATCAGTTCCCTTTACCCAACTACGGTCCCGATTAAAGCCAGATTAAAAAAAGATTAGTAAACCGATTAGCGGGCATCATCGGATCGCGCACACCGCTGATCCTCGCACGCCTTGGCATCGACGATGGCGGGTTCCTCCGACATGTCTTGCCGCCGAATGCAAGGACGGCAAACCGTCGTCCGATCCCGTTCAGGACGGCGTTCGGCACGCCGGCACAGCTAATGGCAACGGCGGCGCGTTGGGGTCGGAGATTCTTCAAGGGACTGATGTCGGCACGGCGATTATTTTCGGGCGCTCCGCTCGCACCGAATGGTTTTCTGCTCGTTGCTTGACTGTGCTTTCAAGCGTTACGGTTAGGTTAGGCGCAAATACGACATTCGATAATCTCCCTAGCGTAAATGGTACGGGCTCGTATCTTTACAGGGCCTGGCAGCACGCGTAATCGTGCTGCATTCATCTTTCATACACAGTGGCGCCTACATGTTTTATTCAAGGGATGCCCGGGGACGAACCTGGCTAGCACGCGGCTTTTACTGTTGAAATATTATGGGTGTCCCGACTTGCGTCTTCGGAGTGAGTTTTGCATTACCTGCCCAATAAATTATTGCAGGGCTTCGTCAAGTTTTGTGTGGAGTATACGCATACGTTCTTTTGTATCCTTTGATAAGCCCTGTGCGTTTAATAGCGGTGTCAGTCGAAATCTCAAAATCATAAATATTTCCGTTCCTGAAGTACCGTCTTTTATAGCATCAAGAATTTGCACCGACTCGGACGCCATACCCTGCGCTGCAAGCAATGCAGCGATTTTTTTTGCTTCTTCGTAATGATCGTAAATATCCATTTTTGACTCAGTTTATTTTGTACCAAAATAATGTAATCGAACACCGCCGGGCGGAACAACCACTTCAATGCCTCCACCTGGATTTGGTCCGACTGCCGGTGCAGGACGTGTAATGTACGGCGATCCAGGCGGAACACGTGCCATCTCAATAAAGTCTGCATTCACAACGTTCTCAGGAGGGATGCCATATCGACCAGCATAGCCCGGATTCGCTGGATTTTCGAGTGACCAAAACTGCGCTTCCCCTGCCTGACTTTTACCAAGTGTGCCAATTCGATAGAGCGTTGCTCCTTGATCCACTTGAGCGCGCGCTGCCATAGCTGCTGCATTAGAGCTTTGCAGCGCATCACCATATGGAGTGGCAATGGCTTTGGGAATCGGATCTAAAATTGTGCCTTTGCTCGCCGTTACCTTATTTGCCCCAACAGAATCGATACTGAGGAGTGCATTTCTTCCCGTAGTCGCTTGGCCTCGGACATAGGCAATAACATCCCGAACCCCATTCGCAATACGCGTCAAGCCACCATTCCGAGTGATACCCACTGCCCCCGCAGCACCGCCACCAATCCCTCCGGCCGCCGCAACCAGTTTGTTAGCCGCTATGCGTGCAGCCGCAGTCAGGTCTGGATCGCACTTTGCGGTTGTAGCGCCGTTATGCAACGCCATCACGGCTTGGTATAAATCGATTACGCCAGATCCCAATGCGTAATAGCTCAATCCGAGGATCGCTGCATCCATGATCCAACCAACAGGTGTACCTTGGGTTACAGCCCATGCAGCAAACACCGCCCCCATCGCCGCCACATTCCCCGGCTGCACCATCTCCAGCAACGCCGCACCAATCTCCCCCGGCACCATCGGCGCCGTGCGCTTGACGATCTCGACGAACTTGTCTTCGTAACTGGCCTTGCTCCAGTCCGTGGTGGCAGCGGTGGGTGCGAGGCCCAACGGATCGGCCATCGTTTGTGGCCGGTTTAGCGCAAACGCATGCAGGTCCGGACCGACTGCGAGACCGAGCGGGTCCGGCGTCAGGTAGCGCCCGGCAACCGGGTCGTAATAGCGGCGCGTGTTGTAGTGCAGGCCGCTTTCGCGATCGAAGTACTGGTTAGAGCCGCGCAGGTCGAAGGACACTGCGCCGAAGTGCGCGCCGCTTGCGGGCGTGGCCTGCAGATAGTCGGCCACGTTCGCCTGCCAGACGACGTTGCGGGAAGCGTCGGTCAGGGCAAGAGGTGCATTGCGGTGGTCGGTGTGGATCGCGTAGAGCTGGCCGCGTCGCAGCAGGGCGACCGGCTTGTCATTGATCCAGATGTATTGGCTGGCGTCTTGTCTGGTTGCTTCTGCCATGACGGCGGGTCGCTTGCCACCGGCCGATGTCTGCCTGATCCCTGGCTTGCCGTCAGAGGACTGTCCCGTCGGCTCGCCTTCGAATGCCAGTTGGCTGCCATCATAAAAATAATGCGTGGTCCGGGTTGCGTTGCCGTTGGTGAGGGCAACGGTCTTGGCGATGCGCTGGCCGAACAGGTTGTAGCGATAACGCGCCACGGGGGCCGGGCCGCCATCGGTCGCGCGTTCGATGCCGGTCAGCCGGTTCAGGCTGTCGTAGCTAAAGCGTAATGCACCCTTGCGGATCTGGCGGTCGTGTCCATCAAAACTGGCAGCACCGAGATCGGGCTGGATGCCGGGAAGGGTCAGGGAGGTTGTCTCGGCCTCACCCGCGCGATCGTCCCACTGTGTGGAAATGCGGTGAATGCGACTTCGCAGGGCTTGCACGACCGTGGCGTCTGCGTAGGTCAAGGCACGCTGTCCCGGTAGTACAGGATGCATGGTGCGCACGCTGGTCGGGTAAGCGGGGTCGGTCGGCGCCGACGTGCCCGCATACTGCAATCGCGTCTGCCCGACTTCTTCATTGCCGGCGCTGACGACACGCCCTTGCCGGTCGAGCAGCACGGTGTTCGGCAAGCCATTCCCGAAGCGCAGGGTGCGGCGCGCGTAACGGTCGGTGGCGTCATTCATCCCGGCGACGATCGGCCGGGCGAGTGCGTCGTTCGTCAACGCGTTGGCGGTGTCGCTGGCAAATCCTTGGAGCCAGACCGATTCGAGCAAGCCGGCGCGTGGATGCGCGGTGTCCCGATAACGGTAACGCAGGGTCTGGCCATCCGGAAGGGTCTTGCCCGTAATCCGGCCGGCACTGTCATAGCGGTAGTGCAGCGTGTAGTGCTGACCATCGACGGTCTGCTCATGGGCGATCAGGCGATTGGCGGCGTCGTAGTCGAACCGCTCTTCGCCTGCCAGATAAGTGATGCGCACGGGTTTGCCTGAGCGGCCCCATGCAATGGTGGCGTTTTCATCGAGGGTGTTGCCGGCGCCGGTGGCGCGCAGCGCAATGACGCGACCGGCAGCGTCGCGCTCGTAGTCGGCATGGCTGCCATCCTGACGTGCCTCGCCCACGATGCGGTCGGCAGCGTCGTAG
>JACMQD010000302.1 GCA_014377155.1 Herminiimonas sp.
AGACAGTCGCTGGCAGTCACTGCAACTTCGGTTGAACAACAGTTGATTGCGGGAGGAAGGTCCGGACTCCATAGAGCAGGATGACGGTTAACGGCCGTCCGCCGTGAGGCGAGGAATAGGGCCACAGAGACGAGCGTATTCAGTTACGGTGAAACGCGGTAACCTCCATCTGGAGCAATTCCAAATAGGCACGCGTTGATGTTGCTCGCAGAGCGTGCGGGTAGGAAGCTTGAGCCGTGGAGTAATTCACGGCCTAGAGGAATGGCTGTCATAGCAAACGGATTCGTCTGTTTGCCGTAACAAAATCCGGCCTATCGGCTTACTTCATTTTCTTTTCAACTACGCGCCGTCGCGTGTAGTTTCACCGCTTGCCTGGCCGCCGCCGGGAGGCCGTCCGAAGTTCCCCCCCCCCCAAAAAAAACTACAAATAATCGAATCCGTTGACGAAGTGCTGCCGTATATCACTTGGCAATCTCTCACACTTTCTCTTATCAAAGGATTCATCATGCGCAAGATCGGATATGCAATCGTACTGGCCGCTTCCCTCGCAGCATCGCACGGCGCCATGGCCGCCGCCCATACCGGCATGCCGATGGCAGGCAACGTCATGGTTGGCGGACAAAGCATGTTGCCGTCCAAGGATATCATCGACAATGCCGTCAATTCCGCCGACCACACCACGCTGGTAGCGGCAGTCAAGGCAGCCGGCCTGGTCGACACGCTCAAAGGCAAAGGCCCGTTCACTGTATTCGCACCAACCAACGCCGCATTCGGCAAGTTGCCAGCCGGTACAGTCGATACGCTGGTCAAGCCGGAAAGCAAAGCAACTCTGACGAAAATCCTGACTTACCATGTCGTGCCAGGCAAATATGATTTCAAGGCATTGGCGGCAGAAATCAAAAAAGGCAACGGTAAAGCTCAACTGGCTACCGCCAGTGGTGGCAAGCTGTCGTTTGCAATGAACGGCGAGCACAACATCAATGTCATGGATGACAGCGGCAATACGGCCAGCATCAGCACGTATGACGTCTATCAGTCCAATGGCGTGATCAATGTGATCGATACGGTACTGCTGCCTAAATAACAGGCAATAGTACATTGACAGGCAAGGCCGCCACGGTAGTCGACGCGGCGGTTTTTTTATGCCAGCGGTCGAAATCGTCAGGTTGCCTAGTTGCATTGATAAAAATCAAAGTGACAACTTTGCATGCGGTTATGATCATGTTTCAGAGTGTGTTTGCCGTAGGATGGACCGAAGAAGATCAACGAAGATATGCGGCATGTCTGCACTGTGCTACGGCGTCGACGCTGTAGCTGGCAGGTTACAATGCCATTGCGTTTTTCAAGTAATTTCGTCCTACGACCAACATGTTTTGATCATTGCGTACTGCCGATACTAACGCAGTGCAAATTTTTCAGCCAGCACGGATTTGGTAATCACACCCGTGTAGGCAATGCGCTGGCTTCGTCCCTTGAGCCAGTAGCTGCGCGGCATTTCTCCTCGCCATGTCGTATCGATGTCGTAGCGTAATTGCTCTGGTGAGGCCGAACCGAAGGCCAGGCGTTCGATGTCAACCCGAGTGTGGCAAGGCGCGCCTGCATCGAATTTGCCGAGGTCCCATCGTCGAGCGCATCGGTCGAGATCGTGACGATCGCGAAGCGATTACCGAGACGTTTGCGTTCCTCTGAAAGTGTCTTCAGACTCGCCGCGCAATAGACGCAATCCAGCGACCACAGCACCAGCACGAACGGCTTGTCGCCGTGGGCGGCAACGATCTGTTGCAGGCTGTCGGGCTCGAATGCGCGTAGCGAGCCGGGTGCCGCATGGGCGTTGGCTGCCAGCGCCAACGACACCACCACCGTCTTCAATGTGAATCGGTCCATGCGGCGGTTCCTTCCATAGTCAATTTTGCAATCAAACCGTCGCGTTGGGTACGCCAGATCACCACGATTCCGGTAGGGGTGGCGATCAGATGCGGCTGATCCGACGCACCTTGCGTGCGTCCCAAATCCACCTCTTTCCAATGTTGCCCGGCGTCGACCGGCAGCTTGCCGAGCATGACCGTTGCCTTGCCGTCGCACTGCTTCCACACGATCGCAATCCGCGTGCGGTCGACGGCGACCTCGGCATGCTGCGCCAGTGCCGAGCCAAACCGCATCGGGAGGCCGGGCTTGCGGTTTGCCGGTGCAGCGTCATAGTCCACACCGCCTTCACCGTCTTTGACGTTGCACCATGTCTGATAACACGCTGGGTCGGCAACGGTGGCCGGCCGCGCATCCGTGGACCTGCGCCAATGGCTGATCAATTTCTCGAAGGGTGGCGCTTGCGCTATCCCGCCGCCATGACGCCGACTTTCCTGGTCATTGACGATAACGAAGCTTTTGCTTCGACCCCGGCGCGTGCCTTGGAGCGACGCAGTTTTACCGCGATGGTCGCGCACGATGGCAGCGCGGTGCTGTCAGCTGCCGTCATGACCGCATTCGATATCGTGACGATCGATTTGCATCTGGTGCAGGATTCAGGCTTGCAATGGATCGCGCTCCTACATAAGTTTTTGCCAAACGCGCGTATTTTGGTCCTCACCGGATATGCCAGTATTGCAACGCCGGTGGAGGCGGTCAAACACGGTGCTGACGAGTATCTGGGCAAGCCGGCAAACGTCGACTCCATCCTTGCCGAACATCGTGGCATCATAGCCGCGATGGTGCGCGCGCCGCACGCTTCAACGCAAGTTGGGACAGAAGCCGGTACAAAGATAAGTCCCGCCAGACAGCAAGCATGACCGGACATCAACAATCAAAGTAGGGGGAATGCATATGATCGATTCATCCGCGACAGCGCCCGTGGCACAGCATAACAACCGGATCGCCCTGGTGTTGCAGGGTGGCGGTGCGCTCGGCGCCTACCAGGCCGGCGTGTTTCAGGCAATGCACGAAAATGGCTTGGCGCCCGACTGGGTCGTCGGCACCTCGATCGGCGCCATTAATGCCGCCATCATTGCCGGTAACGAACCTGAACAGCGCGTGGCGCGCTTGCGGCAGTTCTGGCAGCGTATTTCCCATTCGGACCTGCTCGACCTGCAAAAAGTTGCGGACAACGCACGCCAGTTCAACTCCTGGCTGGCAACATTGGAATCCATGACACGCGGCGTAAAGGGATTCTTTTCGCCGCGCCTGTTCAATCCGTTTGCAGTCGGCATGACAGTAGCGCCTGAACAGGCCAGTTTTTACGACACCAGTGAACTGGCTGCAACGCTGAAAGAGCTGATCGATTTCGACTACCTCAACGCCGAAGGCGGCATGCGCCTGACAGTCAATGCGGTCAAGGTAAACTGCGGCGAATTGGTCGGCTTCGACAACCGCAGGCTCGATATCGGAGTCGAACATGTCATGGCCAGTGGCGCACTGCCGCCGGGTTTCCCGCCAGTCTGCGTCGATGGTGATCTGTACTGGGATGGTGGCCTGTATTCGAACACACCGCTCGAGACCGTTCTCGACGACGTGCCGCAGGTCGATACGCTGTGCTTCATGGTCGATCTGTGGAGCGCCGACGGACCCGCTCCGAGAACGCTCGACGAAGTGCAGACGCGGCAGAAAGATGTCATGTTCGCGTCGCGCTCGCAGCGGCATATCGATGCCTACGTCCGCGTGCACGGCCTGCAGCAGACGATACGCTCACTGTACGAACAGCTGCCGGCCGACCTGCAAAGCGCTGCCGGCGACGAGGTACGGTCGGCGCTCGGCTGCGCTACCACCATGCACATCGTGCGTCTGGCCTACGGTGGCCAGGATTGGCACATGGCCGCCAAGGATATCAATTTTTCACGCGGCTCGATCGAGTGGCGCTGGGAGCAGGGCTACCGCGACGGACTGCGCGGTATTCGCGAAGAAGGCTGGCTGGCGGAACTGAAAACGCCTACCAGCATTGTGGTGCACGACATTCTGCCCATGACAAAAGCGGTATGATCTGCTGGTAAATCGCCGCACCCTGCTCCATGGCGTCGAGCAGGCTACTGCGCCAGACTCTGCATCAGCAGTTTTTCGAATTCCTGCCGCGGGACCGCCTGCGAAAAAAAGAAACCCTGGCCAAAATCGCAGCCGGCGTCCATCAGGATGCGATGCTGTTCAGCGGTTTCGATGCCCTCAGCGATGATCTTCAGGCCGAGCTTGTGTCCGAGAAGAATGATGGTTTCGGCTATCGTGCGGTTATTCGACGTGGTGATGTCGCGCACAAATGATTGATCGATTTTCAGGTAATCGATGCTGAACTTGCTCAGGTAGGACATCGACGAATAACCGGTGCCGAAATCGTCTAGCGCGATTTCAATGCCGGCCTGTCGGTACTGCAGCAGCGTTTCCATGACCATGCGTGAATCCTTGAGCAAAACACCTTCCGTGATTTCAATCGAAATCTGCTTACAGGGCACGCCCATTTCTTTGAGTTGTGCCGGCCAGCTGCGTCGTTTGCCATTGGACTCGAATTGCATTGCCGACTTGTTAACACTAATCTGAAACGGGGTGTCGTACTGCTTGCTCCATCTGTCGGCCAGCAATGCTGCTTCCTGGAACACCCATTCGCCAATATCGTGAATCAGTCCGAGTTCTTCCGCCAGTGGCACGAATTCGGAAGGCTCGATTCGTCCTTCATCATGATTCCAGCGTAATAGCGCTTCGGCCTTGACGATGCGTCCACTCCCGAGCGACACGATCGGCTGGAAATAGATGTCGAGCTGGTCGCGTACCAGAGCCTGCCGCAGATCCATGCCAAGGCGCAGATGCCGTTGTACTTTTTCGTGAATGCTTTGGGTAAAGTAGTTGAACTGATTACGACCGCTGTGCTTGGCCTCGTACATGGCCTGGTTTGCATATTTGAGCAAGTCTTCCGAGGCGTCGGCGTCGAGGGGATACACGGCAATGCCAATGCTGGCCGATAGCGTCATGACGGACTGTTCGAACATGAAGGGACGTGACAAGGCAAACAAGATCTGTTCAGCTACGGTCGCGCTACAGGCCAGATCTTCGACTACTGTAAGTATTACGGTGAACTCGTCGCCGCCAATACGTGCGACCGTATCGCTTTCCCGCACGCAGGCGACGATGCGCGCGGCGGCATCATTGAGCAGCCGGTCGCCGGCTTCGTGTCCGAACCAGTCGTTGGTTTCCTTGAAACGGTCGAGATTAATGGAAAAAAGCACCGCTTTCTTGCCGGTTCGATGCGCATGCCTGATCGCATTGTCGAGACGGTCCCAGAACAGGTGGCGGTTCGGCAAGCCGGTGAGGGTGTCGAAATTGGCTTTCTTGCGTAGCTGCATTTCAAGGTTCTTCCGTTCCGTTATATCGGACTGGACCGCAATGTAGGATTCCACGTTTCCTTTCTTGTCCCGGATCGGATCGGCCTTGATGTGTTGCCAAAACGATTCGCCGGACTTCCGGTAGTTCTGGATTTCAACCTCGAAACCCCGTTGGTTCCGCACCGCTGCACGGATCAGATCCAGCGTATCCGTGTCGGTGTCTGGCCCTTGCAGGATTTCAATCGGACTCTTTCCCACAACCTCGTCCATGGCGTAGCCGGTGAGCGAGGCGAAGGCATCATTGGTCCATTCGATCTTTCCCAGCGCATCGGTAAGCACCACCGGGGTTCTGGCTTTTTCTACAATCAGTCCCAGCCGTTCCAGTTTTTTCTTGTTCAGCTTGCGATCGGTGATTTCGATGTAGATACCCGACATCGTGATCGCTTGTCCATTGCTGTCGACTCCGAATTTTCCTCTGGAAAGCAGCCAGTGGACGGTCCGATCCGGCCACACCACGCGAAACTCAACGTCGAAACTACTGCCGGCATGGCGCGCGTACGCTAGTTTCTTTTCGACCATTTCTTTATCGTCAGCATGGACGTGGTCCAGCAAATGGCCGATCGACCACGCCGGTGCGCCGTCAGAATAGCCAAAGCAGCGGTCGTGCATGAGTGAACGTCGGGTGCGCTGGTCGCGAAGATCCATATCCCAGTCGCCAATGCCGGCCGCATCCAGCGCGAATCTGCGGCGTGTCTCGGCTTCGGTGACCAGCGCGGCAGCATCGACCGAAATTTGCTGTTCGCGTACCCGCAACTCGGCGTGCAAGGCCCGTCGCGTTGCCAGGCGCAGTTCCATCTCGTTCATCACCAAGCCCGCCAGATCCTGCAACAGGCTGACTTCTTCATTCGAGATGTTGCGTGGCTTCTTGTCAATCACGCAAAACGTGCCGAGATTGTGTCCGTCGGCAGTCCGCAGCGGCACGCCCGCATAAAACCGCAAACCGAATTCGCCGGATACGAGTGGATTGGCAATCGTGCGCGGATCATGTAACGCGTCGTTGACGATCCAGGGACGGTCGAAAAGTATCGCAGATGAGCAAAGTCCGGGAAAGCGCGGTATCTCGTTCGCCTCCAGTCCAAAATGGGATTTGAACCAAATCCGGTCGGCGTCAACCAGGCTGACAATCGCAATCGGTACCTTGAGCAGCCGCGCGGCCAAACCGGCGATACGGTCGAACGATTTCTCGGCCGGTGTATCGAGTATGGCATAGCGTTTCAAACTCGCGAGACGGTCGGCTTCGTTGTCTGTAAATAATCTGCGTGGGATTTTCACCAGCAGATCATTGCATGAATCACATGTCTTCGCGCCGTCGGGAGCGGTTATTTTCCGTTTTTATGACCCTGATCAAAGCCAAAAAAAGATTACGTTAAGAAAACTTATAGCCTTCCTATTAAACAACATAATGGAGGAACATTATTCCTGTTAAACAACAGAAAACTGCTGTTTCAGCCATGCAAAACATCCGAATTCAGTCATCCCAGGCAACTTTTTAATTGAATTGCAAGCAAATAATACCTGCTAAACACATGTGTTTAGCTAAAGCGCTACATTCAGTATGTTTCATAAGTACTTAATTTATTTCGGTATTGTCGTTTTATACTGCATTAATGTATTGCGCTAAGTCTTTGACTTCATTGGAAATTTTTCTGTTTGGCATGCTTTATATCTCTTGACCACCAATAGCTCATCCTCTAAAGTGGGCGACAGTGTTAAAAAGTGTTTATTTGTGGGATTAATTTTGCATTATTTCTGCGTACGAGTTCTTCGCGACCAATTCTAAAAACGACAAGCAGAGGGTCTCAGGGTGTTTCAAGGTGCGTCCGCAATTAATCTCGATGCCAAAGGCCGGATGTCTATTCCTGCCAAGCATCGCGACGCACTCTCGGTCCAATGCGAGGGGCGCGTGACACTGACCAAACATCCTCATGGCTGTCTGCTGTTCTTCCCGCGCCCGGTGTGGGAAAGCCATCGCGAGCAAATCGCCGCTTGGCCCATGTCGGCGCGCGCATGGCAGCGCATCTTTCTGGGCAATGCCTCGGACGTCGAGATGGATTCGGCGGGAAGGATCCTGATCGCGCCTGAATTGCGCAACGCGGTCGGTTTGGCGCGCGACGTCATGTTGCTGGGAATGGGCAGCCATTTCGAGATCTGGGATGCGGGCAAGCTGGATGAAAACGAGTCGCAGGCAGTTGCTGCCGGGATGCCTGACGTATTGAACGACTTTTCTTTCTGACGGCCGTGATGAGTAATCTTGCAGTACCAGAATTTCAGCACCGGACGGTGCTGCTGGAAGAAGCGGTCGATGCGCTGGCAATCGACGGCGGCCGGGCCGACGGTGTGTACGTAGATGGCACTTTTGGGCGTGGCGGGCATAGCCGCAAAATTCTGGAACGACTCGGGACGCGCGGCAGGCTGGTAGGGTTCGACAAGGATCCGCAAGCCGTCGCCACTGCGCGCGGCATGACCGACCCGCGCTTCGATATCGTGCATGACAGCTTTGCAACGCTGCGCGAGGCGCTTGACGAACGCAGCATCACGCAGCTAGACGGCGTGTTGCTGGATCTGGGAATTTCATCGCCCCAAGTCGATGATGCGGCGCGCGGTTTCAGTTTTCGCGCCGACGGGCCGCTCGACATGCGCATGGATACCACCCGCGGGTTATCCGCAGCAGAATGGCTGGCTACGGAAACTGAACCGAATATTGAGAAAGTGATACGGGAATATGGGGAAGAACGGTTTGCTTTTCAGATTGCAAAGGCGATTGCTGCTCGCCGGGCAATCGAGCCAATTTCAAGCACACGAGAGCTTGCCACGATCGTGGCACACGCCGTTAAAACCCGCGAGAAGGGCAAAGATCCGGCCACTCGCACCTTTCAGGCTATCCGGATTTACATCAATCAAGAGCTTGAAGAACTGCAAATAGGTTTGCAGGAAGCATTTCGGCATCTGGCTCCCGGCGGCAGGCTGGTCGTGATCAGCTTTCATTCGCTTGAAGGTCGGATCGTCAAACAATTCTTGGGGTTCAAGGCCAATGGGGCGCAGCCCGATCGTCGCTTGCCGATCCGTGCGGTCGATCTCCCTCAGCCCGAAATGAAGTTGTTGCTCAAACTAAAGCCGTCCGATGCCGAAATAGCGGCCAATCCGCGTTCGCGCTCGGCAGTAATGCGCGTCGCGGCGCGTTTGCCGATGCCAGCCGCTGCCGATCGGAGTGCGTCATGAGCGGTCGTCTGAGCCTGTTGCTGACGATTGGCCTAGTAGTGTGTGCGCTGTCGCTGGTCAACGCGCATTACCAGACACGCCGCATGTTCATCGAGCTTGAGCGCGCGCAAAGCGTCGCGCGTCAGCTCGATATCGAATGGTCGCAACTACAGCTCGACCAATCCACGCTGGGCAAACATGCCCGCATCGAAGCATATGCCAGCCGCGCCCTCAAAATGATGGCCGTGACGCCCGCACGGGCCCAATACCTGACCATGGGAGCCAAATAATGCGCGCGCCACGTACTGCCGCCGCCCGGGGTGTACCGTTTTCCGCCAGTCCTGTACTTGCCGTCAAACTGTCGGCCTGGCGCTCGCGGGTGGTGTTGTTCGGTTTGTTCGC
>JACMQD010000303.1 GCA_014377155.1 Herminiimonas sp.
AGTAGGTAATCGATTCGAAGCCAGTTTGACTATCGATTACCACGACCATCCTGTCGCGATTTCGCTCCAGCATCAACCATTGTTCGAGCTCGGTTTCGCCGGCGTAATAGCCGCACTGACGCTGCATGTAGGCCAGATGCTTGTTGGTAATCACGCCGCTTTTAGGCGCTGCCTTCAAGGCGTCGGGATTGTGTTGATTCACGATCGTCGCGTAGTCGGCATGGTTGTAGCGTAATTGTTGCGGCGTGTCGACCGTCTGACGGCGTACTGCGGCGACTTCCTCGCGAACCTGTTCCAGTGCGGCCCGGCTAAGCGAAACCGAACCTGCCCGGGCCGGCCCCGACGCTTCGAGCGCATGAAACAAGCAGTCACCACCGCCCATATTGTCCTTGAGCTGGAACCTGCGGTCTTGGAATCCCGATGCTTGTTCGCTTCTTGCCGAAGGAGTACGGCCTGACGCGCGATCCATGGCAGCCAAATCGGCTGCCGTTGGTGCGGCTGTAACCGGTTCCGACGCCCGATTGCGTTTGCGTTCCAGCGCAGTGCACAACGCCTCGTGCAGCGCGTCGAGCTGTGCCGGCATCTGAATGAACGCTGCGCATACTTGCCGTGCGTTCGTCACGACCGTTTGAAGCGCCGGGCCGACCTGATTTTGATCGACAATCGAGCCGTCCTCGATCCTTGATTGTATTTCACGAAATGCGACCAGCGTGGCATTGCGGCCGTTGCCGGCACCGCTTAGGATCATCGGTCCCGCCTGCCCCTCGGCGGCGTGATAGTTGAGTTCCTGATGCTGATCGAGGATCATGCTGGCGCGCAGGATTTGTTCGGGCCGAAGCAGCTGGCCGGTGAACTTGAGCCCTGCCTGGGTCAGGACGATCGTGTGCCGGCGGCCGTGGGTCCGGTCGGTCACATCAAGGTGGACATGCAGGTGATCGTTCATGACCGGCGCGCTGCCAACGTCGGGTGGAATCTGGCGCTCGACGGACGTAACCTGGTATTTGCCTCCGAGGACCAATGGCACGCCGGCAGCCCGGCTTGCTTGCCATTGTTGCATCAGCTGGTCGATGACCGGTTTCGATTTGCTACGGGCGGGTTCTTGATGCGCCATCCTCGATACGAACTCATACAGGCCCTGGCGCGATTCGATACCCTGCACCAAAGCCTGTTCGCATATCCGGAAATCGTCTGATGGCGAGGCGCCGGCGACGCCTGCAGGTGCGAGCGTAAGCGGGGACTGACCGAGGGCATAGATGCGGTGTTCGCGCCGGTCTGGAAGGTCGGTAACGACAATCCGGTGGGGAAGTATTCTGGTCCGAGTCGGCCGGGCGCCGACGGTGGTGGCCGGGGCGCCAGCAGAATTCGCAGGGGCGACATTGCTACGGGCCGGCATGCGCTGCATTATTGAAAATAACTGCAGCGCTTGCGCGCGTTCGCCCCTGCGCACACCCGACCCGGATGGCACTGTCGGGCTGCTGGCGGTCGACGCTGCCGGCTGCGCTGCCTGCCGGGACAGCGGCGTAATCTGAACGTACGGCAAGGAACTGTCTACTGGATTCATGTCGGGAGCACTTCACTGTTTTCGCCTGCGATTAGTGCCGCCCTCGATTCGCCCTGCGCGGACACCGCTTGATTGAACTGAGTGTCAGAACACGGTGGGCAGTTCCATTTTTGTGAAACTGCGACCATCAAGCGTGAAAACCACATTTTTGCAAAGGCAAAACCGCGCCGTCGAACCGCGTTTTTACAGACTTTCGAAAAACGCCGACACTTCGGCCACATCCGAATAGGCGACATTGAACCGGAACCAGGGACGGTCCGGCGTCGACAGGAAGAAAAATTCGCCGGGCGCCAGCCAGATGCCCCGTGCCAGCGCCATGTCGGCGATGGCACGGGTGCTCAGGTCGGTACGCTCCAGCGAGGCCCACGAAAACATGCCGCCGCGGGGTGCGGCGAACGGCGTCAGGCCCACTTTCTCAAGCCGGTCATTGAGCCGTGACTGCGCCTCCAGCAGCGACGCCGACAGCCGCTCGACATGCTTGCGGTGACGTCCTTCGGTCAAGGCTATATGCACCAGACGCTCGGTGATCTCGGAACTGGTCAGCGTAAGCACCATCTTGGTATGGACCAGTTCACGCGCTAACGCCGGCTGGCAAACGATATAGCCGAGCCGCAGCGAGGGCGCGATAGTTTTTGAAAAGCCCGATACGTAAATCACCCGTTGCAGGCCGTCAAGCGCCGCCAGCATCGGATCGGTCGGTTGCGCCAGTTCGCGGTACAGGTCGTCTTCGACAACCCAGAAGCCGTGACGCTCTGCCATTTGCAGCACGCGCATCGCGCAGGCCGGCGTATAGGATGTCGCGGTCGGATTCTGCAACACCGGATTGGTAAAAAATATTTTGGGATTGTGGCGCGCTGCGAGCGCATCGAGCGCGTCGACATCGACGCCGGAAGCGGTGCGCGGCACGCCCAACACGTTGACGTGCGACAGCTTCAGCATAGCGATCAGATTACAGTAGCCGGGATCTTCGACCAGCACGGTGTCGCCCGGCTTGACTAGTGTACGGACGATGATGTCGAGCGCCTGGGTGGCGCCATGCGTGGTGATGACTTGTTCGGGGGCGACGTCCAGCGCCCAGCGTTCGAGCGACTTGGCAAGCGTCTGGCGCAGCGGCGGATAGCCGTAAGGGTGGCCGTAGCCGACCTGTTGCGGCCCTGGCGCACGGATCAGGCGACGCTCGGCCTGGCGCAATCCTTCGCCATCGAGATAATTGCTGGGAAGCCAGCCGCAACCTGCCTTGATCGGGACACGGTCATCGGCAAACACTTCCGACAGCAGCCAGGCTGAATCGATCACCGGCACCGGCGGCGAGAACGCGCGCGGTGCGACCTCGACCGTTTCCCGCCTGGCAACGAAAAAACCGGCACCGCGCCGGGCTTGCAGCAAGCCTCTGGCGACCAGTCGCTCATAGGCTTCGACAATAGTGGAATTGCTGACCTGAAGATCCTGCGCCAGCTTTCGCACCGATGGCAGTCGTTCGCCGGCGCGCAAGCCACCGCTTTCGATCAGCTGATGCAATCCGTCGGCAACTTGCCCGACCAGCCCGCCCGGCGCGCCGCGCTCGAGTCGAAAACTTATTTTTCGGGGTTCGCTTGAGGGCATTTCTCTTCTCGATTTTGTGTTGCTACAACATCAGTACGGATTCTTAATTCGCGCAGTACAATTTTTAGACTTACGCCGAAGTGTACCTACCATTGCCGATTGTAACTGTTATTGTTGACCTATTATTTCTTGCGCTGGAGCGCCCCATGAAAACCGAGGATCCACCGATCGACATGTCCGCCTACTGGATGCCGTTTACGGCCAATCGCGACTTCAAGGCGCATCCGCGGCTGATGGTGTCGGCCGAGGGCATGTATTACAAGGATATCGATGGCAACACCGTGCTGGATGGCACGGCAGGCTTGTGGTGCGTGCCACTCGGCCATGCGCAACCGAAGATCGTCGCCGCCGTGCAAAAGTCGGTTGCCACGCTGGATTATTCGCCGTCGTTCCAGATGGGGCATCCGATGGCATTCGAGCTGGCTGCCCGCCTCAAGCAATACACCGGCAACCGCTTCGCGCATATTTTTTATACGGGCTCCGGATCGGAGTCGGTCGATACCGCCTTGAAAATGGCGCTGGCCTATCACCGTGCCCGCGGCGAAGGCTCACGCACCCGCCTTATCGGGCGCGAGCGCGGCTATCACGGTGTCGGTTTTGGCGGTTTGTCGGTGGGCGGCATCGCCGGCAACCGTAAGCAGTTCGGCCCGTTGCTGGGCGGCGTCGATCATATGCGCCATACCCATGACCTGCAAAGAAACGCATTCACGCGCGGCGAGCCGGAACACGGTGCCGACCTGGCCGACGATCTCGAGCGCATCGTTGCGCTGCATGATGCGTCGACCATTGCGGCGGTCATCGTCGAGCCTGTGGCGGGTTCGACCGGCGTGCTGATCCCGCCGAAGAACTATCTCAAGAAGCTGCGTGAGATCTGCGACAAGCACGGCATCCTGCTCATCTTCGATGAAGTCATCACTGGTTTCGGACGTCTGGCGACGCCGTTCGCCTTCGATTATTTCGGTGTCGAACCGGACCTGGTCACGGTTGCCAAGGGGCTGACCAACGGCGTGGTGCCAATGGGGGCGGTGTTTTCGAAGAGTCACATCTACGACGCTTTGATGAACGGGCCAGCCGGCATCGAACTGTTTCATGGCTATACGTATTCGGGCCATCCGCTGGGATGCGCAGCCGGTCTGGCCTCGCTCGATATATTCGAAGAGCAGGGCGTGATCGAGCATGCGCAAAGTCTGGCCGGTTACTGGGCCGACGCCGTGCATTCTCTCAAGGGGTTGCCGCATGTGATCGATCTGCGCAATATCGGGCTGATTGCTGCGGTCGAACTGGCGCCGATTGCCGGTAAGCCGGGGGCGCGCGCGTTCGATGCATTCAAACGCGCCTTTGCCGATGGTTTGTTGATCCGCACAACGGGCGACATCATCGCGCTGTCACCGCCGCTGGTGCTGGAAAAAACCCATATCGACGAATTGTTCGGCAAACTGGCGACGGTCCTGCGCTCGCTGGATTAAACTCTTTTTGGCGGAATATTCTTTTTTGATTGCGAGTATGGCGATACACCAGCAAATTGCTTTTTCCAGCCTGGCCGATCTGGCGCGTGGCCTGCAGCAAGCGGACTTCACGTCGGTGGAACTGACCGGCGTGTATCTGGACCGGATTGCGCGGCTCGATCCGCGCCTGCATGCCTATGTCGGCGTCTACGCGGAATCGGCATTGCTGCAGGCACAAGCGGCTGACCTTCAGCGACGCTCCGGCTTGCCGGTGTCGCCGTTGCACGGATTGCCGATTGCGGTAAAGGACTTGTGCGAGATCGAGGGCCAAGTCACGACCTGCGGTTCGCAGGCGTGGTCGGCGCGTCGCAGCGCCACCACCAGCACCGTCGTCGAACGCCTGCTGGCGGCCGGCATGATCATCCTCGGCAAGACCCACATGGTGGAGTTCGCCTTCGGCGGCTGGGGCACTAATCCGCTGATGGGCACGCCGCGTAATCCGTGGGACATGCGCGGCCAGCACCGGGCGCCGGGCGGTTCGAGCAGCGGTTCCGGCGTGGCCGTAGCAGGCGGCCTGGCGCCGGCGGCAATCGGATCGGATACCGGCGGCTCGATCCGTGCACCGGCCGCGTTCAATGGCCTGACCGGACTCAAGACCACCCACGGACTGATCAGCCTGCACGGCACGATCGCACTCTCACCTTCGCTCGACACGATCGGGCCGATGACGCGCACGGCCGAAGATGCCGGCTTGCTGACGGCCGCGCTGGCCGGCCCCGATCTGCGCGATGACGGTACCTTCCAGCGTCCGCTGTTTCACTTCGACCGCAGCCTGGCGTCGGTGCGGGGCGTCAGGATTGCCGTGATGCGGCCCGCACAGTACCCGTTGCCGGTCAGCGATGACATCGCACGCGCCACCAATAACGCGGTGTCCACGCTGCGCACGCTCGGCGCCATCGTGACCGAGATTGACCTGCCATTCGATTTCG